>CANCZH010000027.1 GCA_947382445.1 uncultured Clostridium sp. | reverse complement strand
AGAATTAAATTATCTTTAATTTTGATTCAATAGAATTTACTTTTTTAATTCACCACTTTTGTAAATCTTAGCAAAACTTGACCAAAGACTTGATATTTTTTATTTTTTGTAGTAAATATTCACTTTAATAATATCAAATTTTTAAATCTATATCCTCTTATTTGAATATTATCCGTATAATATCATTTTAGGAGGTGATTTTCATGAACAAACTAATAGTTAGAAAAAGCATTCAAAAAGACTATATTCAATTTACATGTAGAATTGAAGAAAATACATTAACTACAATAAAAAAAATAGTTAATGAAAATAATCTTTATTCTATAAATAGCTTTATTAATGAATGCTTAGAATTTGCAATTAATAACATAGAAATTGAAAACAAAAACTAGAAAAAAGAGGAAGTTACTTTTACTGTAACTTTCTCTTCTTTTTAGAAATAATATTAGTAATTATTATAAATCCAATTGAAAATAACAACATAATCAGCATATTATATAATATTGGCTTAATGCTCTCAAAAGTAATACTTTCAATAGAAAATAATCTATCATTACTATTTATATAGTAATAGGATGGTAAAATATGTGCTATTTTTAGTACCGCATCTGGAAGCATCTCTGTTGGTACAAATGCACCACATAAAAAGCTAGATCCCAAAGCAACAACATTAACAATACCATTTATTGCATTTTTATTGCTCACTAAATTTCCTATTAGAAATGCAATTGTAGTAGCACATATAGTAAATACAAATGAATTTGCAATATACACTAACCCATGAGTAGTAAATAGCACTTTTCCAACTAATAAGCAACCTAAAACCACATAAAATAGCCACATTACAACTGCAAATAAAATATTTGACATAAGTAATTTTAAATTATATATTCCATAATTTGTGCTACTAATAACTGTTCTCTTTCTAACCTTTTCATCTTTAAAGCTAGACAAAATTAAACATATTACATAAACACAACCAGCCAAAATACTATAATTAGCAAAATTAAAATAATATGTAGCCTTTTCCATTGCAACAGTATCTAACTTTGAATTAACTACAATCTTGGCCTGTTTACTCAATGTTTCATTAATTTTGGAAATTAATTCATCTTCATTATTTATTGAAGAATTATAAATATTAGCAATATTCATATATCTTTCAAGATTCATTTCAGCAATAGAAGCCTGATAATCTCCTGTACTTCTAACCTCTACTTTGGGATTTTTTCCATTCAAAAAATCACTTCGATAGTTTTCTGGTATATAAATAATATAATTAACATCCCTATAAAACAAAGCATCACTAATAGCTTCTTCTGTATTTTTAACATCTATAATATTGCTATTATCTCTTATATAATTAACTAAATTTTTAGTTACGCCAATATCATTATCTTTATTTACAATCAGAACATCAGGTTTACTAGCAACAAAACTCATAGAATTATCACTTGTTTTCATATTAAGACCAGCAAAACAAATTAGAATAGCTGTAAACATAATAACAGGTGCTTTACACTTATTTAATACTTTTAAAAATGTTTTAAATACTATCATACTTTTGCCTCCTTAAACCAAAATAAGAAATAACTATCATAGTAAAAGCAAAAATTAATAAACTTGCTACATTGAAGAAATATCTATTTAATGTATCATAATAATATAATGAATAAAATCCATCAGTTATCATACTTGCAGGATTTATCTTATTAATAATAGGAATATTTTTATCAATGATATATTTCATTGTAATTCCCATCATTCCTGACAAGAAACACCCAAACATTGTTACAGAAATAACAATACCAGTTTTCATATTTTCATTAGTTTTAAATAAAGTGGCAATAGCTGTTCCCATAGTTAATCCAGCTAAGCTACCAACAATACCTAGTAAAATAACTAAAGGTAAATTAGTACCATAATCAACTTTTAGAACAAAAATTGTATAAACAAATAATAAAGCTAAACCAATAATCTGAGTTAAATAGCTTGCTGCAACACTACTAAGAATAACTTTTGCTTTAGAAGTTGGAGCTACTGATACTCTTTTACCATTACTACTCATATTAGCTAAATTTTGATTAATTGCAGTCATACCAAGTATTCCACCATATAAGCAAGCCATCGCAATTAAAGTATAGAACTCTATCATTGTATAACTTAAATTATTACTTTCCATTTTTTTTATATTGGTATCATAGTTTTTAGTCATTTCCAATACATTTTCATATATCTTTTCATAATCAAAATTATAATTTCCTAACTTTATTTCGTCTTCAATTTTAATTTTTGCTAAATCGTTAACAATATTAGCAGTTTGAGAAATTTCTTCTACAACATATTTAAAAATAGTTTCATTAATACCACTAGAATTCACAACAATCTCAGGCTCATTATCCTTAATAATCATATAGCCACTTATTTCTTCATTTTCTAATAATTTTTTAGCATCATTCTCTGTAACATATTTAATATTAAACATTCTATCTTCATTTTTTTCGTCACTTAAAACATCTAATGACTCTTCAAAAAACAAATTATCTTTAAATGCATCATCATCAACAACTGCAATATCAATTGTTTTCAATTTTTCGCTATTTTCAATATTTGAAAAAGCCATATTAAAAAATGTACCTAATATTATTGGAAAGGCAAAAGTCCAAAATATCAACATTTTATTTCTAAAGAGAGTTTTAAAAGCATATTTAAAATTATGAATAAACATTAATCACGAAGTTCCTTTCCTGTCAATTCTAAGAATACATCATTAAGAGTTGGCCTTTCAGAATAAATTTTACTATAATTAATACTCTCTTTTTTCAAATAATCAATAATCTCTACTAAATTATTTTTGCCTTTTTTATATTTAATAAGTAATATACTTCCATCAAATGTTACTTCATCAACATTTTCTAATTGTTTTATTTCTTCTATGTATTTTTCACTCAATTCATTTATTTCAACTGTAACTTTTTCTTCAATTTTGGCAAGTTCTTTAAGTTCATCATTTGTACCACTTGCTAAAACCTTTCCTTTATCAAGAATAATTACTCTATCACAAATAATTTCAACTTCTTCCATATAATGAGTCGTATAACAAATTGTTGCTCCATTATCTCTTAGTTTTTTAATTCCATCTAAAATATTATTTCTACTTTGTGGATCAACTGCAACAGTTGGTTCATCTAAAAATATTAACTTTGGTTTATGAGCAATACCACATGCTATATTTAGTCTTCTTAAAAGTCCTCCTGATAATTGCTTTGGATAAAACTTTTTAAAATCTTCTAATCCAACTAATTCAATTGCATCTTCAATATATTTTTTTCTTGTTTCCTTATCTTTTATATACAAGCCACAAAAATAGTCAATGTTTTCATAAACTGTTAGTTCTTCAAACACCGCTACATCTTGAAAAATTACTCCCAATTTTGCTTTTATGTCATATGCATCTGGTTTCATTTCTTTTCCAAATATTTTAATGCTTCCTTCATTGAAATTTAATAATGATAAAATACAGTTTATTGTTGTTGACTTTCCGCTTCCGTTTGGTCCAAGTAATCCCAGTATTTCACCTTCGTGTATTTCAAAAGATAAATTGTCTATTGCTTTTAGTTCTTTATATCTTTTGCTTAGATTTTTAACTTCTACTATGTTATTCATTTCTTCCTCCTTTTCATGTTTGTTAGTATAGCATTTATTTTAAATATTGTATATATCTTAAATATGTAGTTTATATATTTTATGTAGATTTTGTATTTTATATATAGTTAAGTTTATTAAATCAAAAATTCTTCAAGCCACTTATCACATTCATTTATAGACTCAATCTCTACCATCTCTTTCGTTGTATGAGCACCAATTATTTTTGGCGAAATAATAGCAACCTCTAAGCCATCAATTTTATCCTTAAAAAATCCAGATTCAACAGTTATATGAACAGCTTTCAAATTCAAGTCATTCCTACTAGTAGCCTTTTTATAAGCATTTACCAAATTTTGTACCAATGAAGACTCTTCTTTAGTTTCAAAACCAGGTTGTTCTCCCAAAATTTGAAGTTCAAATCCATTTTCATTACTAAACTGTTTTAAATAATCAATAATCTGCTTTTCCTCCGCTTCTCTCGAGCTCCTCACCCCTATTTTCATAACTTTTTCTTTCAAACTAACAACACCTAAGTTATGAGAAGTTGTAACCTGATTCATATCATTTTTAAAAAACACACCATTTTTAAAAGAACAAATTGCATTTAAAAAACTATTACTATCACTTTGAGAAAGAGCAGTACCTTTCTCACATACACACTCCACATCTATTGATATTCCAGCATATTTTTCTTTTTCCAAATCACAAAATTCATCAGCAATTTTCTTAATATTTTCAAAACTTAAATCAGAATAAATCATGCACTCAGCTTGTGATGGAATTACATTAAACTTTGTTCCACCAACAAATTCAATTATTCTAATATCACCTAACTTACTCATCAATTTTGCAAGTTCAATACAACTATTACCTCTATTATTATCAATTTCAAAACCTGAATGTCCGCCATCCATACCATTTAAAGCAATTTTATAACAATTGCTTTCACTCACTTCTGAAAAGTCATAATTCATATTTAAAACAATATCAGAAAAACCAGCACTTTCAAGTATTACAGTGCGTTCTTCAAATCCATCTAAATTAATCATTTGCTTTCCAGTTAAACAAGAAACATCAATATTTTCTGCACCTATCATTGTAGTTTCCTCTGCAACTGTAAAAACGGCTTCAATATTAATCTCTAAATCACTATCTAATATACTAAGTATTTGAGCAACACCAATACCATTATCTGCACCAAGCGTTGTTCTATTTGCTTTTAAATATCCATCTTCTTCATAGATTTGAATACTATCTTTTTTAAAATCAAATTCTAATTCTGACTCTTTTTCGCAAACCATATCCATATGTGCTTGTAAAATAATTGGTTCATTTTTTCCTGTATATTTTTTAATTATCACATTATTATATTTATCTTGAACATATTCTAAATTTCTTTTTTTAGCAAATTCACATATAAAATTTGAAATTTCTCTTTCGTTTCCTGACTCTCTTGGAATTCTTGAAATCTCTTTAAAAAACTGTATAGTTTTAGATTCCATTATCTCTCCTCCATATCTACTGAGATTTTTAGTGGTGTATATACTGTATTTAAAGTTTCATCTACCATTGGTTTTCTATCATTTCCTTGTTCTGTTCCATTTGGAATAATTTTAGTTCCCTCTAAAACACAATCACTTTGTAATGAATAATAATAAACAATTCCGCATCCATCATCTTTCATTACAATTGGTTTTGCTAACCCATAAGCTTGTACTTTTTCTCTTAGTTCTGCTGTTAAACTATCAAATAATGACTGACCATCTACTTCTTTATATTCCAAGGTTTTCTCTGATTTTTCTATTGACGTTTTTTCAATATCATCTAATCCTACTTCTAAAACAAGTGTTGGAGCTTCTTCTAGCTTTCCATCCTCAGGGTTTCTTAATTCATAATATCCAACAATATTTGCTGGCAACATTCTATTTTCGCCAACTTTTTCACCTACATTTATATTTTCAACCGCAGTAGATAAAGCTCTCAAACTATGATTGTTTCTACAATCTATTACACACATTATTCTAGTACCTGGATAAACTTTATTATATTCATGAGCTCCTCTAATAGCAATCTCATAAATTTTCTTTCCCATTCCTTTATGTGTTGTACCTCTTTTTACAAGAATTCCTGTAATTGAAAAATATTTTGCATCTTCTTCTGGGAAATATGGGTCAATTGTATCTTTGCTATTTTCATCATATTTAATTGCTGATATTCCTAAAATATCTTTTTCTCCCTCTTCTCTTGCAATTATTATAGGATATTTTTTGCAATTTTCTAATACTTGCTGGCAATTTGGAATATGCATAAAATCCTTATTTCCGAGCCAATTGTTATTGTAAAAATCAGCTATTTTATAAACGCTATCCCAATCTCTTGCTAAATCTGAAAATTGTAAAACTTCATACCTTAATTTATTATCTGGCTCTCTTTTCTTTAATTCTTCATTAACTTGTTCACATACCATGTGCATTTCTTTTAATATTCTAAAAAATTGTTCTCTTTCCATATTCATCATCCTTTTTTTCAATAAAAATGACTTTGCTGTCTGCAAAGTCACTAATCTCAAACCTTACTGTTAAATTTTATCATTTTTTTACTATTTTGTCAATTTTATGTATACTTATATTTTAAATTCTTCTTCAATATACTCTCCATCATTAAGTGGTGTTATTTTTACTTCATGATTTTCAGCTTTATTTCTTACTTCTTCAGAATATTTATTCCAGTGTGGAAAAATATTATAATCAGTAAATCCTAGTCCATCATAACATTTAGGTTCTATATCATATTTAGGTTTTGTTCCTTTTTTAACTTCCCAAACCCATTTTAGTTTTTTACCTAAAATCATAGTTCCAGCACTTTCTCCAATATATATTCCACCATTTTTTAGGAATTCTATTATTTTTTCTTTAATATTTGTTTCATATAGCATATTTAATAAAAATCTAGGGTCTCCACCCATTACATATAAAACATCATATTCTAAAACACTATCTGTATTATCTCTATTAATATCTATTATATCAACTTGACTAGCACCAACATTTTCAAAGTTTTTCTTTACTGGTTCTCTTTGTGAAAAATTAGCTCCTCCTAATGTTGCATTTCCTAATACCATTACTTTCTTTCCGTTTGCTACTTTTTTAAATAATTCATCAATTTCTTCACTTCTTGGTGAACTATCTATAAATCCATTTGATGTTAAAATTAAATTTTTCATATTTTATTACCTCTTTCTTTTGTTTATTAAAATTTTAGATGTGGTATTTTATCTATATCAACTCCATATTTTTTATCATAAACAGCTTTCACATCTAAAGTTGTTATCTTATTTCTATCTAAGTCTAATTTTTTAATAATTTTTTCTACATCTTCTTCACTGTTTCCCTCAATTTCCATATATGTAGGAATTAATGGCCATGTATCTATATCGAGTTCAACTCCATCTAAAATATACTGTATTCTTTTATTTTCTTGATATGCTTTAGGTTTGAACCCTATTCTTTCTAATAATTCTTTTGTATCTTCAAAACTAGAAACCTCTATCTCTAATTCCTTTGTTCCAGTAATTGTAGTATTTTCAATATTTTTTAGTGTAAGAGTTGTTGTTGTTCCATTTGTTCTTAAACGTATCCATTTAGATTGATCATTTGGATCTAAATCATATGTATATCTTCTTTGATCAAATTCTCCATTTTTAGTTGCACCTAATTTTTCTAATTTCTTTATCATTTCTTCTGTATCAACTTCTAGTACTCTAACTTCATATTCAGTTTTCATTTTTAATATTCCTTTCTTTGTATTTTGTTATTTCTTCATAAATCTCATCCCAATTGTTTACTCTTTTAATATCTCCTGCATCAATTTCTTCATTCATTTTAGTAGTCATCAAAATTGATTTTATTCCATTATCAGTTGCTTCTCTACAAGTTTCATAACTATCTTCTATACATAAGTCTATTTTATTTTCTTTAAAGAAAGTTAATTTATCTTCAATATGTAAATTCAAAGTATCATATGGAATATTAAAATTTTTTAAACTCTTTTTAGTAATTGCTTCTGTATCACACTTTTTAATATTCATTAATCTTGCTGTAATAAAATGAATTGAATCTCCATCATTCTTTAATTTTTGAATTACTTTATCAGCATTTGGTAGTAATGTACATTCTTCTAACACATTTTTATAATATTTCTCAAAAAATTGAAACTTTGTTTCTACATCCCAACCATATAACTCTTTAAGGTAGTACCTGTTTTTTATCATGCCCATTTTATCTTTATTAGCTGATTTTTCTGAGATTTCTTCTTCAAATATATCTCCATATTTAATCATTGATTTTACTGTAAAAAAGGTTGTATCATCTATATCTATTCCAATTCTCATTTATTTCTCCCTTTTATTAGTTTAAGTGAATACATAGATTATAGCAGTAAATATAGATAATTTCAAACAAAAAATAAAACATTTTTATATAAAAAAATGCTTTACTTTTACTTATATTTTATTTATATTTTCCGAAAAAATTTTTTTCTATTGGAAAATATTCTACTGTATCTAACTCTTTATTCTCTAATACAGCCTCTGGATTCAAATTAGACAATTCCTCAAATTTTTCTTCACCAGTTATTGAAATAATTTTTTCTATTGCTTCTCTAACTCTTGGGTAATATCTATCTGATTTATGTGCATCTGTTCCTAAAAAACTAATCATATCATGCTTATATAAAAGTTCTACTGTAGATTTTGCTTCTTTTCCATAAAATCCAAGTATACTTAAATAATTTGCTTGTAAATATACTCCTAAGTCTATTAATTCTTCTAATTTTCGTGGGTCATCTTGAAAAATTTTATATCTTTCAGGATGTGCTAAAACTAATTTATATCCCTTTGAAATAAGATTTATTATAACATTTTTCAATTCTTGGTATTCGTCATAAAGTGGTATTTCAAACAATATATATTTAGAATTGTTAATAGTTGAAGCTTCTTTATTTTCAATTAGTTCATCCATATGTCTATTTACATATATCTCATTTCCTAGAAATATTTGGATTCCATCTATTTTTTCTTTTAACTCATTTAAAGCTATTTTTCTTTTTTCTTCATTAGCTATAAAATTATCGCCAGAATAGTAATGAGTAGTTGCTATAATCTTAGTAAATCCAGCCTTTCTAGCTTCTTTTACTGCAATTAAAGATTCTTCAAAAGTAGCTATTCCGTCATCCAATCCTGCTAAAATATGTGAATGAAAATCAATCATCTTTTGTTTTCCTTTCTACGCTCTTTTATTACCATAATAATATTTTTCTCCATATTTTTTTGCCGATACTGGTACTTTATTTAATACTATTCCTGTAACTTTTCCACCTGCATTTTCAATTGCTCTTTGAGTTTTTTTCAAGTCTTCCATTTTAGTTGAATTATGTGCTACAACTATAATTGTTTGGTCAACCATTCTTGAAACAATTGTTGAGTCTGTAACTAATTCACATGGTGTTCCATCTAAAACAATAACATCAACTGTATTTCTCAATTCTGCTAACATCCTTTTCATTTTTGGTGAAATTAATAATTCAGATGGGTTTGGTGGTATATTTCCTGGTGGAATAATATATAAGTTAGGTAATTCTGTTTCTTGCATAAATTCAGAAATTTCTTTTACTTCTTTATCAACATTTACACCTGTTAAATAATTTGAAACTCCTGGTGTTGGTGAAACATTAAATAATGAATATGTTCTACCTTTACGTAAATCAACATCAACTATGCAAGTCTTTTTTCCAGCTTGTGCAAATGCTATTGCAACATTAGCAGAAACCCAAGATTTTCCTTCTCCTGGAAAAGTTGATGTAATTAATAATACTTGTTTGTTCTCTTCTGATGAATTCATAAATTGAAGGTTTGTTCTTAAAGCTCTAAAGTTCTCGCTTATAGGTGCTTTTGGATCTCTTGCAACAATTAATTCTTTCTTTATCATTATCTTTTCTTACCTCCTTTTTTTATTGAGTCATCATAATATGGCATTTGTGAAATTACTGGTATTTTTAATGATTTTTCTATTTCCTCTGCTGATTTAACAGTAGTATCAAATAGACTCATTACTAGTATGCAAGCACATGAGATAAATAGTCCACCAATAAATGCTATCATAATATATTTCATAGGCTTTATATTATATGGAACATCATCTGGCTCTGCATAATCAAGAGTATATACGTTATTCAATTTATATATTTCTTTTATTTTCTCAGAAAAAACTGCTCCAATTTCGTTTGCAATTTTAGCAGCATATTCTGGATTTTCATTTGATACTGTAATTTCTATTACTTCTGTATCTTCTTTTGCTGTAACTGTAACATTTGATTTTAATTCATCTTCTGTTAGATTTGCAATTTGTAAATTTGCAATTACTGGTCTAAGTACACTTTTTCTTTTTACAATATCACTATATGTAGATACTAATTTTTGATTTATAGTAATATCTGTTGTTGTTACTGATGTTGCAGTTTCCTCTGAATTTTCTGATCTTGCCAAAATTAAAGATATTGTTGATTTGTATTTAGGTGTTTGAATAATAAATGAATATATAGTAGCAATAGCAACTAATATTAGTGTGAATACAATTATAATTTTCTTTTTTTCCCAAATAATTCCAAAGATTTCTTTTAAGTCTAACTCTTCCATTTTTCCCCCTTAATTCTACTTATTAAAAATATTGCGATTATTGCTCCTGTTGAATCAATTAAAACATCCCTTATTTGTGCAGTTCTTTCTGAAATAAACAATTGATGTAATTCATCAGAAACTGCATATAAGATAACTATTAATATACTTATCAATAATTTATTTTTTGTTTTTATTGAAAATGTATCTATAAAATTAAATATTAAAATGCCTCCAATAAAATAAATTGTAAAATGTGCTATTTTTCTAACTATAAAATTAGTAGTATCTTTGGCACTTTTATATTTAATATCTGGATTTAATTTAGTAACTACTTTAACAATTCTATCTGTTATAATATCACTCATACCTTGAGATTTATCACCGTTTTGATTTGAAAAAGCAAATACTAAAATTATCCATATTATAACTAATATACAATAAAATATTCTACTACTAAATACTGTTTTCATCATATCCTGAAACCTCTTTTATTTGATTGCTAATATTTTTTACAGTATCACTAACTTCATATTCAATATCAGGAAATAAAGATTTATGTAGTTGTTCTACATTTGTTTCTAGTGAACATGGAAATCCATGCCATCTATTTTGAACAGATTTATCAATAATTTTATATGGCCATCCTTCTGTTTTACCTATATTGTATTTTATTACCTCTGGTATCATACTAAATATTTCATTAGTTCTAATATTAGTATATATTTCTGGTAGCATTTTATCTGCTATTGAATTTAATTCTGTTATACTTTTACTTTTTAATTTCTCAAAAGATTTAGTTAAAACTGTTCTCATTCTTTCTGTTCTTTTATGGTCTCCACCATCATAACGAATTCTAGAATATGCAACAGCTTGAACCCCATTAATATTTTGTCTTCCTGCTTTTGTAATATTACTAGCTGACAATCCTGTATTTTCTTTTACCCCTTTTATATATCCATTAATATATTTTAGTTCTTCTTTTGTAATATCTAATTCTATTCCACCTATACTGTCAACAAAATTTGCTACTGCTAAAAAATTTGCTGCTACAAATTCAGTTATATTTAAATCAAAATTTCTATTAATAGTTGCAATTGCTAATTGTTCTCCACCTATTGAATATGCTTCATTTATATTTTCTAGTCCTTTTCCATTAATATCAACAAATGTATCTCTATAAACAGAAACTAATTTAACTTCATTTGTATTTTTATTAATACTTGCTATTATTATGCAGTCGGTTCTGTTATTTCCAGCTTCATATGTAGTGTATTCTTCTTGATTTCTGTTATCTATACCAAAAATTGCAATATTTCTATAATTGCTTAAATCATCTTTTGAAGTTTGAGAAATTTCTAAATTATCTGTATCAATATGTACATAATTAATTTTATTTATTTTTCCTTTTATATAGAAATATGCTGAGCCTATTAAAATAACTATTAAAATAACTAATATTAATAAAATTATTCCAATAATTTTTAAAGCTTTCTTCATCTTCACCTCTATTTTATATTGTTTTTAGTGTATCTCCATGAGTCTTTGCACATTTGCTCTAAATCACGTGTAGCTTCCCAACCTAATTCATTTTTAGCCTTAGTTGGATCTGCATAGCAAACTGCAATATCTCCTGGTCTACGTTCAGTTATTTCATATTTTATCTCAATGTCATTTGCTTTTTCAAATGCTTTTACTATGTCTAAAACAGAATATCCTGTTCCAGTTCCTAGGTTGTATGCTTTAACTCCTGTGATTTCTCTTGCTTTATCTATTGCTTTTAAGTGTCCTAAAGCTAAGTCAACAACGTGTATATAGTCTCTAACACCAGTTCCGTCATGTGTATCATAATCATTTCCAAAAACATTTAAATGATCTAATTTCCCACATGCTACATAATTAATATATGGCATTAGGTTATTTGGTATTCCATTTGGATTTTCTCCAATTTCTCCACTTTCATGTGCTCCAATTGGATTAAAATATCTAAGTAGAATAACAGACCATTCATTGTCTGATTTTTGAACATCTGTCAAAATTCTTTCTATCATTAATTTTGTGCTTCCATATGGGTTTGTTGTAGATAATGGAAAATCTTCTTTGATTGGGACAGTTGCTGGGTCTCCATATACTGTTGCAGAAGAACTGAAAACTATTTTTTTGCAATTATATTTTCTCATTAAGTCTATTAAAATAAGTGTTCCTGTAATATTGTTATGATAATATTCAATTGGTTTTGCACAAGATTCACCAACTGCTTTTAATCCTGCAAAATGGATTACTTCTTTTATATCATTTTCTTTGAAAACTTTTTCTAAGTTTTCTCTATCTAATAAATCTACTTTATAGAATTTAAAATCTTTTCCTGATAATAATTTTATTTTGTCACACATTTCAATCTTACTATTAGAAAGATTATCAACTATAACTATGTCTTCACCTTTTTTTAATAATTCTATTGCTGTATGACTTCCTATATAACCAGTTCCACCAGTTACTAATATTGACATTAAAAATCACTCTCCTTTACTAACATTATAGTTATACCAAATATAAGAAAAAATTTCAATTAATTTCATCATTTTTATATAAAATTTTATAAAAAATAGCATAATTAATTAAAATACTTACTTTTGATAGTATTTAGAACAATAAAAAATAAATAAAGAGAATACAATTATTTAGCGACGCGCTGTTTCGAAGCTTTGAATAGAAGCTGTAAAAGCTTGCTTTGTACAGCTTCTTCAAATGCGAGCAGCAAGGAGCAAAAAATTGTATTCTCTTTATTTATTGATTATAATTAAATTTTCTATCAAAAGTAAGTATTTTAATTAATTATGTTATTCTTTAAACTTTTAAAGTTTTCATTGAATTTAATATTGCAATTATAGAAACACCAACATCTGCAAAAACAGCAAGCCACATATTTGCAATTCCAATTGCACCTAATGCTAAAACTAGAATCTTTACAGTAAGAGCAAAAACAATATTTTGCTTAACTATCCTCATTGCCTTTTTTGAAATTTTTATCCCATCAGCAATTTTAGTAAGTTCATCAGTCATAATAACAACATCCGCAGCCTCAATAGCACTATCAGCACCAATCCCTCCCATTGCAATACCTATATCTGCTCTTGCTAAACATGGGCTATCATTTATTCCATCACCAACAAAAATTACTCTTTCATTATCTTTTTTATTTTTAAAAATTTCTTCTAAATTCTCTAATTTTTGCTCTGGCAATAAATCTCCTATACACCTATCTACGCCAACTTCCTTTGCTATCTGGTTTGCGATTTTACTTTCATCACCTGTAAGAATAACTGTTTCTTTTATCTTCTCTTTCTTCAATTCTAAAATAGAATTTTTAGCTTCAGATTTAATTTCATCTGAAATTAGAATATATCCTTTGTATTCACCATTAATAGCTATATAAATAATTGTACCGATTTCATTAATTTCTCTAAATTTAATATCATAATCTTTAAGCAATTTTGCATTTCCAATTAAAGTTTCTTTAAAAAATATCTTAGCTTTTATACCTTTTCCAGGAATTTCTTCTAAATTTTCAACTTTTTCTTCATCATATTTTCCTTTATATTTTTTTCTTATAGAAATTGCAACTGGATGATTTGAAAACTTTTCTCCATGTGCTGCAACTCTAATTAATTCCTCCTCTGAAATATCAACTGGTACAATTTTTTGTATTTCAAAAACCCCTTTTGTAATTGTTCCTGTTTTATCAAAAACTGCATATCTCGCCTTAGATAAATTTTCTAAGTAATTACTTCCTTTAATTAAAATGCCTTTTTTAGATGCTCCTCCTATTCCTCCAAAAAATCCTAAAGGAACAGAAATAACTAAAGCACAAGGACATGAAATTACTAAAAATACTAATGCTCTATAAACCCAAGATAACCACTCTTGTTTAAAAACTAATGGTGGAACAATTGCTAAACAAAGTGCTAATAAGCAAACTATTGGAGTATAATACTTAGCAAACTTGGTAATAAATTTCTCTGTTTTAGCTTTCTTAGAAGTTGCTTCTTCTACTAACTCTAAAATTTTGCTAACAGTAGAATCTTCAAACTTTTTAGTTACCCTAACCTCTAAAATTGCATTTAAGTTTATACTTCCGCTGTATATTAACTCTTGCTCATTTATTTTTCTAGGAACAGATTCTCCTGTTATTGTTTTAGTATCTAACATTGATGTTCCTTTTTCAACTCTTCCATCTAAAGGAACTTTTTCACCTGATTTAATTACAATTATTTCTCCAATTTCAACATCTTCTGGCTTAACCTGAATAATTTCACCATTTCTTTTAACATTAGCAAATTCAGGTTTTATTTTTATTAATTCTTTTATAGCATTTCTAGACTTTCCAATTGCAATACTTTGAAATTCTTCACCTATTTGATATAAAAGCATAACAGCAATTGCTTCTGGAAACTCTTTTATACAAATAGCTCCTATTGTAGCAATAAGCATTAAGAAATTCTCATCAAAAATTTCTCCATGAAAAATATTTCTTAAAGCTTTTTTTAAAACATCAAATCCTATAATTAAATATGCAAATATATATGCTATCATAGAAATAATTTCTACATTCTTTATATTTAATTTAGTAATTATAAAAGCCGAAATTGCACAAATTAAAGTTATAACAATTCTAACTATAAAACTTTTTTTCATAAAATACTCCTATTCTTCAATAACTGCATCTGGCTCCATTTTCTTAACAATTTCTCTTACTTTTTGCATTATTTCTTCAAAATCTTCTGATGAACTTTCTGTTTCTATAATCAATTTAGCCATCATAAAATTAATTGTAGCTTCACTTACACCCTTTATTTTATTTATCTTATCTTCTAATTTCATTGCACAATTAGCACAATCTATTCCATTAATCACATATGTTCTTTTCATTATTTTTCCTCCTTTTCCAGCACATGTTCTAGTGCCTTTTCAAATATATCCTTTACATGTTCATCTGCTAAAGAATAAATAACCATTTTTCCTTCTTTCTTGAATTTTACTAGCTTTGCATCTCTTAAAGTTTTTAATTGATGTGAAATAGCTGATTTTGTCATTCCAAGTAAGCTTGCTAAATCACATACACACATATCGCTTTTATCTAAAGCCCACATCATTTTAGCTCGTGTACTATCTCCTAAAATTTTAAAAAAGTCAGAAACATCAAATAATATATCTTCATCAAGCATTTGCTTTTGCACATTTTTTATAACATCCTCGTGTAAAACATCACACTCTAATTCTTCCAATATCATATTCCTCCTTTGTTCTTGCATAATTAGTTGAATAAGCACTCAACTATTGTTAATCACATTATAGTTGAATGTTTATTCAATTGTCAATAGATTTTACACAATTGTAATAAAAAAAGAATTATATTTTTTCATATAATTCTTCATCATAAAATTATTCATTTGGTAAAATATTTATTGTGTAATAAAAGTGCTTTTTAATTCCATTGTCATTATAAATTATCTCATATTTATAATATGAACCACTTTGCAATAATGTTCTATCTATGTCTGCTGAAAAAGTAAAAGTATCTACTCCACCTGACTCAATAGTAGCTTTTGAAAGATTAGTAGAAACATTAGAAATAGCATCTTCATAATTCGAAGATTCAACCAATTTAATATTTCCATCAGTATATAAATTACCATTTTGAGATATATTCTTCATAGAAAATGTAAGTTTAATACTTTCTTTTATATTCTTTTCAGCAATTTTTAACACTGTTATCAATGAATTTTTAGAATATTCATCTCTGCTATTATCAAACTCACCTAATCCGTTCTATATCAGTATATTTTCCATTTTCTTTTTGTAATATTGAAACATCTAAATCTGGTACTTCCAAATCTAATGTAACTTTTCCAGAAATGTTTAATTTCGAACTCCAAAGTGAATATCCAATATTAACTGCACTAGTTGCTATTACTAAAAAAGCTAATATTACAATTGCGTTTACATATGACTTTTTCCTTAACTTATATTTCTTCATATATACTCCAACTATCTTTTTAATATATATCTATAAGCAATATTATTACCTACAACACAAAACCAACTTTCTTCTTCTTTTTCATTATTCCAATATAATATAGGTTTAAATAACTCTTCTGAAACTTTAATTATTTCCTCAAATTCTTTTACATTAACTAAATTCTGTCCATCAATATCTATTTTTTCTTTAACTTCAACTATTTTTTCTTCACAACCTTTTAAGATTCTATTTAGTTCTATTTTGTATTCATTTCTAACTATATTATTATTTTTAGTTTTAGTTAATATTAGAATTAATAATATTACTGAAATAACTATTATTCCTGTAATAACTCCAGTTTTAGCTGGAACTTTTTCTTCTGATTGATTAACCATTTTTGATACAACTTGTGGCTTAGCAGTATCTTCAACATTTGTTTTAACAGAAGTTGTTTTAGAACCTATTTCAAATACAACATCTGGTGAATATACATTTACAACTTGTTGACCTAGAATATTTGTTATTGTAGAAACTTCTAATAATACTGTATATTTAGCATCAATTTGCATACTTAATTCTTGTGTAAAATTCTTCACTGTTTGAATTTTCTCTTTTAAATTCAAATCTATATTCTCATTAATTTCAAGCTTATTATCTGAAACATTTGCTTCTTTCATAGGAACTAAAATATCTGTTTTCTTCCATATTTTTTGTTCCTCGCCATCTTTAGAATAATTTACTTCTAGATTTCCAACAATCTGATATGAATATAAAATATCTGAAGATTGGCTTGCATCATATGTATATATCATATTTATTGGTACTGTATCTATTAAATCTGTAATATATGCATTAGCACCAACTAAATCATCATTTGTAATATAATTATTTTCTAAAACATTAACATTATAAGTATATGAAAATTTATTATTATATTCATATATATTAGTTTTCACAAATTTGTCATTCTCAGCATTAAATGAATTATATAAAGTAAATAAGGAAACTACAATAATTATTACTAATATTAAAATATATGTGCTTCTAACAGTTTTTCTTATTCTCATCTATTTCTCCTCTTTCGTTTACATACCTGTCTCAATTCCAGATAAATCTGTTCTTGGCATAGTATTTATCTTATTTATTAAGACAGCTGGCAATCCTAAATATCTTATTGCAAAAATTTCTTTTCCTAGAATTTGGTTTCCACTCACAGGTTCCTTATCTGGACTTTTATTATTATCTCCCTTAGTTATAAAAAATACTTGACCTTTTTCATAATATTTTGAAATAACCCTATGTATAATTGTTACACTACCTTTTTGATATTGAACAATATCACCAACATTTATAGAATTTGCTATACATTTTTTTAATATAACAACATCACCAACCATTAAAGTTTTTTCCATACTTCCTGTTGCTATTGCCACAGGTTTAATAGGAAAAACTCCTGATGTAAACCATAATGCTAAAATAACAGCAATAATAACTGGTAACATCTTTTTAGGATTAAAACTCTCTTTTTGTTCTCTACTTTTATTAACATCTTTTTTATTTTTTGCATAAACAATATATATTAATAAAATTGATGGAACAATTGTATCAACAACAGAATTAATAATCCATGGAACTTTTGGCAATATTGGTGAAGCTAACCAATATCCTAATGTTATAGATTTATAAATTATAGCTGGTTTATACATCTTATTAAAAGCAATATATGTGCATAAACAGTTACTAGCAATAATAGGTATTATATTTGAAAATACTATTTTAACTAGAGAATATGCACTTGTTATTTCGATTGAACCTATATCTACAAAAATATATACAATTACAACAATAATTGACATATATCTTTTTTCTTTTTCATATACATTATTTATTAACTTAAATCTTGTATACTCTTTAGCAATTATTGGCCATATATAAATATAAATATTTGTTAATATTCCTATAATAGAAGTTGAATATGGATTTTTTCCAACATCAATAAAAGCCTGTGAAACTATATAGGTTCCAATATAAATCAAACTCGCTATTATTGTATAACTTAAAACATCCTTTTTTATTCGACTACTTTCATTTGTTTTGGATAATAACAAATTTGAAGCAATTATAAAAATAATCCAAAATAGCGGATTAACAGCATAGTAATATAGAGTACTTCTAGAATTAACTAAACTGTAATTCGCTACAATGGAATATATCACCAATATTGCAAGCATCAAGACAGTAATTTTTCTTGATTTTTGTAACATATTTTTCTCATTTCATTTAATCTTTTGTTGTTTTAAAATTAAGAATTAAAGCTTACAGTAGCTTGTTCATAATTTAACTCAATATCAAATTCTGCTGAAGCTGTTGTAGCTGTTGAATTTTGTTTCCATTTTACAGTAAAAGTAATTGTAGTAGATTCTCCTGGTTGTAAAACTTTATTTCCTATTGTATTCATATCAGGAATCAAAACTTCTATATCATTATTTGAAAAAGTTGTTGCAGTTCCTTTATTATATACATTGAATCCTACTAATTCTGCTGGAACAGTTCCATTATTTGCAACAGTTGCTGTTACAAAACATCCATCACCTGGATATCCAAGTTTAATATTTGCTGTCATTTTTGTATTATCTGCTTGATTTACAGTTGCAGTACCATGGTTAGATGTTGAAACAACTCCATTAGTAAATACTACTTCGAATTTTCCAGATGCATCAGCTGTTCCTGATACTTTTAATACTCCACTAAAAGAAGCATATCCTACTGCTAACGCTAATAATACTACAATTAGTGCTACACCTATTATTTTACTACTATTTTTCATCGCAATCCTCCTAAAATATTTCTTGCTCAATTTGTTACCCATAGTATAACACAAACATATATATTTTTTAAATATTTTTAGCATTACTTTTTGATTACATTTATATTACATTTTCACTCTTCTATTTTCCTAAAAAAAATTTGTGTTATAATATATTCAAAATCAAAAGATAAAATAGGAGAAACAAATGAATTTCGAAAACACAAAAGATTTAGAAAAGTTTTTTTCAGAACAAAATTTAAATTTTCTAAAAAACTTGAATCAAGAATTATCAAAAATCGACATTTTAATTGAAAAAAATCAAAAAAAAGAAAAAAAATATTCTTTATTTTTAACAACACTTTCTGCTAAAAATTTCTCTACAACAAATAAAGAATACTTTTTAGAAGTAAAAAATATTTGTTCATTATTAGAAAAAAATTCTGAAAGTTTAAAAATTTTAAAAAACACATTATCTAGTTTAAGTACAAAATTAGTATCTCTTGTTCTTTCATTAGAAGATGAAAATGTGTCTAATCTAGTTAATAATATTAGTTCTGGACTAACAAAATACATTGAATTGTTAGATGAATTCCAACCTAATCTTATAAAAAGTAATATTGAAATAAATAAATTTACATCATATCATTCAACAAAATTATTACTTACAACTTTTGATATGGAACTCGGAGATTCTTTAGATGAAATCATTAATTTAATTTCACCAAATAATATAGTAGATTCAATAGATTCAGTATATTCTAACCTTATAAATACAAATGAAAATAATACATTAATAATTTCTGAAAAAGAAAATAAAGTTTATCTACCATATAAAAGAACAGAATTAAAAGCCTATATGACTCAATATCCTACACAGTACTATTCTTATAAAAATGTTATTGAAAAAGAATTTATTTTGCCAATTAATTATTTCATGAATAATCCATCTCTTGCTAGATTTAGAGAAACATATGCATTATATCGTGATAGAGAGGCTTTACCCTCTATTCAAGCACTTCGTAAATCTTTATCTTTAACTTTTAAACAAAACTTGAATCCAGCAATAATTGCAGCATGTAAAACCAAAAAGCAATTAGATAATTATCTACTTTGTTTAAATGAAAATAAATTAGACGATTTCGTAGATTTTGAAATTATATATGATATGAATCCTGCAAAAGTTTAATCTTTTACTTTCTAAAAAGCCCTGTTTCAAGCATCACACTTAAAACAGGGCTTTTATTATTCAGCATTTTTTATTTCTTGTATTTTTTCATTTTTTTGTAACTCTGGCTCTAAAAATTTGAAACATTTTTTGTTTTTGTTCATAACAGCTATTCCAATATCTAAGTCATTTCTCATCCTTTTACTAGCATATTTAACAATTATTGGCTTATCTTCAATAGCTTTCAAAATTACATCTTTATCATCTCTCATTTTTTTTGAAGCAAAATATAAAATTTGACCGCTTTTTTCTAGACCAGAAATTAATAATTCTTTATCATCTTTTAATGATTCATCAGCATAACAATATGTCCAACCTAATTTACTAACAGATTCATATACAATTTCTCTATCTTTTTTTAAATTTAAGCTAGCAAATTCTAAAGCTTCTGGGTTATTCTTGACTGCACAAAAAACAATTTCCCTATCATTATGAAATTCTTCTGCTGCAAATTCTAGAAGTTTTCCATTTTCATTTACAGTTTTTAGAACATATTCTCTATTATCAGCATTTTTTTTCATATTTGTTATTTCAATTGGCTCTGGCATTATTTTTTCACATCCTTAAACTATAATTTCAAACTAAAATGTTTATATTTCAGTTATAACTTGTTCATCCTTAGTAAATATTCTATGATTATTAAAATCTAATCTTTTAATTAATTTGTTCCAATATAATAATTCATTTTCATTTTTATCTACAATAATATCTGACATTAAAATATAATTTTTTTCTTTCCCTCCTATATACATAGCATCTTCTTGATAAATATAATATTTAGGTTCTTCTTCGTCATCTATATGGTCAGAAAAGTATGTAAAAACTTCGCCATTATATATTGGTATATTGTTTTTTATTACTTTATAATTATTTTCTTCTGATTTTATTTTCTCTTTTTCTTCTTCATTTTCTTTTTCAACAACATTTTCTATTTTTGCATTTTCAAGTAAGTTATTTTGTGTTGTTAATTTATTTTGTGCTAAAATAAGTCTTCCAAGCATTATAATCATAACAAAAAAGACAATTATAATAACATATAAAGTTGCTAAACCACGTTCACTTATAACTTTCATTTTTCACTCCTTTAAGTATTTACAAAAATATTTTATATAAAAATTCAATCAAAATCAATATGAGATTAAAATATTTACTAAAAATGTGTTAATAAAAATGTTTGACATATTATTTTTCTAATTTATAAAAAGTTAGATTAAAAAATTTATTTTTTTCAAGGGCCACAATCCAACTTTTATCATTTCTAAAAAAAATTGCCTGAGCCTCTCCATGTACGTTACCATGCACCCTCAGTCAATTTTTTTAAGAAATGTTTAAAAGTTTCCTTTCGCACTTTCAAAAATTAAATT
>CANCZH010000026.1 GCA_947382445.1 uncultured Clostridium sp. | reverse complement strand
AGTAGTCCCATATACTGTTTTTTAATTAATGTCCACTAAAGTGGGGTTGCTTCAGGTTAAAATTCATCGTTTTTTGGTGCAGATGTGCAAGTTCAAACATCTGTAACATGCTATTTGTAAGCATTTTTTATATTTTATCCGAGCAGATTACGAGCAAAAAACTTAATAATAAATAATGTTATATATTGTTAAAAAATAAATTGACTTTAAATTTTGTCTTTCCAATTAGAAGCACCATACAAAATTCTGTCTATACTTACAATTTTCTCTTTTTCATTTATTATATAAAAAGCAATATGATTTTTTATAATTAACTTTCTGATAATAGGAGCATTTTTAAATTCCATATCTATAACAGAAAATTTTTGTGGGTTATATTCTAATGTTTTTATTTCTTCTTTTATCTGTCTTGCATAATTTTTAGCTATGTTAGGCTCTTGTAATTTATCCTTTATATAAAGAGTAATACTTTTCAAATCATTTTTTGCCTTTATAGATAATTCTATTTTATATTTTTCTAACATAATAAAGCTCCTATATTATAAAGATTTTTCTATTTCTAAAAAAGCTTCATCAAGAGAACAAACATTGCCATTTTCAATATCTTTTAAGCCTTCTTCTAATTTCTTTTTTAAATCTTCTTTATCTTTTATGATTAAATCTTGTGGTGCATTATTTATAACAGAATTAAATTTTAAATATTCTATATAATCAAGAGCTTGAAGTATAAGTTCTTCTGGTAAAGTTTCTATTGATTTTAGTAATTCTTGTTTTTCTACTGACATAATTTTATTTCCTTTCAAATTATATATAATATATTATAGCACACATATTATATTTTTCATACAATTTTAAAAGATTTCATAAATATAAATTGCTCGATAACTTGTAATTTGTCGTTTATTTTTTGCTTTTCTTCTTTTCATCATTTTTCATAAATTCATTTATAATTTTATTTTCTTCTATATCATCTGATGTTTCTTTTCCTGTAATATCCCTGTATGCTTGTTTTACTCCGTTTTTAACAGCCCATTTAACTGTAAAATAACCAAATATTAAGATTATAATAAATCTTCCTAATCCAATTCCTAATCCTAAAAAATCGTGCATAATAAATCCTCCTATTAAACAAATTTTTCTTTGAAAAATAACACTTACTTAAACTAGGCTCACATTTTGCATTTGTTCCAAAGTAACCACCAAGCATTAAGCCGTCTGTACCATTGCAAATATTTATTTCGAGTACAGCAACATCAACACGAGCACTTGTAGGTTTGTAATTCTCCATTACAGCAAATACAATTTCGTCATTGCATATTAAGTAGCCCTCTGAGTATATTCTTTTATCGTGATAATCTACAAATTTTGTTTTGCAAATATTTTGTTTTTGTTCTAATTGTAATATATATTTATCAGGTGCAAACTGTTTTGTTCTAAAATTATAAGCATTAAAATAAACATATAATTTATCAGTTAAAAAAGGGTTTTTAGATTTATTATTCTGACTTGTTCTATTAGTATCATTTCCATATAGGTCAGCCTCATATATTCCTAATTCTTCACAAATTTTACTAATATCTCTAACATCAGGCAAAATTTCTCCTGCTTAGTATCTTGCAATAGTGCTTCTGTTTTTATTAAGAAGTATCGCCATATTTTCTTGGCTTAAACCTTTTTGTATTCTATAATTTTTTAGTCTTTCTCCAAAATCTTTACTATCAAATTCTGCCATAATGAGTACCCCCTTATATAAATTAAATTTATATACTATTATATGGAAAAATATTCAACACAAAGTCAGTTCTAGGCGAAGAATTTATAGTGTCTGCAAAAGTTCATAATGATGAAACTACTCCGCATTTACATATTGTATATATACCAGTAGTTCATACAACGAATAAAAAAGGTAAAGAAATAAACAAAATAGCTTGTAGTGAGTTTTGGAAAGGCAAAGAAAGTTATAGAATTTTGCAAGATAGATTTTATAAATATATAACTGACAAAGGTTTCGATTTAGAGCGAGGAAACACAAAAGATAATGAGCATATACCAATAGAAAAACTAAAAAAGATTACGAATTTTGAAGTACAAGAAATGTTTAAAGATACAAATTGTTTAGAACAAGAGAAAATAACCGATAATATTGAAGTTATGAGAAATGATTATAAACGAGTAATAAACAAGTTTAATACTCTTGCCAAAAGATACACTAGAATTAAGAATATTGTTGAAGAAACAATGTATAAAACTGAACAAGTACAAGAAGAAAATTACACTTTAAAGCAAGAAAACAAAGAATTGAAAAAAGAAGTTTTAACATTAAGAGATTATATTGATAAAACTTTCGAGTATGTTAGTTTGTTATTTGATTTTTCAAAAGATAGACTAAAACGACTTGTAAATTCATTTATACAAGATTTTAGCAAAAATAAATAATTAAAAGGTGGTAAAAAATGAGTTCAAATGAAATAAAACAAAAACTTGAAACAAAAGAAGAAACATTGGAAACATATACTGATTTTAAGAAAAGATATTACATATATAGAGTTGACGATATTGTAGAGTATTTACAAAGAGATAATACTGAACTAGATAAGTTATTTAAAGAAGAACATAAAATGTTTAATGATTTAAAAGACCAACTAACACCAGAACAACAAAATTTATTATCGGAATACTCTGACAACTGGATATATATAATTAACGAAGAAGTTGAAGAATTAACAAAACAAATATTAAATGATTTTGAAGAAGAAAGATAATTATATAAATTACTTGAATTAAGGCTGTTTTTACAGTCTTATTTTTTGTGTGCAATTATGTGTGCACGAAATTTTTTGACCAAAACTTGAAACAGTATATACCAATATGGTTTCAAAGATTATTTTGTGTGCAAATGCTGTGTGCATATTGTGTGCAGAAATGAAAAATTGACGAATAATTTTAAATAATTTTGAAAATAGGTTGAATAATGAAAAATGATAAAATGCAGTAATATCAATACTTACAAATATTTTTGAATAAAAATAAAAACCACTGAAATTGGTTAAATTTCAATGGTTTTGGTGCAGGTGATCGGAGTCGAACCGATACGGGATTTAGGTCCCGCAGGATTTTAAGTCCTGTGCGTCTGCCAGTTCCGCCACACCTGCATTTGTTCTACTGACAATTGATATTATACAACTATACATTTAATATTGTCAATACTTTTTTCTATTTTTTTATAAAATTTATTAATAATATTTGTAAATCCCATAATTACAATGGTTTTAAAGTTTGATTTTTTTCTTTAGATATGGTAAAATGTATGTTATGTATTAATAAATACAATGTTTCTAATAATAGCATTATAAGGAGGGGTCTTTATGTCAAAAATTAGCAGAGAAATACTAGAACAACAGCTAGAACAAAAGTTAGTTAAATTGCATATTGAGGATTGTCTAAAAGGAGGCAATGGTCGGTGTTATATTTATAAAGATGTGACACCTTCTGCCCCTTGGGAATCCGAATCTGGCAAAATTGTCATTGAAGAAGGGGCTTCTATTGGCTTTCACTATCATGATGTAGATTCCGAAACTTATACCGTTCTTAAGGGAACTGTTGAGATTAACGGTAAAATCTATCATGTTGGTGATTCTGTTATTTGTCCAAAAGGACAAGGCCATAATGCTATTAACTGTGGCTTTGGAGATGCTATACTAGGTTTCTCTAAAGTTATGTAATAATGCAATTGCAATAAACAAGAAGTCCCGCAAGGATTAAAATCCAATATGAGGACTTCTTGTTTATTATAAATAAAAGGATACATATAATATGTATCCTTACATTTATTATTCTTCTACTGATTCTGTTTCTGGAGCTTCATAAGCTTCTAAAATAGCTTTTTGAATTTTTTCTCTAGTTTCAGCATTGATTGGATGAGCTATATCTTTGAACTCTCCACTATTTGGGATTTTTCTGCTAGGCATAGCTATGAATAATCCATTTTGTGATTCGATAACTTTAATATCGTGAACTGCGAATTCATTATCGAATGTTACAGAAGCAACAGCTTTCATTCTGTTTTCTGAATTTACTTTTCTTAAACGTACATCTGTTATTTGCATTTGTGCACCGCCTTCCAATGTTTTTAAAATTATACATATAAATTAATATATATGTACAATTATTATATTCGCCAAAAACTTTTTTTTTCCTTCTTATTTTTACATAATTTTTGAACTTTTTTTTAAAATTAATCATATTATGTATAAATCGTTGATTGTAGCCTTGAATTTTTCTATAAAAAAGTATATAATTTTAATACTTATAGACTTTGTGACTTGTTATTTATTTCTACTTTAAGGAAGTGTAAAAATGAAAGTAAAAATTAGTAATTTGGAAAATTATAAACATATTCATTTGATTGGAATTGGTGGTGTTAGTATGAGTGCTATCGCTGAGACCTTATATTCTTGGGGATATACTGTTACTGGTTCCGATTCTACTCAAAGTGAATTTACAAATAAATTAGTTCAATCTGGTATAAAAGTTACTATTGGGCATGATTTAACTAATTCTAGAAATGCTGATTTGGTTATTTATTCTGCTGCTATTAAAGATACTGATCCTGAGATGGTTCTTGCTAAGCAATTTAATATTCCTTTAGTTACCAGAGGTGAATTTGTTGGTTATTTAACTAGACGTTATCGTGAAAGTATTTGTGTTTCTGGTACTCATGGGAAAACAACTACTACTTCTATGATATCTTTATGCTTTTTAGAAGCTCAGCTTGACCCTACAATTCAAGTTGGTGCTGTACTAAAACAAATAAATGGAAATTATACTGTTGGTAATAGTGATTATTTTATTCTTGAGGCTTGTGAGTATATGGAAAACTTTTTACGTTTTTCTCCAAAAGCAGAAGTTATTTTAAATATTGATAATGATCATTTAGATTATTTTAAAACTTTTGACAATATTAAAAATGCTTTTTATAAATATGCTAAGCTTGTTCCAGAAGATGGTGTTCTTATTGCAAATGCAGATGACGAAGCTTGTCTAGGTCTTGTAGATAGCGTACGTGGTAAATTTATTACATATGGTATAAAAAATAAAAATGCAAATTATGTCGCTAAAAATATTAGGCATAATGCTTTAGGTTTTTCTGAATTTGATGTTTTTTGTAATGGTAAGTTTTATATGCATGTTAGATTATCTGTTGCTGGTGTGCATAATGTTTCTAATGCTCTTGCTTGTATTGCTCTTTGTTCTTATTATTGTATAAATAAAAATATTATTTATTCTGCTCTTTTGAAGTTTACTGGTGCTGCTCGCCGTTTAGAATATGTTGGTTCTTATCATGGCGTTTCTGTTTATGATGATTATGGTCATCATCCAACTGAGATATCTGCTACTGCAAAAGCTATAAATGATAAAGATTTTAATAAGTCTTGGGTTATTTTTCAACCTCATACTTATAGCAGAACTAAAAATTTATTAGATGATTTTGCTAAATCTTTGCTTAGCTTTGATAATGTAATTGTTACTGATATTTATGCTGCTCGTGAACAAAATACTTATAATATTTCTTCTCTTGATTTAGTAAAACGTATACAGGATTTTGGAAAAGATGCTCTCTATATAAAGGATTTTGATGAAATTGTTTCTTATATTAAATCTAATGCTAAATCAAATGATTTGGTTTTAACTTTGGGTGCTGGTACTGTTACTCAAATTGGTCCTATGATTATAAAACCTTAATATAAGAAAAATTATAATTTTAGAACAAATCGGAAAGCCATTAAATTAGCATAATTTTTACTTTTCTCTTTGGCTTTCCGTTAATTTGTTCCTGTGCCAAATTTATGAAATAAATTTGTGTACATTATGTTATTCTATATTATTAATCGTTGCAAAGGCTTTATATTATAGGAAATTCAAAAAGCTTTTCTATAATATTAAATTAGACCTCTCTAAAATATTTTTATACATTTCTTGCCTCCCCATTCTAAAAGTTCTTACAAAAGTTTTTACAAACTTTTGAGAACTTTTGAACGGTCCCCCAAGACCTATCGAAATGTATAAAAATATTTTGAGAGAGGTCTTTTTAGTTTTTATTATATTTTAATCTTTCTTATCTCATCATCTCTTTTATCATTATATCGCTAAATACTGCATATCCCACTTTTGGTTCTGATACTAATACATTAGTTAAAACACCTATTACCTTATTATTCTGTATTATAGGTGAACCACTCATACCACAAATTATCCCACCTGTTTTTTCTATTAACTTTTCATCTATTACTTCCACCTTCATACTTTTATTATTTGTATTATTTTCTTTATCTATTTGAGTTATTTGTATCTTATATTCTTCCACATTATCATTTTCTATTGAACATAAAACTCTAGCTTCACCTAGTTGTATTTCATCTCTTGTAGCTATTTCAAGTCCATCTCGATACTCTTCTTTAGTTAATGACATTAGTGTCTCATTTTCTAAATCTCCAAATATTCCAAAATTTGTATTCTGCTTTACTTCACCTATTTCTGTTCCACTTGATATACTTCCTTTTATTTCTCCTGGGCTTCCTTTTCTTCCTTTAGTTATATTAACTAATTTTGAAGTTATTATCTCTCCACTTTCTATATTCAGTAATTGTCCTGTATCACTATCTGATATTCCATGACCTAATGCTGCAAATTTTTTACTATTTGGCTCATAAAAAGATATTGTTCCTACTCCACTTGCACTATCTCGTACCCATAAACCAATTCTATATTCATCTTTTCCAACTTTAGTAGGCTTTATATTTGATGTTAAAATCTCTCCGATTATGTGCATATTTCATTTCAATATTATTTCCGACTTGAATTATTAACTACTTTTTGAAGTGTCTTTATACAATCTATTTCTTGATTATTTATTTCTAGTATTGTATCTCCTTCTTGTATATTTATATTTTCATATGGTTTCTCTATTTCATTGTTTATATTTGTTATCTCTGCCATTCCTATCACTAATACACCATTTGTATATAATTTTAGTCCGTATGAGTTTTCCTAATGGTACTACTTTTACTGCTGGTAATGTAGTTACTGAAATCTCTTTTACATTTAAGTTTCCTAATAAACTTACTTGAAATTTTTGATTTTCTATATTTCCTTGTTGCCATGTTTCTATTATGTCTTTTGGGTTTGATTTCAGTTCAATTCCAAATAGTGTTTTTATATTTACTTCTTCTCCTTCTAATAATACTATTCTATCTGGTATCTGACTTATATTCGTTACATACATTAATATAAGAATTAAAAAAACAATTATAAAAAAGAATCTTTTTTTCATGATTTACCTCTTTTATAATTGTTTCCTATTGTAATTTTTATATTCAATTTTTATCTATTTACATAGTCATTTGCCTTGTATAAAGATTTTCTATATTTAGCAATTGCTGTATATATTGATTTTTTACGTCTTGCAAAATCTTCATCAGTTATTAGAAAGTTTCCTAGTGGTGTTCCATCATATTTTACACCATCTAAATACACATATTTATCACCTAAAAATATTAACATTTCATCATTATTAGTTTTGAATAGCTTTCTCAATTCACCATTATAATATTTTACTACTGGTTGATATAATCCAGATATAATACATTCATAACATCCTAAATTTTGGTGGTCATATAGATATTGTACTTCTGAACCATTTGGCAGACTAGTTAAGTCTGCTGTTATAGTTCCATATGCTTTTCTCCACATTCCATCAACTTTCTCATATTTATTACCTGTATATGATGTAATATTTGTTATCTTATTTCCTATTGATAATATTCCGCTCACTATTAAGTTTTGCTTGATTTATATCATAATATGTATTAGTTGAATCATCATAAAAACATATAACTTTATCATTATTTGTTGGACTTTCTACTTTTATGTTAATTCTTTTAGCATCATATTTAAATTCAGCACTTAAATCAGCTTCATATTCTCCTGTAATATTAGGATTTAATTTAGGGCAATCATATTTATGATAATAATCACTGCTTTGTGCATCTGTTCCTATTTTACCTGTAAAATATAAGTTTTCTAAGCTTACTGATGTGTTATTATTATTACTTTTTACAACTGCATAATTGTTAAATGTTGTTATTCCACATGGTACTCCTTGGAAAAATGATGTCATTGATATATTATTTAATATGCTTTCCCAATCATCATTTGAAAGTATTGGTAATTTAAATTCCATACCGTTTGCATTTCCAAAATATGTTGCATCATATGTACTAATTGCTGTATTTAAGTTATGTTGTATTGAATTTTTAATAACTGCTCTTTTGTGAATTCCAAATAGCGAATCTGTTTGTTCTGGGTCATTTTCAGTTGTTATTTCAAACATCTTACGTGTATCACCTGTAAAATCTTCATATTCGAAGCTATTTGTATCTATTTTCTGTTTTATACTATTTATTGTAACATTTTCTAAATTTCTTTGTACCCATGTAGAGAAAAAATATGATTTTATGTAATATTCTTTTGCATCTCTATCTGTTATTTCAACACCTCTATATCTTACAGTTATACCATTAAAATCTCCACCGCATGATTAAGTAATTATTTACGTCATTTGCTCTGCCATTTTGACACATTTCTTCTATGTCTAATGTTGATTTAATTATTTCATCACCAGTTTGGTATCTTATAGGATTAGTTTGTGTATTTACAGTTACTCTACTTGGAAAATATATATTTCCATTATAGTTTGTTCCATAATTATTACTATTATAATTAGTCAATCCATAATAGTAATAATTTATATAATCATATGCATCATTAATGCTTATTTTTCTGTATCTTACATGGTTATGTGTTATTGCTGATGGTGTACTATTTGCATCTATTACTGCATCATATGTATTATTTCCATCAACACTTGGTTCTGAGTTACTTATTCCAGCATTATTCCTAGTTACTTCTTTTAGTAATAAATTTCCACTTAAATTTATATAAGCTGGATTTATCAAATATCCCGATTTTGAAAAATCTTTTGTTATTCCATCTATGCCATTATCTGTGTTATAACCTGATTTAGTATAATCTCTTGAACCATATAATGTTAAATAATTATCTAATGTATAACTTGCAACAAAGTCATAAGTATTTCCATTATCACTACTTCTATACTCTGAACTATAATATATGAATGGCTTTAACATATAATTATATTCTAGCCTTGCATCATCTGGATTTATTGTAAATTTTCCAGTAGTCGCTAACCTACCATCATTATTTTTAGGTTGATTATTAACCATATCAGTAATTTCAGTTTCTGCTACTTGGTTAATTCCTTTTCTATAATATATTATATTTCCTTCTTTTGTTGTTAAACCAATTCCTGTTTTTGGATCTTCTACTACTTTTGCTATTTTAAGTGGGCTATAAATATAATAACCATCATATGTAGTAAAAAGAATCGCAGGTACATATGGTAATAGATTTTGTTTTGATGCACTTGACATTCCCATATTGGTTGCTAAAGTTGTAAAAAAAGTATTAACCGAAGCTAATACATAACTTTTTACTGACTCTCCACTGATTCTTTGCGTATTTAATGAATTCATTTGGTATGCTGCAATTGCATCATATGTAGAGTCATTTAATTTTGTTTGATAATTTGTTTGTAATGTAAGTGTATCTGATTGTGTTTGAATGTAGTATGATAATACCATTGATATTGGTAACAAGATTATAACAAATATTATTGCAAAATTTTGATATTTCATAAATCTGCCTTTCTATATGTTAGTTAGAACCATTATTTTGAACAACTCCTGAATGTGAACCAGATATTTGGTATGTACCTTTTCCAGCTATTGCATAAAATACATTTCTTAATGATTGTGCTATTGTAGTATCTGTGTTTACTGATGTTACAGAAACTATATCCCCCTCTTTTAGCGGATATTTTCCACTGCTACTGTATACTTGTTGTTCTATTGTATCTGTATATACAGAATAATATACATTTTCTCCGACTACTGTGCTAGTTGTCCATGTAGTCTTTTTTCCAACGTTATCGTCTATTTTCTTTACTTCCATACTTGTATTAAATGTATGTCCTAAAGAACCTATTTTTTCTTTGTATTCTGTTAAATCTGCCTGTGTTATTGCTCCTACATTTCTTGTTTTATCAACAAATTCAACTGTTTTTTGTTGAACTGCTTGGGCCGCAACATCATCATTTCTATCGGCAATTGTCATTAGTGGGAAAACGAACATTAATATAGCTGCTATAAATATTGCTATAATTGTTACTAATGTATCATTCATATCATTTCCTCCCTATTTTTATTTTAATTTATATGTTATTATTATTTTTGTACTGGCTGGAATAGTTACTATTTCTTCACCTAGTTCATCTGTATATACTTTTCCACTAGTTCTGTATTCTAAATATGATTCTTCAAATATTCTGTCTTTATATCTCATTAAGTTATTATTTCTTGCTGATAAAGTAAGACTTGTACTACTGTAATCTACATTTGGCATATGTTTTGCTTGTGTTCCATTTACATATGCATTTATTCTTTCTAGCCTATATTGTGAAACTTGTCCTTGCCATGGTGCTTGAAACATATATGCAGATTTAGTTGGATTATTATATTGGTCTGCAATATATTGTTCATATTCATCTGATGGACTTCCTAATCTTACTATACTTTCAATTTCTTGGTCAAATACTTGCAGTTCTGTTCCTGTTGTATCTAGTATTCTAACTCGTATATTATCATCAGATTGTGCATATCTATATAGGGTAGGTATTATTGTTTCAATACCTACCTCTCTAGTTGTGTTTGTGCTTAAAGCTTCTACTTTAGGAAAGAAATCTTTTAACTTTAAATTATCTAAAACTGCATCTGTTGATTCTCTTGCTTTTGAAAACATTACAAGTGCAATAGTAAATGCAAGTATGAATATCATAGCAGCTCCTGCCATTTTTAGTGCATCAACTGCATTTTCCATATTATTAATCTCTCCTAAGTTTTATATTTTATCTACTATGGTGTTACTGGTGCTGAAGTTGGTACTGATGGACTTGGTGAACCTGTGCCATCTAATGGTGTTACTATAACTGCATATATAATTCCATCTTCTTGGAAATCTTGAACATTATAGTTTTTTCCAGCACTTACTTTTTGTGCAAATTTTCTCATTTCTCTTGTTGCTGCATCTATGTTTGCTTGATTATTTTCTGATGCAGGATTTTGGTATACGTTTGCAGCAGCACATAAAGAATTAAGTTTAGCCTCAGCACCTGTATATCCTGCAACCCCATTATTAAGTATGCTTATAAATTTTCCACTTTCATTTACATATTGGTTATTACTACTAATAACTTCGTTAACCATTTGTTTTACATCTGAACCTTTTTTAGATTGTCCAATGTATCTTTGAATTGTTGCATTATACATTTCTTTATCTTTTTGTCCCATTTGAGCAGCAGCTGTGTTTATTGTACTTTGTGCTGATTGGTAGATATACATACCTATGGCAATAAGCAAAATACAAATTAATATTGCACCTGCTATAAGCAAGGCTTTTGAAGCATTTTCCATTTTTTATTCCTCCTCATTTTTTCTTTTGATTTATATTTTAATTCCTTATTTTTCAAAGGAAATTTTTAAAACTTTATTATATTTCTTCCTCTTTTGCTGTAAATATTATCTTTTTAACTTGTCCTGTTTTTTCATGATATTCTATGTTTGATATTTCAAATATTAAATCACTAAAAGCATATTCAACTTTTTCAATTCCAATTTTATCATTTAAAAGTAGTTCTTCCATTGGAATTATGCTATTTCTTGATTTTATTTCTAGGTATAATTTTATTGAATTTGTATCATTTGTTTCAAATTTTTTACTTTCTGCTTGTTGTATTTTGTTTTCTTTGTTTTTTTGAATAGCTTTATTCATTAATGTAACTACTGTATTTATTTGTAAATTTTTGTTTTCATATGCAGTAAATTCTTTGTTTAAATTTATTATTTCACTTTTATTTTTTGCATATTCTACATAATTTGCAAATACTATTGATACAATAATTATTACTGGAATTAATATCAAGTATAGAATTTTCCTCATTGTCACTCCTTTATTATATTATATTAATTTAGATTTTTCAATATAATATATATTAATTTTAACAATCTGACACAAAAAAGTGTGCTGTTGTTCTATTCATGAATATATGTATCTACTGAACTTACTACTGGCTTGAATAATACATGAGTTATTTTTCCTGATGCATCATTTTTTAGTATTTCTATTCTATATGTGACAATATTTTTTGCATTTGGATATGTAATATTTATATAATGACATTCTTGTATTAATCTATTAAAAATATGTGATTTATTTTGCAAATTTTCAATTATATGACTTCCATTTGATGTTGTTAAGTCTACTCTTACTAATGTTGGATCAGTAGCTGTATTTTCTGGAGTTAGTGACATTTGACTATTATAATTATACGCAAAATTTGCTGTTGAAATTACATCATATATTGTTGCATATTGTTGTAATTCTGCATTTGTATTATCTACTACAGCTCCTGCAAATTTAGTAAAATTACTATTAAATGTTGATACTTGGGTAGCTTCCATTGTTTGGTCATATTGCTTTGTTACTGATAATGCTGAACTAAAAAATCTTGTTGCTATACCTAATATTAAAACTGCTATTAATATGCTAGCTCCCATTAATAATGCTTTTGATGCATTTTCCATTTTTTATCCTTTCATATAGTATAATATTAATCTACATTTTTTTCTTCAAATGTCATGCAGTATATTCTTCCTACTCCATTATATTCAACATTTGTGCATTTAAAGATTCTTTTTTTTAAGTCATCAAATCCAGAAGAATCTTTTTCTATCATCTTTCTTCCATTAACCTTTTGTGAAACATTTTGATTACCTTCAATTGCAATTTTGGCTATTTCATTGTATCCAGTTGTAGTTTCTAATGTATATACTACATTTTTATTTAATACTTTGGTTGTTTGTGGATTTGGTGAATAGTTTGTATCTTTCTCCCATTTTGCTTCCCATTCTCCATTTACATATTTTTCAACAAATTGATAATATGTTGTTTTTGTATTTACATCATCAAGTAACCTGAATTTTATATTTATTGTTCCTTCAATGTTTTCACGATATCTTCCATCAGCATGATATTCTGCAACTTGATTGTATATTTGATTATTAGAAATTGCTAATCCTAAAATAGATATTAAATCAGTTCCATACATTGATGATTTATCAAATGCCAAAAATTTATTATTAAATTTAGTTATTTCTGCTGCTGCTTCTATATCTGCTTTGGTATTCTCTGCTCCACTTATACTATTAAAAACATATACAAATAAGCTTATTAATAGTAGTGCAAGTAATATTCCAGCAGCCATTTGTAATGCACTAGATATGTTTTCCATTATATCTTCTCCTTTACATCTGTGCAGACATACTTGCAAATGCTTCTGTCATACTTAACATACCAATTACACATAATGGTGCAATTAAGTATCCTACAAATAGGCAAACCATTGGTGCAAAACCAACTACTTTTCCTATCATTGATTTTCTTGAGATTAATCTTTCATTTGATTCTTTACGTTTTTCTTGATGATATGCTCTTTCTGTATCTAATTCATCAAATGCTTGTCTTATTGGTATTTTCTCAACAGCTGATTGTAAACTTTCTACTATACGTATTAATTGTGGAAATGCAATATCATTTTTTAGTTCTTCTAATGCTTCCCATGGCCCACTTTCAAAGTTATTTACACATTTTGAAATAGGTTCTTTGAATATATTTGAATATCTTTCTAGCCATTCTAGAATCATTTCAACATTTACTCTTTCTATTTTCATAAGCATTAATATAATTGTTTGGAACTGCATAACTTCATTTTCCATTTCCATTTGTCTCATTATCTTTTGGAACATAAGTAACCATATTGGTCCATAATATGCTATTGCACCTATTCCAAATGAAATTAATACTTCTAATGCTTTCATATATTCATTTTGTATTGTAACTAAATCTTTATATATCCATTCTGCTGCTTCTGCTAATTCTTCCTCTGTTGCTGATGCATAATATTCATCTTTTTGAATATCTGCTAATATCATATCTTGTGTCGTTCCTTTATTTGTTTTATATTTATCCAAATATTTATTATGTATTACTAACTCAGCAGCTGCTTGTTTTTCTTCTTTTTCATTCATTGACCCTAATAAGTCATAATCTGCCTTTGGTTCTTCATAAATATATGAAATTGTTAAATTGTGTAACTGCCAGAATACAAACATTGCTACTACAAATCCTACAATTGCATATGCACATCTATCTATATATAGCCATTCAATTTTTAGTTTTGTTGCTGATTCTTTCATTAATTTAGTTTTTAATCTGTATTCTTTGGTATTTTTCTTTGGTATAATTTTATCTATAAATTTTTTAATATATTTTTTAGAATATAATTTTTGTTCCCATGGATTTTGCATATTTCTTCCTGTGTCAACACTTCCATTATCTTTTAATTTTCTAACTAATATATAGCAAATAAAAGTTAAAACTATTAAAGCTATTTGCATAATAAATCCTGTTTTTCCATCATAGAAAGATTTTGTGAAAGAGAATTGTCCAACAGCCCAGTTTTTAATTGGCTCTAAAAATAATATTGGTAATGCTGAAATCATTGCTAATGATTGGAATACGTAGTCAAGTTTTTCTCTTTTTAATATTTCAATTTGCATTTCTTGTGTAATATTATTTAAATTTTTTAAGTATAAAGATGCTCCATCTGAATCTTGTCTATCACCAAATTCTTTTGTTAAGTAAGATACTCCTGCAAATTCTTTTAGAAAACTATTTGGTGCTATATCATAATATTTTTCTAGTTCTAATTCTGGATCATCTGAAATTAATATTTCATATATTTTTTGTGCTTGCTTTGATACTTCCAGTTCATCATTTTGAGCAACTTCATATACAGCTTCTTCAACTAAATTAAATTCATGATATGCATGTCTCATTTCTGAAAACATGTCAATTTGTTCTTTTAATAATTTATTATCAATTTTATCAACTAAACCAGTTAGGAATGTTTCTATAAAGAATAATTCAAATAATAATAATGTAGCTAATAATACTGTATTTTTTTTTGCTAATATAATTATAGCAATAGTTAGTGGTATAACTAATAATATTGCTTTTGTCATCATTTGTGCAGTTTGTTTTCTAGTTAAATATTCATCTTCTAGATTTATTATTTCAAGTCTTCTTCTTAATTTTAGTATGTATCTTCTTAAAAAAGGTATTTTAACTAAGTAAATATATATTTTTTGATATATTATTTCAGAAGAAAAAGATTTTGTTTTTGTACCATCTACTAATGATGCAACAAATTTTGTATTTTTCTTATTGGTAAATTTATTAATAATCAGGAATGCAACTATAATTATTCCAAATACTATAAACATGCCTGTAATTAATTTACCTAGCATATCTTGTGTCATTTAGTGTTATACCTCCTATTTTTCTCCATTTATTAGCTCTCTGCTACTGGGTTTGCTGGTTTTCTTCCTCTTCTTGGTTTTGGTTGTTCTTCTGTTTGTGTTGTTTCTATTTTTTGTGATGATATTCCCCAATTTCTTTCTATGAATTTGTCAAATGCAATTTGGTCATTATCATCCATATTCTCTCTCATTTCTCTTATGTTTTTTTCTGAAATTGGATTTACTAATACATATGAATCATCTGAAAATTCTAGTATATTTCTATATTGGTATAATTCTCTGTTTGTTGTTTTTGCAAAAAACATAGTTGCATTATCAAAAAATTTATCAAATTTTCCTTCTAATGTTTTTTCTTTTTTATAGTCAAATGTATATTCATTCTTTTCTTCTACTGGTATACATTCTGTTATTCTTTCGATATAACGTCTACCTCTAAAATCTTTTACTAAGTGGATGTTAAAGTTTAATACTTGAACAACCTGTTCTTCAGCAACTTTTTCATCACTGAATGTACCAGCTCTTAACATTGAGTTTCTTAGAGCTTGTATTAAGTTTGGAAATGTTTTAGCGTGGTGAGTAAATAATGTAAATTTAGATGCAACCTGTGCTGACTGAATCATCCAAGATGCTACGGGGTCAGTTGCAACCTCACCAATGATATTAACAGAACCGTCAGTTTTCTTTTGAACGTCCAAACAGTCCTGACCAGCAACTGTTTCAGTTTCACGCATTGAAAGGATATTTCTTGTTGGATATATTTTTCTTAAATGCAACTCAAACGCAGTTTCTGTAATACGTAGGTTCATTGTTTCATATATATTTTCTATCATTGCCATAAGCATTGTTGTTTTTCCGGCAACCTTGCTCTCCTGTAAGAGCTATAATTCTTGCACCTTTAACAAGGAATTTTAGTAATTCTATTGCTTCTTCTTTTCCTTTGAATTTTACTATTTGTTCTAGTGTAGCTCTTTTTACATCGAATTTTCTTACGAAGAATGCCCATGTTTCAGACATACTTGGTCTAACAACAACGACACGAGAACCATCTTTCATTTCATTGATTTTATAACCATTTGTATCAGATAACTGACCTGGGTTATTATATTTATATATATTTTGACAAACTCTTTTTAATTCTGCTTCTGTTCCAAATGAAAGGAATGCTAGTCTTATAGATTTACCATGGAACATAATCCAAATACTATCACATGCACGTGGTACTTTGGCATCTACAATTTGTGTTAAATAATCTGCATCTGTTTGTGCAACTTGACTTAAAAAACTTTCTGGAAGTCCAGATACACCACCAGATACACCATCTATGTTCATATCTCTTACTTCATCTATACTACTATATCCTTTGTATTTTTGGTAAATTCTTTGAACTACTATTTCTAGTTTATCTTGGAAAGATAATCTAGGTTGTTCTTGGTCATATATTTGGCTAATTTCGTCATCTGTTATGACATAACATGGTTTAGATTCACCTTGAACATATTTAAGTTCATCCAAATTGTATTTCTTTATAATCTCTCCTAATGCTTCATACCCAAATTCTTTTTGGTATTCATGTATTAGTATATCAAATTTATCTTGACCAGTTAATAATGATGGTATATCGAAAGGTATTGATCTAGAAATATTTGTTTCTGTTACACCATATTCTTTTGATAAAAGGTCATATATTAGTTCTTTTATATATTTTTTGTCGTTAACATCACCATATGTACAGCCTTTTAAGGCTTTTTTCAATTCATATTTTTTATTTTTTCTTCTTTTTAATTCTTCTTCTGATAGACCTATATCATAAAGATTTACTTTTGTAATTTCATCAAGTCTTCTTTTTATAAATACTATCATTCTGTCTAATGTATATGTTTGGTCATCTTGTTCTACTACATTTTCTGTTTCTGCTTTTTGATTTTCTCTTATTTTGTATCCTATGTATCCTATTACTGCTATAACAACCATTACAATAAGTACTGCATTGACCATCTTTCTAGAACTCCTTCCTTTGGTTTTTAAACTTTTATCTCATCATAAGTACTTCTTGAGTTTTCATTATTACTCTATTTGCTGCCTTTTCTACTTCATCAATAAATGAAGCATTTCTATCTGTGCTACTTATCAAGCTTTTTCTGAATTTCAAAAAATAATCTCCTATTCCACCTTCATTTGCTGCTTCAAAAAATAATGTATTATATGATACTGCTGGTATTTCAAATTTTTCTCCAATATTTCTTGCTATATTTTTCTTTGTATATTTTGAATATTTATCGTATTTTCCAATTAGTGGCATTACTTTGTTTGTTTTAAATATTGAATTTTCTGATTTCAATTTAGCATAATCATTTATATCTATTAATCTTTGAGTCATGTTATATACTACTACATCAGTCATATTTAAAATTTCATTTACAAATGGATCATCTAGTCCTTTGGGTACATCCACAAAAACATAGTCGTATTGTCCACTTGCAAGTTTTATAAGTTCTTTATATACTGATTTTATTCTGCCTTGATCAATTTCATTTGTACTCATAAAGCTTAATATTACTTCAAGCCTTCCTTTAAATACAACTTTCGAATAGTCAGAAATTACATTTCCAGCGGCTCTTCCACTTGATAGTACTTTTGCTAATCCTTCTATTCCAGACCCAATATCTATTTTTCCTCCACTCAATTCTTTTATCATCTTTCTTGTATTATTATTTGTTTCTTGCCAATATGCATTTTTAATTGTTGACTCGTTAAAGTTCGTATCAATAATTAAAATTTTGCTATTGTTTTCAACAGCTATATGGCTTGCTATTGCTATCATTGATAAAGTTTGAGCAGTTTCTTTTTTTGTATTACTCCAAAAAGTTACAATTGGCATATATTTTAGACTCCTTTTTCTATTTTTCTAACAGTTTTTCTAATTTCTCCTCCAGCAATTCCATCTGATTCTAGTATTCCTTCTGCTAAGAATATCAATCCATCTTTATATTGTGAACTTAGATTTCTGAAATTTATTTTTGATGTTCTTTGATTTTGTATAATAACACTTTGATCTCCTCTTTCAAAAGGAAGATATATTTTTTCTTTTTCCCATTCAATCTTACATCCCATTGCTAAAAATTCTAAGTACTCATCTTCTTCTCGTAACATATCTTTTGAAAATAGAACTTTAGTTAGTACTATTTTTTCTTCTAATCCTGATAACGCTTCTATTCCCCTTTTTAATGAATAAACATCAAACGATGTTACAAAATATTTTTTTATTGCTTCTTTTGCATTAAAGTTTGTATACCCTTGATATGTATCTATATCTAATATTGCATAATCGTATTCAAATTCGTTTTCACTTGCTAATCCTAGATATCCTCTAATTTCATCCATATCTGAAAAACCAACTGCTACATCTATATTTTCAAATTCTGTTATATATGTTGTTGTAGGACGGATAACTGGTACTATATATTTTGCTTTTTGCATTATTGTTGCATCTACTATTAGAACTTTTTTTCCTAGTACTGTAACTATTTTAGCAATGTATAGTAAAAAATCAGTTTTGTCATATGACCCTATGAAAGCTATTTTTTTCATTAGTTCCTCCTATTTTTTTGTATTAATATCCTATATCTCCAAGTAATTCTTCTCTTGTAGCTTGGATTGCTGTTTTTTCTTGATTAAATCCTTCAGTAACTTTGCTCTTTCTTTCATCTTCTTCTGGTAATAAACTTTCTATTACTTCTCTTATATGTAAAACTTCATCATTATTTGGATTTGTATCATCATTATAACTTCTAATAATTTCTTCATCTTGCTCAGTTAATCTATTTGCTTCTATTAAATTCTTTACTGTTCCACTTGGTACATATGTAGTATTTAATGGTGCCTGTGCTTCATCTACAAATTGTGTTGCATATAATCTGCTTCCTTCTAGCATATATGTTTCAAGAATAGCATTTCTTAATACAACATATTGGCTTTCAGAAAGTTTTAACCAAATAGTGTTTGTAGTTGAGTCTTCAACTTTTACTTTTGACAATACTATAACATTTGAAGATGTATATAATTCAAGTCTTATATCTATATAATCACCAGTAGCTAATTTTGATGGTAATTCAATTGACGTACATTCTACCATTCTATATGTTCCAGCTTGCTCTGACATTACTACCATGTCTGTTGTCATTATAGTATTTGGAGTTATTCCAATTAATGCTTTCATTTGATATATCGGATTTCCATCTTCACCAACTATAATGTTTCCTTTTTCATCTTTTTCTGCATAATTATCAAGGTTTTCATCTGTTATTGCATTTTTAGGAGCCTTTTCTGTCGCTACAGTTAGAGTAGTTAAATATCTAACACTTTCTCCTTCTTTTACTTCTTGGGAAACAGTATACACTTGAGTTGTTGCAACTCTTTCTTTTTCTCTCATTTTTTCTATTTCTTCATTTAGTCCTTTTATTTTAATAAACAATATTCCTACAACTATCGCTGCTATAAATATTGCTGCTACAACACCTAAAAGAAAAGAATTTCTTACTTTTCTTTGCATTGGATTCATTGCCATTTTATTATTCCTCCTTATTTGTACTTTAAAAACAGTACTTTGCTCTTATATCATTTATAATATCTTTTACTATTATTGTACTATATCGTCGTTTTTAAGTAAATATTATCAATAAATGTAATATAAAAAACAAAAAAATGTAATAATACTGTAATTTTATTGTATATTTATATATTTCTCAAATGTTTCTTTTACTCCTTCTTCATTATTTGTTGAAACTTCAATTTTAGCTATTTCTTTTATATACTTTGTGCTATTTCCCATTGCGACTCCAAGTCCAGCGTTTTCTATCATTTCTTTATCATTAATATTATCACCTATTGCAACTACTTCTTCTTTTGTTATATTTAGTTCTTTCATTATATATTCTAAAGCTGTCCATTTATTCACATTTTTATTTGTAATTTCTGTGTAACAATATTCAACTGGAATTTCTTCTGTTCCTGATTTTATGATTTTTTTTGACATATGCTCAACATCTAATATATCTATATCTGGTATAGTTTTTATTTTTTTGATTATACTATTAAACACAATTTGACTTTGGTCGCATATTGTAATTTTTAAATATTTTTCATTTTCTGATTTTTTTACATATTCATATACATCTGTTAAAATATTTATATTTGTTCTTTTTTCTTCTTGTTTATGTGTATTTTCACTATAATAGAATAATGTATTGTAATTCAATGATTTTGTTAACACATCATTTTCTGTATATATATTATAATAAATACTATTTTCATCACATACTTGTATAATATTTAATACTTGTTCTTTATCTAAAAATTTGTCATATACTATTTCTTTTTTGTACATATCATAAACAATCGCACCATTTCCTGAAATTAAATAATGGTTTGCAGTTAAATCATTTGCTAAATCTTCTACTGAACTTATTGGTCTTCCTGATGCTAAAACTACTTCTAGTCCACTGTTTATTGCTTTTTTTATTGTTTCTTTTGTTTCAATCGAAACTTCACCATACGAATTTAGTAATGTGCCATCTAAATCGATTGCAACTAGTTTGTACATACATAATTCTCCTTTTTATATTAAATTCTTACTTATTATAACATGACCATTTTTATTTTAAAATATTTTGTGCAAAAATTTCCAGTTTATTTTTTGTATTTTTACATATCATAGTTATTGAAGAAACGTTACTAAGTTTTTTCAAAAAATTTATTTTTTTAAACTATGGAGGTGAAAATCATGACAAGTAATAATAATAGAAAGTTAGTTCCAGAAGCTATGGATTCTTTAGAAAAATTCAAATATGAAGTTGCTTCAGAAGTTGGTGTAAACTTAAAAAACGGTTATAATGGAAACATTTCTGCTAGAGATGCTGGTAAAATCGGTGGTAATATGGTTAAGAAAATGATACAACAAGCTGAAAATTCAATGATCAACAAATAGTTTTATTTTGAATAGTCATAAGTTTTAAGTTTTAGAATTTATGAATGTTTAAAATAGCAGTAAAGAGAGTAGATTTTATTCTGCTCTCTTTATTATTTAACATTAATTTGATTTACTTATTAATGTTCCTATTCTGTCATAGGCTTCTATATAATAGATATATTCTGTTCCATTGTCACTTGTAGTTGATGTTATATTTATATTATTATTTTCAGTATCTCCTATTATTG
>CANCZH010000025.1 GCA_947382445.1 uncultured Clostridium sp. | reverse complement strand
GATTTTAACACAAATTGTTTTTTTATTTGTGTCTACTAAATGGGGTGCATTTCATCTGGGTATAGTGGTTTTTTTAATTTCTGATTTATAATTACTGTCAAAATGAGGACAGTAATTTATTTTAGAAATATCTTTTTAATAATCCTTCAAATCCTTTTCCATGTCTTGCTTCATCTTTGCACATTTCATGTACTGTATCATGGATAGCATCATATCCTAATTCTTTAGCTCTTGTTGCTAATTTTTTCTTTCCTTCACATGCTCCACATTCAGCTGCTGCTCTTTTCATTACATTTGTTTTTGTATCTGGATCTACTATTTCTCCTAATAATTCAGCAAATTTTGCTGCATGTTCTGCTTCTTCAAATGCATATCTTTTGAATGCTTCTGCAATTTCTGGATATCCTTCTCTGTCTGCTTGTCTACTCATTGCTAAGTACATTCCAACTTCTGTACATTCTCCTTGGAAATTTTCTTTTAATCCACATACTACTTCTTCGTCTAATCCTTTTGCTACTCCTATTTTATGCTCATCTGCATATGTGTTATTTCCTTCTTCTTTTATTTCAAATTTATCTTTTGGAGCTCCACATTGTGGGCATTTTTCTGGTGCTTCTTCACCAAAATGAATATATCCGCAAACTTTACAAACGTATGCTTTCATTTTTATTCCTCCTTATTTTTACTTTTTTCGTTTTTTATTTTAACTCTATTTTTTTTATAAGTCAATTTCTCCATCAAAAATATTTACTGCTGGTCCTTCCATATATACTTCATTCGTTTCTGGGTTTATTTCTATATTTAGTTTTCCTCCTTCTAGTTCTACTGTTACTTTATTTTTTACTTTATTTTCAATATACATGCTGTATGCAGAAGCAACTGCTCCTGTTCCACATGCAAAAGTTTCTCCAACTCCTCTTTCCCACACTCTTACTTTTATATTGTTTTCGTTTACTATTTCTACAAATTCTACATTCGTTTTTTTAGGAAAATACTTATAGTTTTCCACAATCTTTCCATATTTTGTGACTTCAAAATCTTTTAATTCTTTTACTTCTATGACTGTATGCGGATTTCCTACTGATAGAAAAAGTCCTAAGAACTCCTTATCTTGGGCCTTTATCATTATTTTGCACTTTTTTTCTTTATGTTTATAATTATTGGGAGTATATATTGGCAATTTGCTTATGTCTAATTCTGGCACTCCCATATTTACTTTTAGTGCCATTATTTTTTGATTTTCTAATTTATATTCTACTTCTTTTATTCCAGCCAATGTTTCTATAGTTATTTTTTCTTTTTTTATTATATTTTTTTCGTATATGTATTTAGCTAGACATCTAATTCCATTTCCGCACATTTCCGCTTCTGTTCCATCATTATTGAATATTCTCATTTTACAATCTGCAATTTTGCTTGTTCCTAATAAAATTAGTCCATCTGCTCCAATTCCAAAATGTCTGTCACATATAAATTTTGAAAATATTTTTAGATTATATTGGCATACATCTTCGTATTTCATACAAACAAAATCATTTCCTAAACCTTGCATTTTTGTAAATTTAATCATAAAAAATTCACCTCTTTAGTAATCTTATGAGATGAATTTTGGTTTTATTCTTATATTTCTATAATATCTCCATCCTCTGGAAATTGTATTTCTTTTATATGGTTATGTGTATAGTCGCTTCGGTGAATCGCATATATTTTGCAATTTGGATATTTTTTTGAAAGTTCTACTACTTGATCTACTCCCATATGAGAATTGGTTGGTATTGTATTTGTTGCATCTAAAAATGCTACTTGTGATTTTTCACAAATTTCTTCTACTGAATCACATAATGTTGTATCTGTTGCATATCCTACTGTTTTGTCATCTTTTTCAATTGTAAATCCTAAAATAGGATTACAATTTCCATGTTTTAAGTCATATGCTGTTATTTTCATATCTTCTGTTTGAAATGATTCACCAGCTTTTAATTCATCAAATGCTACATTATACTTTTCTTCAAAATCTGTATATTTATTTTTATTTCCATCTCCAAAGCATAGTTCAAATAGTTCTATTACTTTTTTTCTTATTCCTTTTCCGCATATTATGTGCAAAGTTTCTTTGTTTTCTTGCCTTATACTTCTTCCAATTAGATAGTTTGGTAGGTCTACAAAATGGTCTGCATGACTATGAGTTATTACTAAATATTTTACAGTTTTAGTATATATTTTTAGTGCTTCTATTTTTTTTACTACTCCTGATCCAATATCAAATAATACATCATCTATTAATATGCTTTGGTTTCCTCTTGTTATAGAACCCATTGTTCCTGTTCCTATACACCTAATTTTCATTTGTTTACCTATCCTTATCTTCTTTTTCTTTTTTGTATTTCGTATGCTACCTTGCTTGTTATACTACTTGGAAAAATTTTACTTGCTAAATGTACAAATTTCATTCTTAATCCTGGTACTATAACTAATTTTTCTTCAAACATTTTATTTATTCCATATTCGGCTACATATTCAGCATTGTATGATTTAGTTTTAAATTCTACTTTTGCAACTTTATTAAAGTTTGTTTTTGTTGGTCCTGGGCATAAACAACTTATATGAACTTCTGAACCTTCTTTTTTTAGTTCTGTATATATTGCTTTTGTATATGATAATACAAAATTTTTAGAAGCATAGTATTCTGCCATTAATGGTCCTGCTAAAAAACCTGCTATTGAAGAAACATTTAATATATATCCTAGGTTTCTTTCTTTCATATCTTTTAAAAATAGTTTTGTTAACATATGAACTGCTGTTATATTTAAATCTATTAAATCTAAATCTTTTTCTAAATCAGTGTCTGTAACTAAACCATGTACTCCAAATCCTGCATTATTTACTAATACTTCAATTGGTTCATTTTTGTACATTTCGTGTAGTTTCCAAACATTTTCTCTGCTACTTAAATCCATTGATATTACTTCTACTTTTGTTTTTACTTCTCTTTGTAAATCTCTTAATCCCAATTCATTTCTTGCTACTACTATAATATCATATCCTAAATCACTCAAGTAAAGTGCTATTTCTCTTCCTATTCCAGAAGACGCTCCTGTTATTAATGCTTTCATTTTACTTTTTCCACCATTCCTAATATTTTCTCTTTGTTTTGCATTACTGCATTATATCCGATGTTTACTGTTTTGTCGACATCATCAATTTTTAGTAACTTAACTTCGTTTGCATTGATTTCAATATTTATATCACTTAGTGCTTGTCCTTTTTCTACATCTTTTTTAGAAAAAATATCACATGCCCTTAAAATGGTTCCAAATAGGTTTTCTGTTCCTTCAAATTCATCTAGTCTAAAACTCAGTGCTATTGTTTTTTCAGCTCCTAAGTCTTTTAGTGTTTGTACTGGCAAATTATCTACTGTTCCACCATCTATAAAGCAATATTCTTCATATTTGCAGGGTGTAAAAATTGCTGGAAATGACATGCTTGCATGCACTGCTTTTCCAATTGGAATGTTAGATAAATATTCTACATCCTTTTCCTTATTAATATCTATTGTAGATGTTAATACTGTTTTTTTAGTTGTTTTACTATCAACTGTTATCATTGCAAATTTCTTTTGTATATCTGAAATTTTATGTATTTCTTTTTGCTTTGCATATTTTTCTACGATTTTTTCTATTTTTTCTCCATCTATAATTCCTTGTAATTCTATTTTTCTACTTACCAAAAATTTTATACCAGCTTTTAAAAATACTCTTTTTTTAAATTTTATTATTTCTTTATATGATTCTTTTGTTATTTTTATCATTTCTTCTGGTGTATAGTTCATTGCATATAGAGCTGCCATCATTGCTCCTGAACTTGTACCTGTTATGTATTTTATTTCTATTCCTAGTTCTTGCAGGGCTTTTATTGCACCTATGTGAGCTACTCCTTTTAGACCTCCACCAGCTAGTGCTATTCCTACTTTCATTTTCTTCCTCCTGTTTAAAATATTACTAATTTTGCATCAGAAAAAATTAAATCTAGTCACATATAGCTTCATTACAGTTGACTTCTAATTTGCCTATCAATATAAGTAATATTTTTAAACTTAATTTGTATTAACTTTATAGTTGTATTTCTTATTTATACTGTTTTCATGTATACTTTTTGTGTTGGATATACAAGTTCAATATTTTCTTTTTCTAAAATTTCTAGTATTTTGCAGTTAATATCTTCTTTTATTTTTATATATTCATCATAGTCTGATGTATTCATATATGTTGTTATTCCTATTATATTAGCATCATTGTCTATTTTATCTAAAAATACTTTTACTGTTTCACTATTTATTTTTTTGTGAGTTTTTAACATTGTTTTTATATTACTTATTGTTTTGTTTATTGTTTCAGTAGAAGAATTTAGATTTATTCTTAAACTCATTTCTAGTCTTCTACTTTCTAGCTTACTCCAATTTCTTACGTATTCTGTTATTATTACTGAGTTTGGCATTGATGTTATTGTGTTATTTACTGCTTTTATTTTTGTACTTCTAAATGTTATATCTACTACTGTTCCTTGAAAATCTCCTACTTCTATAAAGTCTCCTATTTCAAATGTTTGGTCTGCTATTATTGCAAATCCTCCTATTATGCTTTTTACGAAATCTTGTGCAGCTAATGCTATTGCAGCACTTCCAATTCCTAATCCTGCTATTACTCCACTTAAATCAATATTGAAATCTTTTAATATTATAAATGCTGCTATTAAATATATTATTGATTTTAGTATTTTTGATATGAATGAATTTAGTGCTTCATTTCCTTTAAAATTTGTTTTAGTTTCTAGTTTTGTGAAAAACGTAGCTTGTGGATTTAATGAATTTCCAAATGCTTTAGCAATAGCCATTATTACTAATATTCTTAGTATTTTATAATAAAAGCTTATAATTTCTACTGGTAGGTTTAAAAAATTTATTGCTATTCCTATTCCTATTATTGTTGTTATGAATTTTACTGGACCATAAAATCCGCTTTCTATTACTTTTGTATTTATTTTAAATGTTTTGTGAAATATAAGTATTATTATCCTGGCTATTATCGGACTGAATAATTTCATTCCTAATACTATTGCTAGTGCTGTGCTATATCTTAAAATGTTATTTATGTCAAACATTTTTAAAATTTCACTCATATTTTATTTTCTCTCCTATATGTTAATTAACGTATGTATTATATCGTATAGATGCTAAATTTTCAATAAAAAAGCTATGTTTTTTTGAACTCATTGCATTAATATAAATTAATAAAATCATAAAAAGAAAAATAATATTTAAAATTCCTTGCTGTCAGTCTCATAAATGGAGTTTAAATTTATTCAATTTTACTCTATCTAATTTGCTTCCAAACTGTATGTCATTTTTAAATATTATCTTTCTTTTTATTGCTTTATTTAGCTTATATTATATTATATTATATTTCTCTTGCTCTTATTACATATCTATTTTTACTTCTCTCATTAGTACAAGTTATTAGTGTAACTTCCTTTTTTCCATGTGTTACTTGTGTTGTATCATCTGTATTATCTTCTGATACAATATGTTTATCATATACTTCATAATTCACTTTTCTTTTATAACTATCTTCTAATTCTATTATATCTCCGTTTACAAGTGTTGGCACTTTACTAAAAAATGCATCTGTTCTATAATTGTGTCCTACTATACAGAAATTTCCTACTTCGTTCGGTTCTCCACCCCAAAATTTACAAGGTGTTATTTTTAATAGTTCAACTGACCAATGATCTGCTACACCATATTCTAATCCAATTTTAGGTATTCTTATAATGGCTACACCATAGTATTGCTCTCCACTAGGTGTTGTCAGCATATTTCTATTTACTGTTACTGGCCCTACTGAATTTTGATTATTTAAATTGTTTGGATCTATTATTGTATCTGAATTTTCATCATCCAAAATTACTACTATTTTTTTATTATCTTCTACTTTTATTGTTGTATCATCATATACATAAGTACTTTGCAATGTTTCTGGTATTGACATACTTGCTAAAATTTCTTGCGATTTTTTTTCATTGATGTATTTATCAAATTCCGAATATAAGTAATATGAGAATAAAAGGCATAACAAAAAAACAGAAATTATAAAATCAATTTTGTATAGTTTTTTCTGTTTTCTAAGTTCTGGTGTTACATATAATTTTTCTGTTATAAGTATTTGATTCATATTTCTTTCCTTTCTTCTCAAATTTATTATACCATTTACTTTTTTCTTTGTATATATAATTACTTCTCTGTTAATAAAATGTAAAATTATTGTTTTATATCTCAAAAAAAGAGGTTTTTACCTCTTTTTTTAATTTATATATTGATTTAGTTAATTTAATGGAATAAATTTTTTAACAATATTTTCTTCTGTTGTGCATTGTTCTAATGATGTAAGATGTTCTTCATATGAAGCATTTATTTTATTCTCAACTAGTGATTCAATTTCTGTTAATTCTTTTTGCTCAGCTAATACTAACTCACTAACTAAAATTTGTTTTGCATTTAGTAGCATTTTTTTCTCTCCAGTTGATAGTCCTTTTTCTTTTTGTTTAAAGCTTAGATTTCTTACTATATCTGCTACTTCATAAATGTTTCCTGTTTTCATCTTTTCCATATTGTCTCTGTATCTTTTGTTCCAATTCATAGACATTTCTGTGCTTTCTTGTTCCAAGATTTTTATAACTTTCTCTGCTTGACCTTTATCTATGATATTTCTTACTCCGATTTCTTCTGCTTTTGCAGTAGGAACCATAACCTTTACCTCGCCTGGCATTTTTATTATGTAATATGATTGTTTTTCATCAAGTATTGCTTTCTCCTCTATTGATTCTATAACTCCAGCGCCATGCATTGGATAAACTACTTTGTCACCTACATTAAACATGTATGAAACACTCCTTTCAGGTAAATTTTACTTTTCAGCACATGTCTATTATACTACAAAAATTCCCAAAAGTCAAAAACTTTTGGGAATAATTCACATAATAATTCAACTTTTTCTATTTACTTGTTGAACCAAATCCGCCTATTCTTTCGCCTTCTGCATTGTCATTATCTGCTGAATAATATTTTTGAAAAATTGCTTGTCCTATTACATCTCCTTTTTTAATTTCTAATTCTTTATCAAAAAAGTTGTAAAATGCATACATAAATGCTCCATCATTATCTGGATTTCCATAATAGTCACTATCTATTATTCCTACACTGTTTGCCATTACCAATCCTTTTTTGAATGGATTAGAGCTTCTATTACATAACATTAAGTACTCGTCTTCTGGCATATATGCTTTTATTCCTGTTTTTACTAATGTTGGTTTTTGACCAAACTTATATGGTGGTATTATACAGTCTTCTGCTGCTTCTACGTCATATCCTGCTGATGCTTTTGTTTTTCTTTCTGGTAAGTTAATTCCTGAATTTTCAAATCCTTTTGCTACTTCAAATCCTCTTATTCTTTCCATTTTAATTTTACTTCCTTTCGTTTTTTCGTCTTCGTTATTTTATATTATTTATTTAATTTTTTCAAGCTTTTATTTTACCTTAAAAAAGCTATACCATTTTTCAATAGTATAGCTTTTTTATATTATTTAAAATATTTCTTTTCCATAGTATGCATCTAACAATATTTGTTTTAATTCTGTTACTAATGGTAAACGTGGGTTAGCTGTTGTACATTGGTCTTCAAATGCTCTATCTGCTAATTCGTCTACTTTTGCTAAGAATTCTTGTTCTTCTATTCCACATTCTCTTAATGATGTTGGCATTTCTAGGTCTACTAACATTTTTTGTATTGCTTTTACAAGTGATTTTACACCTTCTTCTGTTGTACTTGCTGGAAGCCCTAATTTTTCTGCTACTTTAGCGTATTTTTTATCTGCTATAAAGTATTCATATTTTGGGAATGATACAAATTTAGTTGGCTTAGTTGCATTATATGCTATTACATATGGAAGAATTACTGCATTTGCTCTTCCATGTGGTATATGGTATTCTCCTCCTAATTTATGTGCAATAGAATGGTTAATACCTAAAAATGCATTTGTGAACGCCATTCCAGCTATTGTACTTGCATTATGCATTTTTTCTCTTGCATATCTATCTTGACCATTGTTATATGCTGTTACTAAGTTATTATATACTAGTTCGATTGCTTTTTCTGATAGTGCATCAGTATAATCTGATGCCATATTTGATACATATGCTTCTAATGCATGTGTTAATACATCCATTCCTGTATCAGCAGTCATTTTCTTTGGTAATGTCATTACTAAGTCTGGGTCAATTATTGCTATATCTGGTGTTAATTCATAATCTGCTAATGGATATTTTATATTTTTCTTCTTGTCTGTTATAACTGCAAATGATGTTACTTCTGAACCAGTTCCTGATGTTGTTGGTATTGCTACCATTTTTGCTTTTTCTCCTAATGTAGGGAATTTATACGTACGTTTTCTAATATCCATAAATTTAAGTTTTAATCCCTCTACATCTGCATCTGGATGTTCATAGAATAGCCACATTCCTTTTGCTGCATCCATTGCACTTCCTCCACCTAATGCAATAATAACATCTGGTTTGAAGTTATTCATTGCTTCTACACCTTTTTTGATTGTATCAAAAGATGGATCTGGTTCTACTTCTGCAAATATTTCTGAGTGAACATATTTTTCTCTTTTTCTTAAATGATATAGTATTTTATCTACATATCCAAGTTTAGCCATTGATGGGTCTGTTACTATAAATGCTCTTGTTATATTTGGCATTTTTTCTAAATATCCTATTGAACCAGCTTCGAAATAGATTTTTTTAGGTACTTTAAACCATTGCATATTTACTCTCCTATTTGCTACTCTTTTTATATTTATTAAGTTTACTGAAGATACATTTGCTGTTGTTGAGTTTCCTCCAAAAGTTCCACAGCCTAGTGTTAATGATGGCATATTTGTATTATATATATCCCCTATTGCTCCGTGTGTAGATGGAGAATTTACTATTATTCTTCCAACTTTTACTTTTCTAGAAAATTCTAATATTGTTTCTTGATCTTCTGAATGTATTACTGCTGAATGTCCAAGTCCTCCATATTCAATTAAGTCTTCTGCAAGTTCTATTCCTTCTTCTTTATTTTTTACTGTGTAATATGCTAATATTGGGCTTAATTTTTCTTTTGAAAATGGGAATTCATCTCCTACACCTGTTTCTTTTACTACTAATACTTTTGTATCTTCTGGTATTTCTATTCCTGCTAATGATGCTATTTTGTATGGACTTTGTCCAGGTATTTTTCCATTTAATTTGTAATCTCCATTATCTCCTTTTGTAAAAATAACTTCTTGTAATTTTTCTTTTTCTTCTTTGGTAGCAAAATAGCATCCTGCATTTTTCATTAATTTTTCGAATTCTTTTGTTATTTCTTTATCTACTATAACTGCTTGTTCTGATGCACAAATCATTCCATTATCAAATGATTTTGACATTACTAAGTCGTTTACTGATGTTTCTAATTTTGCTGTTTTATCTATATAACATGGTACATTTCCAGGTCCAACTCCTAATGCTGGTTTTCCACATGAATATGCAGCTTTAACCATTCCTGTTCCACCAGTTGCTAATATTAGGTTAACTCCTGGATGGTTCATTAAACGGTTTGTTGCTTCTATTGATGGTTCTTCTATCCATAAGATACAATCTTCTGGTGCTCCTGCACTTACCGCTGCATCTCTTAATATTCTTGCTGCTTCTGAGCTTGATTTTTGAGCTGATGGATGGAATCCAAAAATTATTACATTTCTTGTTTTAGCTGCTATTAATGATTTAAACATTGTTGTTGCTGTTGGGTTTGTAACTGGTGTTACACCTGCAATAATTCCTATTGGTTCAGCTATTTCTTTATATCCTTCTTCTTCGTTTTCGTTTATTACTCCAACTGTTTTATCATATTTTATGCTGTGATATACGTATTCTGTTGCAAACATGTTTTTTGTTATTTTGTCTTCATATATTCCTCTTCCTGTTTCTTCAACTGCCATTTTTGCAAGTTTCATATGATTTTCTAATCCTGCCATTGACATTTTTTTAATTATTGTGTTTATTTGTTCTTGATCTAATTTCATATACTCTTTTGATGCTTTTTTGGCTCTTTCTACTAGATTATCAATCATATCAATAACTTTTTGTTCTTCTTCGTTTTGCATATAAACCTCCTAAAAAATTTTTAATACTATTAGTATATTCACATTTTGCTTTTTCTCAATGTATATATTATATATTTTTACCACTTTAAGTCAATACAATTTTGCCAAAAAGTTTAAAAAATGCCTAGAAATATTAGAATTTTCTAATATTTCTAGGCATTTTTTCTTTTATCTATTGCAGATTTTTATTTTCTGATATTCTTCTTTTATATTAGTACCAACCTTTTAAGTTAGAATGTGCTAATGCTACTGATGGATTTCCATATCTTGTTTTTATATAGCTAAGTCCCCAATTGATTTGTGTTTCATAATTTGTTAAGTAATCACTTCCAGCAGATGACATTTTACTTGCTGGTAATGCTTGTGGTATACCATAAGCTCCTGAACTTCTATTCTGTGCATACATGTTCCAACCACTTTCTCTATTCCATAAAACTACTAAACAATTAAAATCTTCATTACTCCATCCATAATCACTACATCTTTTTTGTGCATATGATTGACATACTGATGCTGAAGCACTTGCTCCTTTTTGTATTCTAGCAGCTGCAGCAGCTCTGCTACTAACTTGTACTGATATTTGTACTATTTTATTTACTGGTTCTTCAATTATTATTTCTGATAGTAGCTTTCTTTCAATTTCTATATCATTTTTATATTTTACTTTATAAGTTATTTCTTTTATTCCGTTTTTTCCTTCTTGTGTAACTTTGTTTACTTTTTCTCCATTTTCTGATGATGGAACTTCTTTTGTTATAGTCTCAAAAGGAATTTCTACTGTTTCTTTTATTATTTTTTCAACTATTGTTCCATTGTTTGATTCTATAATTTCACTACTTTCAATTACTTCTTGTTTTTCTGTTGGTTCTTGTTCTTCATTTTTTTGTCTTGAAATTGTAATTACTTTATCTTGACCAATATTTTCTTCAAAATTTGGAGTTACTTGCTCTCCATCTAATATATATATGTTATTTTCTTTCAAGATTTCATTTACATTTGTTTGTGCTGTTATTACTGTTAGTTCTGTTTTATCTGAAAATTTTATAGTTACAGTGTTTACTGATTGTGTTCCTGCAAATACTCCAATTCCAAATAATATTAATAGTACTAAAATTATAAAAACAATTCTTTTTACCATTACTTTTGATAAGTTTTCTTCTGTTCTCATGTTTCCTCCTTTTAGAAATAACAACTAGATTATACTATTTGAGTTTTATTTTGTCAAATTTTCCATTTTTTCTCTGAGTTATTACTCTCTGAACATTTTCATCTACTTTTTTTGTTTTTTCTCCTTTATATATTATATTAGGCTTGTATTTTTTTAGTACTTTATTTTTTAAATTTATTGTATTTTTTATTTGTATATGCTATTATGCTTTTGTAATGTATGTTAAGGAGGTTTTTAATATGACAGCATTTATCGTTGTTATTGTTCTTCTTGTATTAATTGCAGTATTAACAATTTCAATATACAATAACTTAGTTTCTCTCAGAAATCAAGTTAAAAATTCTTGGTCACAAATTGATGTTGAATTGCAAAGAAGATTTGATTTGATACCTAATTTAGTTGAAACAGTTAAGGGTTATATGAAGCACGAAGAGTCAGTTTTAACTAAGGTTACAGAACTTCGTACTTCTTGGTCTAATGCATCATCTGTTGGTGAAAAAGCTGCTTTAGAAAGTGAACTTTCTAATTCTTTAAAATCAATTATGGCTGTTGCTGAAAATTATCCAGATTTGAAGGCTAATACAAATTTTTTGAGTTTACAAGAGGAGCTTTCTAATACTGAAAATAAACTTTCTTCTTCTAGAAATACTTATAATAATGTAACTACTATTTATAATACTAAATTAGAAGTATTTCCAAATAATATTGTTGCAAGTTTGTTTGGATTTAAAAAAGAGGAATTATTTAAAGTAGAAAATGAAGAAGCTAAACAAAATGTTCAAGTAAAATTTTAATGTTATTCAATATGTGAAAAAAGCTAAGATTTAAAATAGAAAATCTTAGCTTTTTATTTGCAATATAAAACACGAAAAAGAGAGATATGTTTTCGTTAGACGTTGTGGGGACCGTTCCAAAATTCTCAAAAGTTTTTAAACTTTTGCAAGAATTTTGAGAATGGGGACGCAAGAAAACATATCTCTCTTTTTCGTGTTTAGTATTTCTTATAAAATTATTATTTTTTAAGTTCTTCTATGAACATTTTGTTTAGCATTTGTGGATTTGCTTTTCCTTTTGTCTCTTTCATTGCTTGTCCTACTAAAAATCCAAGTGCTCTATCTTTTCCAGCTTTATAGTCTGCTATTGATTGAGGGTTATTTTCTAGTATTTTTAGTACTACTTCTTTTATCGCTCCCTCATCTGAAATCTGTACCCATCCTTTTTCTTCAATTATCTTACTAGGTGCTTTTGGATTTTCAAATAATTCATCTAGCACTTTTTTACCTATACTATTACTAATTGTTCCTTTATCAATTAGCTCAATTAGTTCTCCTAGTTCTTTTCCTGTGAATGGTATTTTGTCTGATTCTTCTTCTTTTTCATTTAATATTCTTGCTATATCTGACATTAACCAGTTGCTAACAGCTTTTGGATTTTTTGATATTTCTGTTGCTTCATCAAATAATTCAGAATAGTATTTTGATGATGTAACAAAGTTTGCTGCTTTTTCTGTTAATTCAAAATCTTTTATATATCTTGCTTTTTTTACTTCTGGTAATTCTGGCAAGTTATTTTTTATGTTTTCGATATATTCTTCAGATAGTTTTATTGCAACTAGATCTGGATCTGGGAAATATCTGTAATCTTGTGCATCTTCTTTATCTCTCATTGGGAATGTTTTTCCTGATACATCATCCCATCTTAGAGTTTCTTGTGTTATAGTATTTCCAATTTCTATTTCTTCAATTTGTCTTTCTATTTCATAGTTTATTGCTCTTGCAATTGATTTGAATGAATTCATATTTTTCATTTCTGTTCTAGTACCTAATTTTTCGTCTCCCTTTTTTCTAACAGATACGTTAACATCAGCTCTTAAGGACCCCTCTTGCATTTTGCAATCTGAAACTTCTATATATTCAAAGATTTGTTTTAATTTTCTTAAATATTTATCTGCTTCTTCTGCACTTCTTATATCTGGTTCTGAAACTACTTCTATTAATGGAACTCCTGCTCTATTTAAATCTACAAAACTTCCTCTTCCATATTCATCGTGATTTAATTTTCCAGCATCTTCTTCTATATGAATTCTTGTTATTCTAATTGTTTTTTTGTTTTCGTTTTCGTCTTCAATTTCTACACTACCTTCATAACATAGTGGCATATCAAATTGTGATATTTGATAGCTTTTAGGTAAATCTGGATAAAAGTAATTTTTTCTATCATTTTTGCTGTTTCTTGCTATTTTACAATTTGTTGCTAATCCTGCTTTTACTGCATATTCTACAACTTTTTCATTTAAAACTGGTAGTGTTCCTGGCATTGCCATACATATTGGGCAACAATGTGTGTTTGGTTCTCCACCAAATTCAGTAGGACATGAACAAAATATTTTTGTTTTTGTTGATAATTCGCAGTGAACTTCTAGTCCGATAACTGCTTCATAATCTTCTCTTGCCATTTATTTTCCTCCTTATTTTTTAAATTCAGGTTTATGTTTTTCTCTAAATTTAACTTCTTGTTCGAATGTATATGCAGCTCTAAATATTGTTTCTTCATCAAAGTGTTTTGCAATTAATTGTATTCCTATTGGCATTCCATTTGAATCTACTGCTGCTGGTAAACTCATTCCTGGAAGTCCTGCTATATTTACTGGTACTGTACAAATGTCTGCTAAGTACATTTCAAGTGGGTTATTTGATTTTTCTCCAATTCCAAATGCTACTGTTGGTGATGTTGGTGTTAAAATTATGTCATATTTTTCAAATAACTTTTGATATTCATTTATAATAACTGTTCTAACTTTTTGTGCTTTTTTATAGTATGCATCATAGTATCCTGAAGATAATACATATGTTCCTAGTATTATTCTTCTTTTTACTTCTGGTCCAAATCCTTCTGTTCTTGAATTTATATATATTTCTCTTAGGTTATCGAATTTTTCTGTTCTATATCCATATCTAATTCCATCAAATCTTCCCAAGTTTGAACTAGCTTCCGCACATGCAACTATGTAGTATGTTGCTAGAGATTTTTTTCCAATATCTAAGCTACATTCTTCAACTGTTGCACCTAATCTTTCAAATATTTTAGCTGCTTCTAAAACACTATTTTTTACTTCTTCATTTATTCCTTCTCCAAGGAATTCTTTTGGTAGTCCTATTTTTAATCCTTTAACATCTTTTACTAAACTTTTAGTATAATCTTTTTTCTCCATATCAATTGAAGTTGAATCTTTTTCGTCATGTCCAGCAATAACATTTAGTAATATGGCACTATCTTCAACATCTTTTGTTATTGGTCCTATTTGATCGAGTGATGATGCATATGCTACTAATCCGTATCTTGAAACTAGTCCATATGTTGGTTTTAATCCTACAACACCACATAATGATGCTGGTTGACGAATTGAACCTCCAGTATCACTTCCAAGTGCCCATGGCACTAAGTTTGCTGCAACTGCTGCTGCACTTCCTCCTGATGAACCTCCTGGTACTTTATTTAAATTCCATGGGTTATGCGTTTGATGGAAATATGAATATTCTGTTGAGCTTCCCATTGCGAATTCATCCATGTTTAGTTTTCCAAGTAATATCATATTTTCATTATTTATATTTTTTACAACTGTTGCATCATAAGGAGATACAAAATTTTCTAGCATTTTTGAACCACATGTTGTTTTTACTCCTTTTGTACACATGTTATCTTTTATTCCTATTGGTATACCTGCTAGTTTTCCTAAGTTCTCTCCTTTTGCAATTTTTTCATCTATTTCTTCTGCTTTTTCTTTAGCTGTTTCATCTGTTACTGTAACAAAAGCTTCTACTTCTTTTTCTTTCTCATTAATTCTATTTAAGTAGCTTTCTATTATTTGGCTTGATGTTAGTTCTTTTTTATCTAATTTTTCAATTAGTTCATGAACTGTTAAGTCATAAATCTCCATTATATTTCTCCTTTCAAGGCATTTTCATATTCTTGATATATATGTGGCCAAGAATATACTCTTGTAATTTTTTCATCGTTATATCTTCTATTTAGCATTGAATCCATTATAAATGTTTTTATTTTTTCATTTGATACTTTCTGACAATTTTCAAAGCAATCATCTATAAATAAATCTATTTCATTTTCCTTAGCAGTTTTAGCTTTATCTCTGGCTTCTAAAATTAAATTGTCATATTCAATTTCATTTTCTTCTAGCCATTTTATTGTTAATTGTTCTATATTTTTATTTTTAGTTTCATGTCTTGATGTTATTAGAATAATTTTATTATTTTCATGCAATTTTTTTATTACTTCTTTTGCAAAATGCTTTATTTTTATTGCTAATATCATCTCTTCATAATATTTATTAAAAAACCCTGTTTCTTCTTTTTCATTCCAATTATGCATAAATTTCAAATATTTTTGTTCAGTTGTTTCATATCTATTGCCAATATCTCCGCTCTTTTTTAAATCTTCTATTGTATATTTTTGTGCATACGAAATTATTGTATTATATGTATCAGAAATAGTATCATCTATGTCAATTCCTATATTCATAATCTCTCCTAATTTATAACTTTTGGTATTCTAAACATTCCTTCATCTTGGCTAGGTGCATTTGCCAATAATTCTTCTTTTTCACTTTCTTGTTTTATTTCATCTTTTCTGAAAACATTATATTTTTCATTTATTCCTATTGTTTCTCCAATATTTTCTGTATCAACAGATTTTAATGTATCTGCAAAGTCTAGAATTTCTTGTAGATTTTTCTTGTAACTTTCAATTTCATTTTCAGCTAAATTTAGTCTAGCAAGTTTTGCTATGTGTATTACTTCACTATCATTAATTTGCATATATCCATCTCCTTTCAATACCGATAGATTATATACCTTATTCATTAAAAAATCAATACTTTTTTCCCTTAGAACGCATGCAAGACGGGTTTTTACGCTCATTTTACTTTTCTAAATAATGCAAAGAATAAATCGGAAAGCTAACTATAGAACAAATCGGAAAGCCATTGAATTAGCATAATCTTTACTTTTCTCTTTGGCTTTCCGTTAATTTGTTCGTGTGCCAAATTTATGAAATAAATTTGTGTACATTGTGTTTTTATATATTAGGAAAGTATAACTTTCCTAATATATAAAAAAAGATGCTTAACACTAGTTATGTGTCAAACATCTTCATACTCATTGCATATTTATAATATTTTTTTAATCTTCTTTATCAAATATACTATTTTTTCCATCTGTCAACATTTGTATTTGATTTGCTTTTGTTAGTTTACTTTTTAGTACTTTGAATGGTTCTACAACAATATATTTTACTTTTTCTTTTATTTTTTTAAATCTATTTTTTATGCTTTTTTCTTCTTTTAATTCTTCATCTTCTGCTTCTTGATATTTTTGTATCTCACATTCAATATTTTCTTTGTTTAGTATATATTCTGAAAACTCTAAATTTTGAATTTCTGTTTGGTTATTTACTTTCAGCAGTTTTATTTCTTCTTTTTGTAGTAGTACTATATATTCTGAAAGGTCATATATTCTTGTTTCTATATCTTCTATGTTTAATATTTTTCTTGTTTTAGCTACATTTGGTATTGTTCTGATTTTATAATTTAAGTTTTCTGATATTTGTAAATATTCTTTTTGTTGATTGTATTCATAGTTGTTTTTGAAGTTCACTCTATCAACTGCAAAAAAATTATTATCATAAAATAGAAAACTTACTGTTTTATCTTCATCTTTAATTTTATAAGCTTTTACTTTTTCTAATTCAAAATTATCCACTGTTTTTTTGAATTCAAATATAGTTCTACTATTAATTTTTAATAATTCTTTTTCAACATTTATTTTATATTTTGTTTTTATAAATAATTCTTCCACTTTTAATACCCCTTATGTATTTTTTCAAAGTGAACTAATTATATTTTTACACAATATTATAAGTCAATTACAAACAATTCTCAATTTAGTTACATATATCCTTATTTTTCTATTTTGTCTACTAATTGTTGTATCATTTCTTTGTCAAAAACGTACTTTTTGTTACAGAAATTACACATAATTTCTGTGTCTTTTTTCTCTTTTATTATATCTTCTAATTCGCTTTTCCCTAATGAAATAAGACCTTTTTCGAATTTCTCTTTACTACAATTACATTCATAAATTGGATATATGTTTTCTTCTATTGTTCGTAGGTTATCATCACCTGTAATTATCTTGGCTATTTCATCTAAATTAGTATTTTCTAATAAAATTTTGCTTATTGATGGTACTTTTTGTATATTTTCTTCTATTTTTGTTACAATTTCATCATCAGCATCTGGCATTAGTGATAATAGATATCCACCTGCTCTAAATACTCCATTTTTATCTACAAGTACTCCAAGTGCTATTGCTGATGGCTTTTGCTCTGATTCTGCAAAATATCTTGCAAAGTCTTCTGCTATCTCTCCACTTACTAATGGTACTATTCCTATGTATGGCTTTTTTAGTCCTATATCTTTTATTATATTTAAAAATCCTGTTTTTCCTACTGCTCCACCTACATCTATTTTTCCATTTTCATTTAAAGGTAGCTCAACATGTGGGTTTTGAATATAACCTCTAACTCTTGGAAATTTATCTGCAATTGCTATCATTCCTCCAATCGGTCCATCTCCTTTTATTTGCACACTTACACTGTCATCTAAGTTTTTTAAGTCTACTCCTATCAGACAGGCTGCTGTTATCAATCTACCTAGTGCTGCTGTTGTAGTTGGTGTTAAATCATGTATTTTTCTTGTTTCTTCTACTAAATTTGTAGATTCTATTACAGTTATAGACACTCTATTATTTAAAGCTAGATATTTTTTTATTGTATCTTTTTTTTCCATTTTTCTCTCCTATTTTAAAATTGTTTTTTATTATATCACTGTATAATTATTTTTTCAATGTACTCATATATTTTGATTTAGCTATAATTTTTATTGGTAATATATCTATTTTACATTTATAATTGCAAATTAACTATTATTGTGGTAAAATTTTACTTAATCTTATAATTTTTAGAGGAAGTATACAATAATATTTTCAATTTTAAAGGAGGGCTTTATATGAGTTTAATAAAAATAGTTTGTAACCCTATGGATATTCAACCAACTACTTTAATTTGTAATTTTTTGCGGTATTTAGGATTATATTGTGTAATATCAGAAAATGACTCTTTAAAAAAAATTAATAGTATCTGTGATATATATATTATTACTGATTCTTTTATGGAAAATAATAGACTGGAAGTTACAGAGGAATACTATTCTCAAACAATATTTATCTGCTGTGATAGATATCACATTGATAAGTGCTTTCCTTCAGTAGAATATTTACCATATCAAAATAAGGAATTTTTGAGTCACTTAATTGTTCCACTTTCAAAAATTGTATATGGTAAACCTTCTCCAGAATGTGAAAAGATTTTAGAAGCATACTGTAGCAATAATTTACTATTTACTGACTGTATTCTTTCTAAAATAAACCTTTTAGACAAATATTGTACTAAAAGAAATTATGAAACATTTATCAATGAACTTTTGCTATATCCTGAGCTTGATTCTTCTTATGTAATACGTCAGGCAATTTTATGTGCAAAATATAAATTTGATTGTTTTGTAGATAAATGTAATGCTCCTAGAGAGCATTTCTTTTATAGTGTTTTTGATTTAATTGATGAATGTGATAAATTGTTAAAAAAATTTCCTAATAATTTATCATTATATTTTATCAAGGCAGACATCAAGTACCGTTTTTTGAAAGATAATTTTTCTGTTGAGGAATATTCGAATAGAAAAATTGCCTTTTTACCAGAAGCATGTTATAAAAGAGCCTTTTTTTTCTGTTCCATTTTTGAAGAATATGAATATACAAAATCGGCATGTAATGCCGTAATTGAAAAATCTCCTAGCTATTATAAGGCTTGGTACGAATTAGGATGTTGCTTAATGAAAATTGAAAAATATTCAGACGCAATAAAGTCATTTTTAAAAATTCGTGATATTCTAAAAATGAAATTTGATAAAAATGAACTATGCCCAGATGAATTAATTATTTTACATAAATCTGTGATAAAAATAACATTTATACTTAAATGCTTTTTATTTAAGGATTCGGCATATGCCTATTTTGAATTTTCTGAAACTATAAAAGAAAAAGTAGAGGAACTTATAACTGGATATGTTACGTTAATATCTAAAGAAAACTCTCCAGAGTTAATAAGTGATTTAGGAACTTCTATAAAATCAAATCTTTTTAACAAAAAATTTAAAGATATATTATAAGAAAAGGGTTTATTATCACTTTGTGGGTACTAACTTTTGTTAGTACCCTTTTTCTATTGTATATTTTAACTCAATGTACCTGTTTGTGTGGAATGTGCCTAAGTCTTTATATTCTAGGAAGTTTAAAGAACTTCCTAGAATATAAAAATAGAAGCAATTTAGTTTCCTAAAATTGCTTCTGCATTATTATTTGTTTTCTACTGGTTCTTCTTCAACTGTTTCTTCTACTTCCTTTTTTGGTGATTCTGTATTTATTTTTATTTCTTTATATCTTTTTAATCCTGTTCCAGCTGGAATTAATTTACCAATAATAACATTTTCTTTTAATCCAAGTAATTCATCTACTTTTCCTTTTATAGCAGCATCTGTTAATACTTTTGTTGTCTCTTGGAATGATGCTGCTGATAAGAAACTATCTGTTGCAAGTGATGCTTTTGTAATACCTAGTAATACCCTTTTTCCTTTTGCTGGTCTCTTTCCTTCTTCTATTGCTTTGTTATTAGCATCTTCAAATTCATACATATCTATAAGTGATGCTGTAAATAATTCTGTATCTCCTGCATCTTCAACTCTTACTTTGTTAAGCATTTGTTTTGCAATTACTTCAATGTGTTTATCGTTGATATCAACACCTTGATTTCTATAAACTTTTTGAACTTCTGAAATTATATAGTTGTAAACTCCTTCTGGTCCATTGATTGCTAAGATGTCATTTGGATTTATACTTCCTTCTGTTAATGGAGCTCCAGCTTTGATTTCATCGCCTTCTTTAACTTTTAGTTTTGAACCAAATGGTATTACATATGTTTTTGCGTCATCTTTTCCAACTACTGTAACTTCTTTTCTCTTCTTTTCATCATTAATTGTAACTTTTCCGTCTATTTCAGTTATTGTTGCTAAACCTTTAGGGTTTCTAGCTTCAAATAACTCTTCAACTCTAGGAAGACCTTGTGTGATATCTCCACCTGCTACACCACCTGTATGGAAAGTTCTCATTGTAAGCTGTGTACCAGGCTCACCAATACTTTGAGCAGCTATAACACCTACTGATTCTCCTATTGTTACTCTTTGTCTTGTTGCTAGTCCCATACCATAGCACTTGCTACAAGCTCCATATTTACTTCTACATCCAAGTATTGATCTAACTTTTACTTTTGTTATTCCACTTCCAGTTATTTTTTTAGCTATATCATCTGTAATCATTGTATTTGTATCACATAATAGTTCTTTTGTTTCTGGATTATATAAATCATCTATTAGATATCTACCAACTAGTCTTTCTTCTAGCTTTTCTAGTACTTGATTTCCATCTTTTATTTCTTCTAGTTCAATTCCATCATGTGTTCCACAGTCATCTTCTCTTATTATAAGATCTGATGCAACATCAACTAGTCTTCTTGTTAAGTATCCAGAGTCAGCAGTTCTTAAAGCTGTATCTGCTAAACCTTTTCTAGCACCATGTGATGAAATGAAGTATTCTAAGGCATCTAGACCTTCACGGAAACAAGATTTAATTGGTATTTCAACTGCTTTACCTGATGTATCAGCCATAAGTCCACGCATACCTGCAATTTGTCTTAACTGGTTCATATTTCCGTCTTGCTCCAGATTGTGCCATCATGAAGATTGGGTTCAAGTCATCAAAGTTATCTTTCATGGCTTCTGTAACATCTTTTGTTGCTTTCTCCCAAACTTTTATAACTGCGTCATATCTTTCTTCGTTTGTTATTAAACCACGTTTAAATTGTTTTCTTATATTTTCAACTTCTTTTTCGGCATTTGCTAGTATTTCCTTTTTAGCTTCTGGTACAGCAACGTCAGCAACAGACACTGTGATGGCACCTTTTGTTGAATATTTATATCCTATTGCTTTAATGTAGTCTAATACTTCTGCTGATTTTGATAATCCATGAACATTTATACATTTTGCTATAATTGTTCCTAAATTTTTCTTTATAACTGGGAAGTCAATTTCTAAATCAAATTGTTTTTCTGGATCTGTTCTATCTACAAATCCTAAATCTTGTGGTATTCCTTCATTATATATAATTCTACCAACTGTTGTTTCTATTGTTTTTGTTTTGATTTCCCCATCTATTTCTTTTTCCATTCTTACTTTAACTTTGCAGTGTAATCCTACATCATTATTTTGGTATGCCATTAATGCTTCATCTTTGCCAGAGAAGTACATTCCTTCTCCTTTTTCTCCATCTATTTGCACTGTTAAATAGTATGCACCTAAAATCATATCCTGTGTTGGTACTGTAACTGGTTTACCATCTTGTGGTTTTAATAGGTTATTTACTGAAAGCATTAAATATCTTGCTTCTGCTTGTGCTTCTGGTGTTAATGGTACGTGAACAGCCATCTGGTCACCGTCGAAGTCAG
>CANCZH010000024.1 GCA_947382445.1 uncultured Clostridium sp. | reverse complement strand
AATTACTACCGCTTGGTTCTTAAAGGATATTGTTTACTTTTCAATGTACTTTTTTATTTTGTCCTCTCACCGAAGACGTTTTTTATTTTAACACACTGTTTATGTTTTGTCAACATTTTTTTAAAAGTTTTTTAAAAAATTTTTAATTATTTTTTTAAAGTTCTTTCCGCGTGTGCAAGTCATATTTTAGCACCTTATTTTCACTATGTCAACACTTTTTTTAAAAATATTTTTGCATTTTTATTTTTCCTTGATATTTCAAGCAAAAGAGAGCTTTATTTTTTTATAAAGCTCTCTTTTTTTGTCTTTTATTTGCTTTTTGTTGTTCCCTTTTTCTTACTTGTTATTGTTTTCTTTTTGGTAGTTGTTTTTTTCTTTGTTTTCTTTTCTTTGCTTACTTCATTTTTCAACTCTTCATCAGCAATTTCTATAACTTCTCCTGGCTTTGGTTTGTTCCATGAAATGTAGTCACATGATTTTGGATTATTTTCACATATGTAATAGTTTCTTTTCTTTTTAGTTTTTCTTATTTGCACTTTTGCTCCGCATTTTGGACATGGTACATCTATTTCTTCAACTATTGGTTTTGCATTTCTACATTCTGGGTATCCCGGGCATGCAAGAAACTTTCCGTATTTGCCCATTTTTATTACCATATTTCTTCCGCATTTTTCACATTTTACATCTGAAACTTCATATTCTAGTTTTACATGTTCTAATTCTTTTTCTACTTTTTCTACTACTTGTGAAAATGGTCCATAGAAATTTCTTATTGTTTCTTTCCATTTTTTATCCCCATCAGCTATTTCATCGAATTCTTTTTCCATCTCTGCTGTAAATTCTACATTTATAACATCTTTAAAGTTTTCTATTAATAGTTTATTTACTATTTTACCTAGTTCTGTTGGTGATAATTGTTTTTGTGATTTTTCTATATAGTTTCTAGCTAGTATTGTTGTTATTGTAGGAGCATATGTACTTGGTCTTCCTATTCCTTTTTCTTCTAATGTTTTTACTAGACTCGCTTCAGTATATCTTGGTGGTGGTTCTGTAAAGCTTTGTTTTGTTTGTATTTCTTCTTTTTTTAGTTCATCTTTCTTATTTAAATATGGAATATTTGCTATTCCTAAAGTTTCTGCTTCTTTTTCATCTGTGTCTTCTACATATAAACACATGAATCCTCTAAATTTTATTGATTGTCCGCTTGTTCTAAAATTGTATTCTCCTGCATCTATGTCAATAGATATAGTATCATATATTGCAGCTGCCATTTGGCTTGCTATAAATCTGTTGTATATTAGTCTATATAGTTTGTATTGGTCAGCTGTTAAATAATCTTTTATTGCCTCTGGTGATAAATCTGGATATGTTGGTCTTATTGCTTCATGCGCATCTTGTGAATCATTTTTTACTTTATAAAATCTATTTTCGTAATATTCGTTTCCAAAGTTTCTTTCAATAACTTCTTTGGCCATTTTTCTTGCTTCATCAGATATTCTAGTTGAATCTGTTCTCATATATGTAATTAATCCAGTAACTCCTCTTTCAGGAATCTTAATACCTTCGTATAGACCTTGTGCTACTGACATTGTTTTCTTAATTGCAAAACCTAGTTTTCTTGATGCTTCTTGTTGCATTGTACTTGTTGTAAACGGTGGTGCTGGATTTCTTTTCTTTTCTCCAATTGTTACATCTTCTACAATAAACTTTGATTTATTTATTTCTTTTAGAACTTCGTCTACTTCTTCTTTTGAATGTAATTCTATTTTCTTTTTATTTTTTCCTACTAATTTTGATTCAAAATTTTTCTTTGTTTTTTCTTCAGATAGTATTGCTGTTATATTCCAATATTCTTCTGGAATAAAATGTTCAATTTCTTCTTCTCTATCGCATATTAATTTTACTGCTACTGATTGAACTCTTCCTGCTGATAATCCTCTTTTTACTTTTTTCCAAAGTACTGGACTTATTTTATATCCTACTATTCTATCTAGTACGCGTCTTGCTTGCTGAGCATCAGTTAGGTTTAAATCTATTTTTCTTGGTTTTTTTACTGCTTCTTTTACTGCTTCTTTTGTTATTTCATTAAATGTTACCCTACATACTGCATCTTCTGGTATTCCTAAAATGTATGCTAAGTGCCATGCAATTGCTTCTCCTTCACGGTCAGGGTCAGTTGCAAGATATACTGTTTTTGATTCTTTTGCATCTTTTTTTAATGAATTTATTAATTTGGCTTTACCTCTTATGTTGATATATTCTGGTTCAAAATCATTTTCGATGTTTATTCCCATTTTTGATTTTGGTAAATCTCTAATATGTCCCATTGAAGCTACTACTTTTGTGCTTCCACCTAAGAATTTTTTTATTGTATTTGCTTTAGCTGGTGACTCAACTATTATTAATTTATCGGCCATCGTTTGACCTCCTTATTTATAATCTTTTTGTATTGTAATTCATTATATGTTTTTTTGCAAGTGTTTATAATAATATTAAATAGCAATGCAGTAATAAAAAATAAAAAATTTCGAAGGTTCGCTCCATAACAAGAAAGTCTAATAAAATTAATCAGCGCCCTCATAATTCCACTTCGTGGATGAGATTCCCTAATTAATTTTATAAAGACTTTCTATTGTTATTACACTTCACATTCTTATTTTTTTATTTTTTATTACTGCATTGCCATCTATTATTTTACAATCTTCTTTATTTCTTCATATATTTTTTCTTCTACATTATATTTTGCAATTGTTTTTGCTCTTTTTCCCATTTCTTTTAATTCTTCACTGTCTTTTACCATCTCATCTAGACTTTGACCTAAATTATCTGAATTAACTTCATCATTTAATATTATTTTAGCAGCTCCTATTTTAGCCAATATATTTGCATTATCCACTTGCCTATTTGCAGAATTACTTGGTAATGGAATAAATATAGCTGGTTTTCCAACTAACGCTATTTCAGTTATTGTCATTGCTCCACTTCTTGCTACTATTATGTCTGAAATATTCATTATTTCACTCATATTATATATGTAGGGAACTATTTTGGTGTTTTTGATATTATTTATGTTCATTCCTGCTTGCTTAAATTGTTCCTTTATTATATCAAATTGCTTTTGTCCAACAGACCATATTATTTGATAATCTTTGTTCCTTTTTTCTTTTATTAAAGAAACCATTGCTTCATTAATTCTTTGTGCTCCTTGGCTTCCTCCAAATACTAATACAATAGGTAGTGAATTTACTAATCCTAATTCTGATAGCATTTTTTCTTTTTGTTCATTTGTAAATTGTTGTTGTTTTACTTTTGTTGGAGTTCCTGTTGCTACTACTTTTGTTTTATCTTTAAAATATTTTTCTGTTTCTTCAAATCCAAGTAATATTTTATCTAGCTTATTTTCTAAAAACTTTGTTGCTTTTCCAGGGTATGCATTACTTTCATGTATTACTGTTGGTATTCCTAATTTATGTGCTGCACTTATTGTGCCTCCACATATATATCCGCCTGTTCCTATTACTATGTCTGGATTAAATTCTTTTACTATTTTTTTCGCTTGGCTAAATCCTTTTATTGTTTTTATATTATTGGTTAATGTTTTTATTGATATTTTTTTGCTTATTCCATATGCTTCTACAGTTTTAAGCTCATACCCTGCTCTTGGCACTAAGTCATTTTCGATTCCTCTATTTGTTCCTATGAATATTATCTCAGAGTCTTTTTCTTTTTCTTTTATTTTATTTGCGATAGCAATTCCAGGATTTATGTGTCCACCTGTTCCTGCTGCTGCTACTATAACTCTCATTTTTTATCCTCCTATGCTTTATTGCCTGCTCTTGATACACTTAACAATATTCCTACTGATGCTAGAACTATCATTAATGCTGTTCCTCCGTAGCTAAAAAATGGCAACGCCATTCCTGTTACTGGCATAGATGCAGTTACAACTGCAATATTTATAAGTACTTGTATTCCTATCATTGATGTTATTCCTGCTGCTAAAAGACTTCCAAACATATCTGGTGCTTTCATTGATATCGTCATTCCTCTCCAGATTAGTATTGCAAACAATATTATTACTAATGCACATCCCAAAAATCCTAGTTCTTCTGCTAGTACTGCAAATATAAAGTCATTATGTGGTTCTGGTATGTATAGATATTTTTGTTTACTGTTTCCTAATCCAACTCCAAATATTCCTCCGGAGCCTATTGCATATAAACTTTGAATTATTTGCCATCCTCCATCTGCTAAGTCTTGCCATGGATCAAAAAATGTTATTAATCTTTGTAATCTGAATCCTTGACCCATTGAAATTATTGCTACTACTCCAATTACGGCTATCGGTACACCAAACATCATAAAATATCTTATTCTGCATCCTGCTAAAATCATTAAAATTGCTGTTAGCATGCATAGTACTAATGTAGCGCTAAAATGGTTTTGCATTATTAATACAATTGCAATCATTGGTACCATCATTATCCATGGTATGAAAAATCCTTCTTTTATGGATTTTAATTTATCTTTATTTTTTGTAAGCCAAGCTGCATAAAATATTATTACTCCAACTTTTGCTACTTCTGATGGCTGAAATGATATAAATCCTAAGTCTAGCCATCTTGTTGCTCCTTTTGCTCCTACTCCCATTATTCCCACGGCAAATAAAAGAATTATACATATTGTAAATATTACTTTATAGTTTTTTTGCCATATTTTATAGTCCATTTTTGATAATGTAAACATTAATATTATTCCTATAACAGCTGATATAATTTGTTTTTCTACATATTGATAACTATTTCCTGTTTTTGATAATGCAGTTGGCGAACTTGCTGATAATACAGTTATTATTCCTAGTCCTAGCAGAATAAAGACTGTTATTAATAGTGTAAAATCAAGCGGATTTCTTAAAATTAATTCACTTTTCTTTTTCTTCTTCGCCATTTCTTCTCCTTTTTTAAATCTATAAAATTGATGCTAATCCAATTATACATAGAGCAGCAGTTACTAAACTGAATGTTGTAACAATTTTATTTTCTTTCCATCCACATAATTCAAAATGATGATGGATAGGTGTCATTTTAAATATTCTTTTTTTAGTTCTTTTATAATATGCAACTTGAATAATTACTGATAATGTTTCTATTACTGGCACTGCTGCAATTATTAATATTAGTAGTGGCATCTTTAAATATATTGCACTACATGAAACAACTCCTCCTAGTAATAGAGAACCTGTATCTCCCATAAATACTTTTGCTTTATTTAAATTGAATATTAAAAAGCCTAAACATGTTCCACAAATTATACTTCCGAATATTATTATTTCTTTTACGTCAAATATTATTGATATTACTGTTATTGTTGTTACTATTACTAATGTAACTGATGTTGCTAAGCCGTCTACTCCATCAGTTAGATTTATTGCATTTGTTGTTGCTAGCATTACAAAAATTACAAAAGGTATATATATTATACTTGGTAATGTTATGCTAGTTTTGAAAAATGGTACTATCATGTCTGTTCCTATTCCTAGCACTTTTTCTATATATATTACATACAATACTGATATAATTAATAATCCTAACATTTTGCTAGATGGTTTTAGTCCATCTGTGTTTCTTAAAATTACTTTTTTGTAATCATCTACAAATCCTACTATTCCAAATCCTATTGCAGCTATTATTAGTGGTATTAATTTCTTTCCTACTTCTGGTTCCTTTCCCATGTAGTGCATAAATGCAACTATGGATGCTCCTATTATTGAAATAGCCATTATTATTCCACCCATTGTAGGTGTTCCACTTTTTTTCAAATGTGATTTTGGCCCATCTTCTCTTTCTGATTGGCCTACTTTTAGTCTTTGTAGGATTGGTATTATAAATATTCCTAATACTATTGTAGCAAAGAATGATATTAGTAATATTTTCAGTTGAAATTCCAATGTTTTCACTCCTTATTTCATATTGTTTATAATTTCTTTTACTATTTCTCTTTCATCAAAATGATGTTTTACTTTGTTTATTTCTTGATAAGGTTCGTGTCCTTTACCTGCTAATATAACTATATCTTTTTTATTTGCCATTTTAATTGCTTTTTCGATTGCTTCTTTTCTATCTACTATTACTTCATATTTTCCTTTTGTTTTTGAAATTCCGCTTTCTATCTCATTTACTATATCTTCTGGTTTTTCAGTTCTTGGATTGTCTGATGTTATAATACTATAATCTGCTATTCTTCCTGCAATTTCTCCCATTATTGGTCTTTTACTTCTGTCTCTGTCACCACCACATCCGAAAACAACAATTACTCTTCCTTTAGTATATGTTTTTACTGCTTGCAATATGTTTTCTAAACTTTCTGGTGAATGGGCATAATCTATCATTATGCTTAGTTCTTTTTTATTTGGTACTAGTTCACTTCTTCCTGGTATTTTTATATTTTCTAATGCTGTTTTTATTATTTCTGGTGAACATCCATAATATAGTGCAACTGATATTGCAGCTAGTGAATTATATACACTAAATCTTCCTGGTATATCTACTTTTATTCTTTCATTTCTATCTGTAAGTTTTGCTTTGAAGTCTACTCCTACATTTGTAATTGTTATGTCTTTTGCTAATAAATCACATGCGTTATCTATACCATAAGTTTTTACTTGACATTTTGCTTCTCTTTTTACTCTTGCACCTCTAAAGTCATCTATGTTTATAAATCCTCTGTTACACATTTCAAATAATTTCATTTTTGAATTAAAGTATTCTTCCATATCACTATGTTCTTTTTCACTTATGTGTTCTTTTGAAAAGTTTGTGAATACTCCTATATCAAAGTTTATTCCTGCAACTCTGTTTAATTTTAGTGCTTGTGATGATACTTCCATAACTACATATTCCACTTTTTCTTCTACCATTTGTGCAAACATTTTTTGTAGTTCTAGGCTTTCTGGTGTAGTTCTATCACTTTCCCCTAAACTTTCTTCTCCAATGTAGTTTTCAATTGTTCCTATTAGTCCAACTTTCTTACCTTGTGCTTCTAGTAAAGTCTTTATCATATATGTTGTTGTTGTTTTTCCTTTTGTTCCTGTTACTCCTATTAGTTTAAATTTTCTTGATGGATTACCATAAAAATTACATGCAGAAATTGCTAAACTGTATCTAGTATCTTTTGTAACAATGAATGTAACATTTTCTGGTAAAGCTATATTTCTTATTTTTTCAATATTTTCAAGTAATATTGCTGTTGCTCCTTTTTTCATTGCTTCTTCAATGTAGTCATGACCATCTACATCGTATCCTTTAATAGCTACAAATAGTGTATTTGTAGTTACTTTTCTTGAGTCGTATGCTATGTTTTCAATGTCTATATCAACATTTCCTTTTGCTTTTAAATCATTAATTCCATTTAAAATTTCACTTAACTTCACTTTCGCACTCTCCTAATCTAAAAATCTCTTTTTATTATATACATAATAAAAATTTTTGCAATAGCCTTTATTCTTATTTTACTCTGTATGCACTATTATATAACTTTCTTGTTCTACTGTTATATCTTTTTCTGGAATTTGTTTTGTTATTAGTTTTTCACTATTTTCTTCATTTTCATTTATTTTTATTTGTAGATTATTTTCTTTTAATATTTTTTTTGCCTCTTGAATTGTTTTTCCTATTAAATCAGGAACTTTTGTTGTTAGTTTTTCTTCTTCTCCTTCTTTTGCAATTTCTAAATATGGTAAAACTTCTGCAAATATTTTTCCTGCTACTGGTGCTGCTACACCACCTCCTTGGTGCCCTCCTTCTCCTGTTGGATTGTATAATGTTACTAGCATTACCATTTCTGGATCATTTATTGGCGCAACACCTATAAATGATGTTACATATTTTCCTGTGTTTACTCCATCTTCTGATGTTCCGGTTTTTCCTCCTATTCTGTATCCTTCAACTTTGGCATTTTTTCCTGTTCCTTCTGAAACTACTGATTCCATCATACTTAAAACTTTTTCTGCTGTATCTTCTGATATTACTTGATTTCTATATTCTGGTTCTATTTCTGTTCTTTCTTCTGTTTCTGGGTTTATTATTGCTTTTACTAATCGTGGTTTTACATATTTTCCTTTGTTTGCAATTGTAGATAACATAGTTGCCATCTGTATTGGTGTTACTTCAAATCTCTGCCCAAAACTTATTGTTGCAAGTTCTACTGGTCCTACTTTTTCTTCTGCTAGAAATATACTTCCAGCTTCTCCTGGAATATCTATTCCTGTTTTTTGTAAAAATCCGAATTTTTTTAGATAGTTATAATATGTCTCTACTCCTAATCGTTGTCCTAATCCTATAAATACTGGGTTGCACGAATTCATCAGTGCGTTTCTTAAACTTTGACCTCCATGTGGTCTATAATATCTCCAACATTTTATTCTTACACCTGCTATTTCTATTGAACCTGAACATGAGAATTCTCCTGCTTTGTCTGTTCCACACAATCCTTCTTCTAATGATGCTGATGCTGTTACTAATTTAAATGTTGACCCTGGTTCATATGTATCAGCTATTGCCTTGTTTCTCCACATTGCTTGTAAGTTATTATTTTTTTCTTCTGATGAAAGTGTATCCCAAACATTTGCTAATTCTTCATTATTTATTTTAAATGGTTCATTTAAATTAAAGTTTGGATATGTTGCCATTGCTAAAATATCCCCATTTTTAGGGTTCATTACTATAATATTTCCACCATCTGTACACACATTGTCTATACATGCTTCTTCTAAATATTTTTCTACTATTTTTTGTATGTTGTAATCTAATGTTAATTCTATACTGTCTCCTTCTTTTGCTTCTGTGTAACTTTCTTCTATTTGTTTTATATTTTTTCCTTTTGCATCTGTTACCTTACTTATGTTTCCTGCTTTTCCTTTTAGTGTTTCCTCATATTTTGCTTCTAATCCATTTAGTCCTTGATTATCTGAACCACAGAATCCTATTATTTGTGAAGCTAAACTACTATATGGATAGTACCTTTTTGTGTCTTCATCTATATTTATTCCTGATTCTATTTTGTTTGATATCATCCATTCTCTTAGCTGATTGCTTTTTTCTTTTTCTACTTTTTTTGCAATTATTTCAATTGAACTATTTTTATTGACTTTTTTTAAAGTTTTTTCATAATCAATTTCTAGAATATCTGACATTGTTTTTGCCACTATCTCTTTTTTATCTTTTGGAATATTATTAGGATTTATTGTTATCATTTCACTACTTGCACTCATTGCTAGTATTTCACCATTTCTATCGTATATTATTCCTCTTTTTGCAGTAATTTCTCTTCCTAAATTTTGTTGCTTAATTGCTAGTTCCTTATAAAAGCTTCCTTTTATAATTTGAAGCCAACCTATTCTTATTAATAGCATTATGAAAATAAAGAGAACTATAAGTAATGCTATTCTTAATCTTTTTTTAATTCCTAAAAAACCCATAATTAACTCCTTTATAAAAGTTATTCATGGGCCGAAAAAAAAGAATAATTCTTTTAAAAATTATTCTTTTTAGAATATGTCTTTTATTTTATTTATTATTTTTTGAATTATGTTTTCATTTTTTTCTATTACTATACTTTCTGTTGCTGGCTGTATGTAATCTTTTTTAGGTAGATTTACATATACTGTTTGTGTATTAGAAAGTCTTTGCATTCCTAGTAGTTCTTTTGCTTCTTGTTCTACATTTGATAGATTTAAACTATTTTCTATATCTACATTTATTTGTTCATTTTCTTTTTGTATTGCTAAGTATGCTTGTTTCAATTCTTCATTTTTTGTAAATGATTCATCTATTTGTGAGTTTCTATAACTAATTGCAAATATTGAAGCAAATATGGCAGTTAGTGCTATTACTAGTTTTGCTCTATCTCTTTTTCTTATTATATTAGCTTTTGAAACTGGTTTGGTTTTAGGTGCAGTAGTTTTTTTGGTATTTTGTTTTTTTACTTGTCTATACTCTGGTTCTAGTTTTCTAGGACTAGTTTCATATTGATACTTTTGTATAGCCATCTTTTACCGCACCTCCTTTTTATATTTTTTCTATAACCCTTAATTTTGCACTTTTACTTCTTGGGTTCTCTTCCATTTCTTTTTCTGATGGTAATATTGGCTTTTTAGTTACTATTTTTCCTTTTTTTATAGCACCACATGCGCAATATGGTAATCCTGGTGGGCATATACATTTGCCTTCTGTATCTATGTAAGCATTTTTTACTGCTCTATCTTCTAATGAATGAAATGTTATTACACTTAATCTTCCTTGACTCTTTAAACATTCTATTGAATCTATTATTGTTTGATATAGTGGTCTTATTTCATCATTTACTTCTATTCTTATGGCTTGAAATGTTCTTTTTGCTGGGTGTGAATCTTGTTTTCTAAATTTTGCTGGTATTGATTGTTCAATTATTTCTACTAATTGTTTTGTTGTTGTTATTTCTTGTTGCTTTCTTTTTATACAAATATTTTTTGCAATTGCCCTAGAAAATCTTTCTTCTCCATATTCATAAATAATTTTTGCTAATTTTTCTTCTGGATATTCGTTGATTACGAACTTTGCATCTAATTTTTGAGTTTTATCCATTCTCATATCTAGAATGTTTTCTCCTAAATAGCTAAATCCTCTATTTCGTTCATCTAATTGATATGATGAAACTCCTAAGTCTAGCAAAATTCCGTCTACTTTTTCTATTTTTAGTTCTTGCAATATTTCTTTTATGTCATCATGATTTCCATGATAATATGTTACATTTGTATATTCAGATAATTTTTCTTTTGCAGCTTTTAATGCATCTTCATCTCTATCTATTCCAATTAGTTTTCCTTTTGGAGATAGTTTTTTTAATATTTCTATGCTGTGTCCTGCTCCTCCTAAAGTACCATCAACGTATATTCCATTTGGATTTATATTTAGACTTTCTATTGATTCATTTAATAAAACTGATTTGTGAACAAAATTCATTTATAATACCTTTTCTTTTATATAACCTTAAAAAGTTGGTATAAAATTTTACCAACTGTCATTTACATTTCTAAGTAATATTTCTTTTGTATTCTGGGGATTGTCCCCAGAATACTTTCATCTTTTGTTCTTTTATTTTTTCTTTTGTGTTTTTATAATTTCTTTTGAATTTTAAAGTATCTTTTGTATCTTTAAAATTCTTTTGTGTTTATTTTTAATTCAGGCAGCATAGCTGTCTTTTTCTTTTGTATCTTTTAATTTTCTTTTGTGTTTTAATTTTTTATCTTTGGTTATTTATATAAACTTTATGCAAGTTATATACCAAGCATTGTCATGTTTTCTGCAATATCTTCTACTGAGATATTTTCATCACTATTGTAAGCTTTCCATTTTTCTTTATCCCAAATTTCAATTCTTGTTCCAACTCCAATTATTACTATTTCTTTTAAAAGATTTGCTGCTTCTCTTAAGTTATTCGGAATTAGAAATCTTCCTTGTTTGTCTATTTCACATTCTGTTGCTCCAGATAAGAAAAATCTTGTAAATTCTCTTGAATTTTTATTTGATAGTGGAAGTGATTTTAGTTTTTCTTCGAAATTGTTCCATTCTGTGATAGAGAATGCGAAAAGACATCCATCTAATCCCTTAGTTACAACAAAGCTATCGCCTATTGATTCTCTAAGTTTAGCTGGCATTATTAATCTTCCTTTGGCATCTAATGAATGCTCAAATTCGCCAATTAACATGCTTTACTCATCCTTTCTGGTTTTCACCACTTTCTACCACTTCTCTCCACTTCGTATAAATTTTAATATATAAATTTATTATTTGCAAGTGTTTTTTGTATTTTTTTAAATTATTATTTATTTGATTTTTTATTTGCCAATTCTATTTTAAATTTTTGGAAATATTTATTAAAAAATTGCTAAAATCTATTGATTTATGTAAACTAATATGGTAAAATATAAAAGGAAATTAAAGGAAAAGGAGTGTGATGTTGCCTATGTCTAAATCTGAAAAAGAAATAATAAGTGTATTTGCTTTATGTATATTTGCTTTAATAATATTTTATTTACTTGTTGCTATGAGATTTTTTGCAAAAGATAATATTATCGTTGAAGATTCTATAAGTAAAGTTAACTCAGTTGATTCACAAAAAGAAGTTTATGTATCTGATACAATCAAAGAAAAAGAATCAGAAACAGATAGTTCTTCTAAAATCTCTGATGAAAAAGTAATTTCACTTGAACAAAGAGATTTTACTTATGAAAAAAGAGAAACAAATAATATTTCATCACGTTCTAGTCAAGATGTTCAAACAGTATCAAGTCAAGAAGTAAAACAAGAACCAAAACAACAAGTGCAACAGGCTACTTCTAATAATTCTAAAGCTCAACAATCACAAGAAAACAATGTTAAACAAACAAATACAAAACAAACTCAGCAAAACACTTCTGTTCAAACTACTCAAGTTCAACAAAGCGTTTCTACTCAAACTAAAACTCAACAAAATCAATCATTACCATCAATTGGTACAATTAAGATTCCTAAAACAAATGTAAATATGAGAATATTGAGCAATGTATCAGTAGCTGGAATGGAAACAGATGCATGTTTCTTGTATTCAACAGGTAGTCTAAATAAAGACGGAAATACTGTAATAGTTGGCCATAATTATAGAAATGGTAAATTATTTTCAAATAATAATAAATTACAAATAGGCGATACTATAAATATAACTACATCAGATGGTGTTACTGTAACATATACAATTTATAGTAAATTCGTAACAACTCCTGAAGATGTAAGTTTTTATAGAAGAGATACAAATAATAAACCAGAAATAACTTTATCTTGCTGTTCTGATGATGAAAATTCTAGAATTGTTATCTTAGCAAGACCATAAATATAAAATATTAATATTTTCAGATTATTAAACAATTAAATTTTAATACTAAAAACAGATATTTCAAAAATGAAATGTCTGTTTTTAGTATTTATATTCTTCTCTTAGTAATTGTATTTCTTTACCATATCCATCTAAATCATTTGGTGTTTCTAAGAAGAATGGTAAATTTTTTAATTTAGGGTGATTTATTATTTTAGTTATTGCTTCTAATCCAATGTTTCCTTCTCCTATTTTTGCATGTCTATCTTTGTGCGAACCTAGTAAATTCATACTATCATTTAAATGTATTGCATATAAATTTTCTAATCCTATTATTTTGTCAAATTCTTCTATTACTTTGTCTAGGTCATTTACAATATCATATCCACCATCAAATATATGACATGTATCTAAACATACTCCTAGATGTTCTTTAAGTTCTACTTTATCTATTATTTGTTTTATTTCCTCAAATTTTCTTCCTATTTCTGTTCCTTTTCCTGCCATTGTTTCTAATAAGATTTTTACTGTTTGTTCTGGTTTTATTATTTCATTTAGCATTTGTGATATATATTCTATTCCTTGCTCTTCTCCTTGTCCTACATGACTTCCTGGATGAAAATTGTATAAACTTCCTGGAAAATATTCCATTCTTTTTAAGTCATCTTCCATTGTATTTTTTGCAAATTCTCTTATATTTTCTGTTTTAGCACATGCATTTAATGTATATGGTGCATGTGCTAAGAGTGTTTCTATTCCATTTTCTTTTGCTAATTGTTTGAATTTTTCTATATCTTCTTCATCTATTGGTTTTGCTTCTCCACCTCTTGGATTTCTTGTAAAAAACTGTATAGTATTTGCATTTATTGATATAGCATCTTTTCCCATGGCATAAAATCCTTTTGATACTGATAAATGACACCCTATTTTTAACATTTTATTTCCTCTTCATCTTTCTTAATTTGTTTTTCTCTTCTTGACTAATTCTTGTTGATTCTATTATTTTCTGAATTGATTTGTTATATGCAAAATTGCTTAATTTATTATTTTTTAAATATTTTTCTGTTTCTTTTGGAAATTTTATATAACAAATTGATATTAACCATGCAATTGCCATTTCAACATAGTATTCTTCTTTTTTTATTTTATCTGTTATATTGAATATTTCTTGTAAGTGTTCTTCATCAATAAAATAGTCTAATAATGATACTAATCCAAATCTTATTTCAAATTCTGTTTTGTCATTTTCTAAATATTTTTGTATAAATGTATAAAATTCTTCTTTTTCTTTTATTTTTAGTCCTGCTACAAATACATCACATATTGCCCAATTGTCTATATATGGAATATATTTTTCGATATATGAAAGTTTTGTTTCTATATCCATTTTTTGTATTCCTATCATCATTCCTTTTAGCATTATTTCTTCATAATAGTCTTTTCCTATTTTTTTATATTTTTCTTCAAATCCCTCTTTTACTAATTCTTTTGCGTAATTTCTAAGTATTGGAACTCTTACTCCTATTATGTTGTTTGTATTTGGACATAGACCAGAATGAAATTCTTTGTATTTTTCGTCTGCTAGACTAAATATTTTTTCTCTAATTATATTTTCCATGTTTTAAAATATATCATAAGTTTTATTTATATACAATGATTTTTCTTTCATTTTTGACTACTTTATGTTAATATGATATAATTAAATATCATAGGCTTTGCCTATTTTATATAGATCATCATTAATTACCTGTATTACGCACCTTAAGTGCTGACCGATAGATAAAAAACTTTTGGAGGTATTTGTTATGTTGATTTTTTTAATACTTTTTTTGGGAGTCTTCTCCATTGCTGTAAGTATTTTTGGTTTGCTTTTTGCTTCAGTTTCTGCTGTTGCATCTCTTGGTGCTCTTGTTATTTTTGGATGCATTGCTTTGGCAATTGCTAACAAGAATAACCGGATGTGGGCTTGGATGTTCATTGCAATCATAATTATGGTTGCAGTTGAAGTTCTTGCTCCATTTGAAAGTTTCATTGAGATTGTTGTCTCAGCTGCTATCGCAGGATACGGCACATACCATATCAAGCGGACAATTAATTACTATATGTTAAGGTATGGAAAGAACATGCCAGAAGCACTTAAAACAATTCTTCGGTTTATCTAAAACAGCATACAGCAAAAAAGGAAAAGATCCACTGTGATGCAGTGGATCTTTTCTTTTTCGCCTTGAAGTCAAAGACTAAAAAAACAAATTATTTAGTGCATTCGTATTTTACCTCATTAGGTGTTATCCGAAATGCTCTCCCTCTCTTTAGGATAAAAGATTTAATGTCTAATGTTACTCCAGTATAGTTAGCTACCTCCTGTTTTGCATATTTATCACCATGTCCGAACAATACTGCATTTACTTTGTCAAATGACTTTATAAGTCTTTCAAGTTCTTCGACAAATGAATGGCATCCAAATTCTTCTGTATTGTATACCTGTGCTAACTTCTGAATTTTTTGACCTGCATAAATAAGTTCTTCTCCTCTTTGTGATTCTAAAATCTTCCTAAGATTTGATGTGCTTGGTAAATGATTAGTAAATATTAATGTATTTTTATTATTTTTTATCATATATGGTAAAAAAGTTTGTAATGCACCACGTTCTTTTACTATCACTATCTTCTGCCTTAGGTCATATTTAGCCATTTCTTTTTCATTTGTACTTTTGACAAAAGTAACATTTGAAGGCATTGCTTCTAGCATTTTATTTGTTATTTCAAATTTCTTACTAGTAGCAATATAAATTGGTGTTTCTTGTTCAATTATACCTTTTTTCTTTAAATGTTTAATTCTAATTATAGCACTTTCAAAATTTTCATCACCTAAAGCTGATATAAGTACATTTCCACCTCTTTCTATGCATTGACAAATTCTCTTGTCAAAGCATTTTATTGGCTGCTCTCTCATACCATATGTTGCTTCTGTAATTATTGTTACAGGACCTGTTTTAAATTCCTGTGGAATCCAACTTTCCCGTATATCAGTCTTTTCTTTATAGTCTCCTGTAAATATTGCAATTATGCACTCTTTTTCATATGTGCATTTTACTCTGCACATAATGGCTCCTTTGCAATGTGCATTTTGGAAAAATGTAATTTCTATGTTCTGATTAATTTTAAATGTTTTTGCTAATTCTAGCTCTTTTAAATTGTTTATCAGTGAAATTGCATCTTTTTCCTCCCATAATGTTTCCTTTCCATCACATGCCCTTTTATGTTCGTAATAGCATGAAATCGCTTTCTTTTTTAAATATTCAGTTGTATATGCTGATGCATATGTCGGTCCTTTAAATCCTTGACTATATAGAATTGGCATTCTGCCTGTATGATCTCCATGATAATGTGTTAATATTGCAAAACTTAACTTTGATGGATTGAAAGGAAAAGTATCATTTTTTTCTTTCATTTCTTCCTCAAAGAAAAATCCACAGTCTACAACAAACTCTATCTGAGTCTTATCAGGCATGTGTAATACACAATAATTACAGGAACCTGTAACCATTGAACTTAAACTTTCTACCCGAAGATAAAAGTTCTTACTTTTTTGTTTTTTCATTTTTTAGACCTCCATTTTATAGTCTTATATATATTATGTTTACTTGTTTATTCTAACATGATTTTTCTCATATTTCAAGGTTTTTCCAATTTAATTATCTTTATTCTAAAATTGTAGTATTACTTGCACCATTTCCTACTACTTCATTCATTAAACTATTCCATGTAATATTTCCTATTTTTCCATCTTGTGATAGACCATTATTGGCTTGATATTGCATTACTGCACTTCTTGTTTTACTTCCAAATATTCCATCTAATCCTCCTGTACCAAATCCCAATGTGTTTAATGCATCTTGTGCAATTAATACATAGATTCCTCTGCTTCCGAAATTGAGTTAATGGATAGCCACTTGCAATCCACCTATTGTCGAAATGCACCCATCTTGGTGTCAAGTATGCTGGTTCCACATATCTCCAGTATCCTGATGCAACTGCTAAATTTCTCATATAATTTCTTGATTGCTCATTTATGTTTTGTGCTACATCAAATGCAACACCTGCATAATGTTGTGAAAGTATTCCATGTCCTCCTTCCCAGCATCTTTTAAAAGCATATCCTACATAAATTGCTCTGCCATAAAGTCTTCTAAAATTGTTCCAACTTTCCATTGTTCTTCTATCTGTCCATAGTATATTACTTTTACTTGCTCCTCTAAATTCTCTTACTCTTAATGTGCCATTTGTATTATATGGCATTGCTTCTTCTTCTCCTTTGTAATACGTCTCCATTCTGTTCAGCTGGTTATTATATACCAATATTTTTGCCAAAAAAATCACCTCTAATCTATAATATTAAAGGTGTTCATTTTTTGTTCTTTTAAATATATATTTCACATTTGGTTTCTTTTTCATTTACTAATTCTTTAAATAGAATTCCACATTCTTCGTCACCAACTACTGAACCATAATGTGTTGGTATAACGAACTTTGGTTTTATTTTTTTTGTAAGTGCTGCTGCTTCAACATAGTCCATTGTATATGTTCCTCCAACTGGTAAAAATGCAACATCACATTCTATTTTGCTTGCCTCTCTTGTTTTATCTGTGTCTCCTGCAATATAGTATATATTCCCTTCAATTTTTAATAAATATCCCACCCATTTATTTTCTTTTGGGTGAAATTCTTTGTATTTGTTATATGCAGGTACTGCTTTTATTTCTATTTCTTCAAAAATCAACTCATCATATGGTTCTACATAGTATGCATTTTCTGATAGAAATCCCATTTTTTTAACTTCTTCTTTGCAATCTTTAGTTGTTATTATTACTGTTGATTCATTTGATACTGCTAATATATCTTTTGGTGAAAAATGGTCATAATGCGAATGTGTACATAGTACTAAATCTGCATCATGTGCTGGTATTTCAATTTGAAATGGGTCTATATATATTATTTTTTCTTTTTTTATTTTTATACTATTATGTTTCAGTACGCTAACTCCATCTAATTCAAACATAAGTACCTCCTTTTTTATGCATTTATTATAACAAACTTTGCATAAAAAGAAAAGGAATATGTTTTTAAGCATATTCCTTACTACATCTATTACTATATTTATATTATATTTGTTACTACATTTTTTAATTCATTTTTTCCTTATTATTGTAATATTCTGCTATTAATTCGTCTAATTCTACACTAAGTTTGTATATTGTATCATAATCTTCTCCATCTTGTATGCTTTTGTTTAATTTTTCTCTTAATCTACAAATTTTTTCATCTATCAAAACAATCACTCCTTTTATTCTACAAAAGTATTGCTGTATTTGTTTTAAAATACCATATTTTTACACAGGAGTCAACTGCATTTGGCCAGTTGTTTGTTTTTTCGTATGACAATTTTTTATTTTTTTATACGTAGTTTTCCTTAATTCGTCAAATTAGTTCGGTATTATGCTTGATTCTACCATATTTTCTTCTACAAAAATTTCTTTTAATGTGTTTTCTATATATTCTTTCGAAATTATTTTATAATTTTCGATATAGTCAAATGGTGTAATTTGTTTGAAATAATTTGTTATAAATAAAAGAGCTGTTTCACTTGGTTCATTAAATTCTTTTACATATTCTCCATAAATTTTTCTTTTTGCTCTTTCAAATTCTTTTTCTTCTATTCCATTTTGTTTTAATTCTTTTATTGTTTCTAGTATTTCTGTTTTTACCTTATTTATATCATTGCTTTTTCCTTGAATTAATACATGTGCATAATTCCTTGCCCATTCGAATGTTGGTAATAAGTTTTCATATAATAATCCTTGGTCATAAAGTTTTTCATATAGTTTAGAGCTTGCACCAAATATTATTTCTAATAGTATTTCAATGCTTAAACTTCTTTTTATTTTCTCTTTTTCTTCTGGATTTACTTTAAATCCAAATGTGAATATTGGAATCGAAATATCCATTTTTTCTGATATTTGTTTTTGAAATAATTCCATGCCTTCATTTTCTTCTATTCTCTTTGCTGTTATCTGAGCTTGTTTAGTTATTCTTTTTTTAATTTCTTCAAAAATTTCTTCTGGTTTAAAATCTCCACATACTGCTATTACCATATTTGAGGTAGTATAAAAGTTATTATAACATTCATAAAGTATTTCTTTGTTTATTTTTTGTATACTTTCTACGCTTCCTGCAACATCTATTCTTATTGGGTTTTTAGTATACATCGCTTTCATTGCGTTTAAATAAACTTTAAACTCAGCTTCATCGTCATACATCATTATTTCTTGTGCAATTATTCCTTTTTCTTTTTCAACATTTTCATCTGTAAAATATGGTGCTTGTACATAATTTAAAAGTTCATCTAGTCCTTCATAAAAGTTTTTTGTACATTCAAAAAGATATGCTGTATGGTCGTTTGTTGTATATGCATTTGCATCAATTCCAAGTGCTGACAATACATCTAAACTGTTTCCGCCCTCTTCTTTTTCAAATAACTTATGTTCTAAAAAATGTGCTACTCCATCTGGAATTGTAACTTCTCTATTTTCTTTTTCTATAAAAAATTTATTGTCATTTGATCCAAATCCAATTCCACATATTGCATATTTTTTTATTGTTTTCTCTTTTGGAATGCACATAAGTGTAATTCCTGATTCAAGTTTTTCAATGTATACTTTTTCTTTTATTAAATTATTTTCAATTATTTGCATCTTGTCCTCCATTTCTTAAGAAGTAGATTGTGTTTATTTGAATCAAATTTGCAAATTTTATAATTTCGTCTTTTGTTACAGCTTTTATTTTTTCTTTGTATTCTTCTACTGTTAAAGGTAATTTTGATAATTCTTGGCCAAATAAAAATATTATTTGTGTATCTTGTTCTGCTTTAATTGCTGTTATTCCCGCATCAATATATTCTTTGGCTTTGTCTATGTCTTCTTCTGTGAAGTTTCCTTTTTTCATGTCTTCTAATAATATTTTTATTAATTCTACTGTTTTTTCATATTTCTCACATTCTATACCACAACTAATAAAAATATTATTTTTTTGTGATACATATTCAGATTTTGCAGTGTATGCTAAACTCTCTTTTTCTCTTACTATTTGAAATAGTTTCGAATTTACTCCATTTCCAAATATTGCATTATATATTATTGCAATAAATCTGAAATCCTCAAAGTCATTTGGCAATATATCTAATCCAATTACTAGTTTTCCTTGTGATATATTCATTTCTTCAATGTTTTCTTCTGGCTTTTCAATTTTTTCTTTTATTTCTTTTTTGAAATGGTTAGTATTTATTTTTTCTTGTCGTGGTTTTAATTCTTTAATTAATTCATTTGTTTGTATTTCATTTATTATTTTTTCTTTTTCTATATTTCCACTTACAAATATATCAATTTTTGAGTTATCTATTAAATTTAAATATTGTTCATACAGATTTTGCGAATTTATTTTTTCTAAACCCTCAATTTTTCCATATTTGCTTAGTCCGTATCCACTATTTTTGTACATTATGTTGATACATTTTTCTAAAGCATATAAATTTTTATCATCCTTTTGTGCATTTATCAATAATTCTAAGTTTTTCTTTTCAATTTCTATATAACTTTCTTTAAATACGTTATTTTCTACTAATGGATTGCATACTATGTCTAATAATATTTTTATTGATTTTAATATGTTATCATTTTTATTTGGTAGGTATTTGTCATTTATGCTTTCTATATAAAATTTTAATATTAAATTATCACCATTTTTGTCTATACCACAATCAAATGATGCTCCATACATCATTTCTAATTCTTCTGTTATTTTCTTATAATTAGAATATTGTTTGCTTCCGCTTTTTAAAATTGCTGGTATTAGTGCATTTTGAGTTACAAATTCTTTTTCTAGCGGTACACTTAAAAATATTACTGCATAGTCTGTTTTAAAGTTATCATTAATAATAAGATGGAGATTTACTCCATCTTTGATTTTTTCTTTTATATATTCCACTTAAATTTCTCTCCTTGTTTTTGTTTATTATTTGCTTTTTTTGTGGTTTTTATTCTTTTAACTTAATAATGATTTTACTATTTCGTTTATTGTTTTTCCATCTGCTGATGTTCCCATTTCTTCTTTTGCTGCTTTCATCACTTTTCCCATGTCTTTTATTGATGTTGCTTCTACATTTTTAATTATTATTTCAAGTTTTTCTTGTATTTCTTCTCTTGATAATTGACGTGGTAAGTATACTTCTAAATAGCTTATTTCTTCTTTTATTTGATTTACTAAATCTTCTCTTCCACCTTTTTCATAGTCTGCAATTGAGTCTTTTCTTTTTTTGACTTCTTTTGCAATTAGCTCTATTATTTGATCATCTGTTAGTTCTATTCCTTTATCTTTTTCTATTTGTAAAATTCCTGCTCTTGCCATTTGTATTGCATTTTTCTTTATTTCATTTTTATCTTTCATTGCTTCTTTTAAATCTTCTAATAATTTCTTTTTCATAAAATATCACTCCTTTTTTTATTTTTTTATAGTATCATATCTTTTATTTATTTTCAATGTTATGGTTTTAATATTAAAGTTTCACAGAAAAAAATCGCACTTAAGTATGGGTAGTCCCTTACCTAAGTGCTTTTCTATTGCTTTTGCGTTTGGTTTAATTGATTAAATAAATATTATTCCCAGCAGTTCTTCCAGGGTGTAATTGCTTAAAAAGTCATACTTTAGTATATGTAACATCTCACGAGCAGTTTTTGCTTTTTCGCCGCACACATTGTCCAGTGCAGTTTTTAACTCGCTCCAGTTTTCCAAAAGGTCGTTTTCTTTAATTCCCGTCATAAAAGAAATCAATCCTAGTTCTACTGCATCTTTCGTTCTTACTGTAAAAGACTGATCTACCACATACCAATAATCGTCATTCAGTATTTCTCTTGCTGATTTTGAAAAGCTTATGACCTCTTTGCTTATCCTTTTGAATTCTCTGTTGTAGATTCTTTTGGCTTGCTTTGCATTTTTGGCCGTTGCTATCTTTTCAGCAAATCTCCTTTTATGGAGTAACCGTATTAACCTTTCTAACTTTTGTTTCATATTTAATCTCTCCTATTCATTTTTATTATAAAATGCAGTTTACCCCAAACGCTACTGCAGTTTTATGTTGATTATTATATCATAATAATATTATTATGTAAATACTTTATTGCAACAAAAAAACACGTGGGTTAACGTGTTCTTTTAATTTTTTTAGAATTTTCTTTTTCTTGCAGCCTCTGATTTTTTCTTTCTTCTAACGCTTGGTTTTTCGTAGTGCTCTCTTTTTCTAACTTCTTGAATTACTCCATTTCTTGCGCATTGTCTTTTAAATCTTTTTAGAGCATCTTCTATATTACCATTATTAACTTTAATCTCTGACATTTTTTATCTCCCTCCTTCCGAAGCTTAAACCATCTTGTGGGATTTAACTTTTTTCTTCTATTATCGGCTATGTATGTGTTCTCCGATGTTACATATTATACATTAATGTGCAGTAGATTGTCAATATTATTTTTTTCTAAAATATATTTTTTATGTAGGTTAGTCAAACATATGACACACTTTATTTAAAAATAAATATTTATAAC
>CANCZH010000023.1 GCA_947382445.1 uncultured Clostridium sp. | reverse complement strand
GATAGACTTGGGTGACTGGAGTTCAGACGTGTGCTCTTCCGATCTCTCTATTTTATGCTAATTTTCTTTGAATTAATTTAGATATTTCTGTTAGTGGTACTACCATAAATGCTAATCCAAATGCTGTTAGAAGTTCTGCTAAATTAATTGATGTAAGTCCAAATAAACCTGATAAGAATGGAATATATATTACACCAAGTGTAAATATTACACTTAATAGGAATGAACCTAAAAGCCATGGGTTTCTTGTTTTCATTCTAAATATTGATTCTTTTTGTGACCTCATACATATTGCATAGAATATTTCTACAAAGTTTGCTGTTAAGAATGCCATTGTCATTCCGTCAACAGACTCAAAAACGCCAAATTTTCCTAATTCCATATGTTGTCCTAAGAAAAATGAAATTATTACAATTATAGCCATTATAATTCCATGTGTTATTATGCTAAAACCTGCACCATTTGCAAATACACTTTCGTTTGAATTACGTGGCTTTCTTTTCATTACATCACCTTCTGCTTTTTCCATTCCTAATGCTAATCCTGGTGTGCTGTCTGTTACCATGTTAATCCATAATAATTGTGCTGGTGTTACTACTGTAATTCCTAATGCTGATGCTAAAAATACATATATTACTTCTGCTGCATTTGTTGAAAGTTGGAATTGTAATACTTTTCTGATATTATCATATATTTTTCTTCCTTCTCCAACTGCATTTACTATTGTTGCAAAATTGTCATCTGCTAAAACCATATCTGATGCACCTTTTGTAACATCAGTTCCTGTTATTCCCATACTTATTCCAATATCTGCTTCTTTTATTGATGGTGCGTCATTTACTCCATCACCTGTCATTGCAACAACTAATTCTTGTGATTTTAGTGCTTTTACTATTTTTGTTTTATGTTCTGGTTGAACTCTTGCAAATACAGAATGAGTACTAACAATTTTTACTAATTCTTCATCTGATATGTTATCTAACTGTGCTCCTGTTATTGCTTCTTTCGCTTCTTTTATTATTTTTAGGTCTTTTCCTATTGCAGTTGCTGTATCAATATGATCTCCTGTAATCATTACTACACGTATTCCAGCACTTCTGCAATTTTCTATTGCATCATATACTTCTGGTCTACATGGGTCTATCATTCCTACAAATCCTATAAATATTAAGTTGTTTTCTAAGGTTTCGCTATCAAACTTGTTAGGTACTTCTGTGTGTTCTCTATATGCTCCACCTAATACTCTTAAGGCTTTATCTGCAAATTCTTTATTTTTTGCTTTTATTTCTTTTTTTATTTCTTCTGTCATTGGAATAACAGTTCCATTACTTAAGTATCCAGAACATCTGTCTAATAATATTTCGCAAGCTCCTTTTGTATATTGAATTATTTTTCCTGAATTTTCATGTACTGTTGACATCATTTTTCTACTTGAATCAAATGGTACTTCTCCAATTCTTGGATTTTCTGCTTGTAGTTTATATTTTGGCATTCCTAATTTGTTTGCAAAATTAACAAGTGCTGCTTCTGTTGGTTCTCCTTTTGATTCACTATCACCTTCATTTAATTCTGCATCAGAACATAATGCCATAGCTTTTGCAAGTAATTTTTCATCTGTTGTATTTTGCTCTGTTACTGTCATTTTGTTTTGTGTTAATGTTCCTGTTTTATCTGTACATATAACTTGTGTACATCCTAGTGTTTCTACTGCACTTATTTTTCTAATTAAAGCTTGCCTTTTTGACATTGATGTTACACCCATTGATAGTACTATTGTAACTACTGCTGGCAATCCCTCTGGAATTGCTGCAACTGCTAATGCAACTGCTACTAGAAAAGTATCTAAAATATGTGTTCCTGAAAGGTCTCCTGTTTTAATTATTCCAAATATAAATACAAAAACACTTATTGCTACTACTAATTTTGTTAGTACTTTAGATATTTCAGCCATTTTCTTTTGAAGTGGTGTTTTTCCTTCTTCTGCATTTTGAAGTGCGTCAGCAATTTTTCCCATTTCTGTATCCATTCCTGTACTTACTACTACTGCTTTTCCTCTGCCATAGCTAATTGTACTTCCACTGTATAACATATTTGTTCTATCACCAAGTGGTATGTCTAGTGTATTTTCTTGTAAGTTTATTATATCCATCATTTTAGTAACTGGAACTGATTCACCAGTTAGTACTGCTTCTTCTACTTTCATGCTAAATGATTCTAATATTCTGCAATCTGCTGGAACTAAGTCTCCTGCTTCTAATACAATTACATCACCAACTACTAAATCTTCACTTTTTATGTTTTGAACAACTCCATCTCTTATTGTTTTTGATGATGCTTTTGTCATTTCCATTAATGAATCTATTGCATGTTCTGCTTTGCTTTCTTGAACCATGCCTAATATTGTATTCACTATTACAACAAATAAAATTATTACTACATCAGTAAGTGATTCTCCACTCATTACTGCTGTTACTCCTGATATTGCAGCAGCTGCTAAAAGCATAATAATCATTGGATCTAATAATGATTTGAAGAATTTTTTAACTATTCCATCTCTTGGTGGTTCTTTTAATTTATTATGTCCATTTGACTCTAATCTTTTCGTTGCTTCTTGTGATGAAATTCCATTTTCGGAAGAGTTTACTTCTTTTAAAACTTCATCTTTACTTTTTAAATATTCTTTCAATGTTTTTTCCTCCTTTAAACATAAAAAGACTCGTTTGCAGCATATTTTTGTTGCAAACGAGTCTCATTATTTAAAACATAACCAGATTTAAAATCGAGCTTGTTGGTTACATTACACAATTTCTGTGCTAACTACTCCCTCATTTGTTCGAATTATATACTAAAATATTTTATTTTACAATAGGTTTATTCGGGATTTCTAATTTTATTCATTCCAAAAAGCTTTATATGTTTTATATGCAGAATAAACATCAAATTTGCTTGTTACTTCATATGGTGCATGCATTGATAATACTGGAACTCCGCAATCTATTACATCTGCTCCTTTATTAGCTAGGATATATGCAATTGTTCCTCCTCCTCCGATGTCTACTTTTCCAAGTTCTGCAACTTGATATTTAATATCATTTTTTTCTAATACATTTCTTACCCATGCTACATATTCTGCATTTGCATCAGATGAACCTGATTTTCCCCTTGAACCCGTATATTTGTTTAAGCTAATTCCTTTTCCTAAGAATCCGCAATTGTGTTTATCTGAAACAGATGCATATAATGGGTCATATCCTGCGTCTACATCTGAAGACAACATCTTTGAGAAACAAAATACTCTATCTAAAAGATTTGGTCTGTTTTGATTTAATTTATTTAATATTTCTGAAATAAAGAAGTCAAACATATGTGATTCCATTCCTGTATTTCCCATACTTCCTATTTCTTCTTTATCTGTTAACATACATACAGCTGTTGTTTTTACATTTTGTAATTCCATCATTGCAGCTAAACTTGTATAAGCACATACTTTGTCATCTTGACCATATGCTGCTACCATACTTTCATCAAATCCTAAACTTCTTGCTTTAAATTGTGGTACAAGTTCTAATTCTGAGCTTGTAAAATCAACTTCTGTTATACCATATTTTCTGTTTAATATATTTAATATATTTAATTTTACTTGCTCTGTACATTTTTCTTCTTCATATGGAATACTTCCAACTAGTAATGTCAAGTTTTCTCCCTCAACACCATTTTTTAATTTTTTCTCCATTTGGTCTTGAGCTAAATGTGGTAATAAGTCCGTAATTGTAAATATTGGATCATTATCATCTTCTCCTATATGAATTTCAACTTTCTCTCCATTTGGTTTTACTACTACACCACAAATGCAAAGTGGAATTGTAGTCCATTGGTATTTTTTAATTCCACCATAATAATGAGTTTTTAAGTATGCTAAACCAGTATCTTCGTATAATGGGTTTGGTTTTAAGTCTAGTCTTGGTGAATCAATATGTGAGCCAATTATACGTAAACCATTTTCTATTGGCTCTTCGCCAATTATAGCTAAATACATACTTTTATCTCTGTTTACAAAGTATACTTTATCTCCTGGTTTTAAAGTTTGAAATTCAATTATATCTCTAAATCCATTACTATCGGCTAACTTTCTTGCATTTTTTACAAAATCTCTTTCAGTTTTTGCAATATTTAAAAAGTCCATATATTTTCTTGATACTTCAAAAACTTCACTTTTTTCTGTTTCATTTAAATTTTTCCATCCACTTTCCTTTTTGTTAAAAAGTCTTTCTTGTAAATTCTCTTCCATAAAATCCTCCTTAGTATTTTTATTATTCTTCAATATCAATTGCAGCTCTTGATTCTGTTATAGGTTGGCAAATTTGTGCAACAAGTACATGTCTTGAATCAACCCTATATTTTTCTAAGTCTTCCAATGAATTAAATGTTGAGATTAATACTGCACTATATTGATTATTTTGGTTTATACTTGTTTTTACTTCCATATCTATTATTTCCGGTATTTGTCCTTTTAAACTTCTTAATCCATTTAAAAATTTATTCATGCTTTCTTCTTCACCTGATTTGAATTTCCACATAACGATATGCTTTACCATTTTTAGTACCTCCTATTTATTTTCAAATGGAATTATATTATATAGATTTATTTTTTGCAAGAATAATAGCAGACAATAAAAAATAATACAGTAAAAGTAAATCTTACTGTATTATGATGCAAACCCTATTTTAGTTCTTTTTATTTCCTTTGGTTTTATTTTTTGTACTACATCTTCAATATCACATTTTTTAATTAGATTTATATTTTCATTTTTGTTTAAAGACACTCTATTAGCTTGCTCTATTTTTACCTTTTCATATAAATTTCGTACATATCTTCCATTTGAAAATGTTTCCTTAGTATTATTTTCTTGAAACACATCATATAAAGTTTCCTTTACTTGTCTAGATAGTTTGTATTCTTCTTTTCTTGCCAAATTTTTAAATATTTCATATAGTTCTTCTGGAGTATAATTAGGAAAATCTATATAAAACTGAATACGACTTTCAAACCCTGGGTTTAGTTTTATAAGTTCTTTCATTTCTTCTTGATATCCTGCTAATATAACACATAAATCATTTCTGTTATCTTCCATTTCTTTTATTAAAGTTGCTATAGCTTCATCTTCAAAAGATCCTCTTTTATCTGAATTTAAACTATATGCTTCATCTATAAATAAAACTCCTCCTTTGGCAAGTTCTACACATCTTTTAACTTCTTTTGCTGTCCATCCTACATATTTACCTATTAAATCTCTTCCATGAATTTCAACAAATTCTCCTTTTGATAATATCTTTTCATCTTTAAAGATTTGTCCTATAATTCTTGCAACAGTTGTTTTTCCTGTACCAGGATTTCCTGTAAAACACATATGTAACATTGGTAAGTTACCTTTTCTTTTTTGGCAAATTTTTATGTAATTTACAATCTTATTTATTTCTTCTTTGATATTCTTAATTCCAACTAATGAGTCTAAACCTTCTTTTGTTTTTGATTTGTTATTTTCATTTTTTAATGTATCTTTATTCTTCTGTAAATATTTTGTTGCTACTTCATTTGTAATTTCTTCAATGTCATTTAATTTGCATTGTAAAATAATATTATTCATTTTTGATTTTACAATATAAAATGGTTCATCTACTAGATTATTAATACAATTACATTTTTCTTCAACTTTTATATTATTTTCATTTAAAAGGTTTATAACATAGTCTTTTTTATTATTTTCTGATATTTTGTCAATTTCAAAAAACCAATCAAAATATTTATTAAATGTTGCATTTATTTCACCTACACAATAACTTTTATCAATAATTATAAAAATTTTATTTTTAAATTTTTCTATCATTGCAACTATTTCTTCTCTATAATTTTCCAAATTTCTACCTATTTTTTCTGAATCAATAATTATTAAATCAGAATTTAAATTACAATCTTCTATTTCTTCTTTTCTTTTTGATTCATTATTTATTTCAAACATTCTTATTTGCTTAATATTGACAAAATCATAATCTGTGCTAACAACATTATTTTTCTTTAACATTTTATGTAAAAAATTTATAAGTTTAATTTTTGTTTCCGTTGGATAACTTGAATTATTATGTATTATTACATTATAGTTTGCAAAATATTTTTCCTTACTTATTTCTAAATATTTTATATAATTTAAAATTTCCCATTTACTATCTTCAATTCCATAAATATTATCAAGTTCTTTTACTATATCATCTTCTAATATACTTTTCATCATAATACACATCTCCTAATATTATTATTTTAAATTTAAAATTTCTTTCTTATCAAGTCCTATTCTCTCTAATCCCTCACTACTAAATAGATTCCAATTACCATCTGATTTTGTTCTAATATAATCACAGGCATTTAAAAATAAATCAGGACTAATTTCGTTTTTTAAAAAACTACTAACAGGTTTTAATAATCTATTTAGACCTTCTAAATCTCCATCGAAATATTCCCAAGAATCATAATCAAATACATTATCCCAATATAATGTATTATAATCATCAATAAAATAACAAGTTCCTTGCATATCAGAACTATCCTTACATCCTTTAGCTAATAATTTTTCTAGATCTTCTTGCTGAGTACATAACCATTCTAAAACCATAATTTTGTTGCCATCAGTTAGTATATCTCCTATTTTAAATGGATTTGGAATGTTTAAAAATATATTATCTATATCTAAATAATCATTCACATCATATATATTTGTTAATATCAATTTCTTGTTTTCTACTTTGTATATAGCAAATATTTTTAAATTTTTATCTTTTAATGATACTTTTTTTATTCTAAATGATGTGATTTCATTATCAGTATCATATTCTTCTATATAATTATATATTGCTTTTTCTATTTCCTTAAAACTTCCTCTTGCATCATCAATTTCATTAGTATCTAAGTATTTTCCTGCATATTTATTAAACTCATTAAATGTATATATTGAATTTGCAGTATCTTCATGAAAAAAATCTACCATATTTTTTAATCTTTTTATTTCATTTTCTATCATTGTTTTTACGCTATCATAATGATTGCAATTTATTCTTTCAATTACTTCCATATCTGGATATTCTTTTATCAATTCCTTATATGCAGATATTTTTTCATCAATGCTCATATTCTTATTTCTAAAAATTAACACTGCTAATTCTTCTGTATTAAATTCATGCTTTATCTTTTTGCAATATTCACTAATTGCTTTTGAATTTATTAAATTATATCCGTACATAATTACCTCCTAAAATTTTATAATATCTTTAAATGTTGGTTTTGTATTTAATAAGATCTCATTAGTTTCTATCTTTTCTAAAATCTCTTTACTTAATTTAATTTCATCTCTATAAAATTTCTGTAATAACATTAATGGAGAATCTTTTTCAATTTCTCCTTCATATTTCTTTAATCTACTTTCATTATGCTCATGATAAAACTCAAATCTACATCCATTAGATATTGTTGATAAACCATATGTATTTTCAAAATATCTTTTAGGGTCATTTCTTTTTGGAATAGCATATATTACACAAACTTGTTCTGATGGGATATATGTATCATCTATAACTGTTACAAAATCACCAATATTAAATTTATTAGGTTTATTTTCATCATCATTTGGATACCTAGTAATCACATAAGCAAAACCACTTTTGTTACTTCTATATTCTAAATCTTTATATAATAATTTTCCTTCTAAATTGTAATAATGTACAATGTGAGTTGGATTTAAGTTTTTGCATTCATATTCATGATCTGGAATCTTAAAATTTTCAGCATATTCAGGTTCAAGTTCAACTATCTCAAAACAATAATAAATTTCTTCATCATCAAACATATCTTTTAGAGTTAAACTATCTTTTCCTTTTGTACAATATCCTGATTCTTCATAAATATGATTTATCTTATTAGCTAACCACTCTTTTCCCTTTTCGATAGCTTTCTCTAAATTTGAATAAACTTCTGTATAAAAACTATCTTTTTCAATTAATTCTCCATATCTTTTACTATTTGCTTGTACTTTTAAATGATAAACCATATTACACCTCCCCTATAATAAAACTTATACTTATTTTACTTGTTATACTATTATCTTGCTCAATATATCCTGAAATGACTGTGTTCTTATCAATTAATTTGTTTAAATATTCTATTATTTGATAAAGATTAAAAAGATTTTTATTTCCTTTTATTTTTACAATTAAGAATTTTATATTTTCTTTATTTTTGTTTTCAAGGTAATTTGATATTTGAACATCTAATTTATCCTTATTTAAATCTATAAAAAATTCATTTTTATATCTGAGTTTGATACTTTTATCTTTTATAATCTCTAAATATTTTTCTTTTGTAATTTTATTGATTACCTCTTCATAAAGTAATGATTCATATATCATTTCTATTATCTTGGCATATTCACTATCTAGTATTTGAAATACTTTCATAATAGAAATGTTGCCATTTGTTATCTTTTTTACACTATTAAATAGTTCATCATTATCTATTGTAATAACTTTATCAGCTGTTTTATAAAAATCTGAAATATGTTCTTTAGCAATTAAGTTTCTTTTATCTCCTTCCCATTTCATTGGTAATGATACAATATTTATTACAGGAATATTCATATTTTTAATTTTTTGATTAATAAGTGGAGTAATAGTAGTTCCTGTTCCACCCCCTAATGCTGCAATAATTACAACAAGCTCCATTTTCTCTAATTTTTTATTTAAAAACTCATCTATTTCTTTTTCACTTTCATTAAATGCTTTTAATGCTTTTTCTGGATTTGAATTTGCCCCTAAACCTTTTGTAATATTTCTTCCAATTTCTAAATAATCAATGTTATTATAGTAATTTGTTTTTAGAGATTTTGGGAAAAATATTTTTCCCAATGTATTGTTTATTGCCATAATACTTGTTGAAATAAATGAATATTTAAGATTATCTTTATACATCTCATTTTGACTTATTCTTACTTGATTTAATATATGAGTAGTTGCATCACCAATTCCCATAATCATAACTTTTGCATTATCAACTACATTAAATTCTCTTTTTAATTCTAAACAAATTTCTTTCATTTTTACTCCATCACTTTTTTATATTTATAATTATTTCATTCTGTTTTAATTTTACCTTTTGCAATTCATTTTTGTACTTTGTGTCACTCCAACTCACATAATAGTCTGGAGAAATGTTTTCAGAGTTTTTATTTTTCATTCTTATATATGCAATATTTTTAGAAATTATTGCTTTTTCTGCTGTATAATTTATATCAGTTTCATTTTCTACATATTCTGAAAACTCATCTGAACCAGTAATAGAATATAAATTAGAACAATATTTTCTATCTAATGTAATTGCTACATTATCTAAAGTTATAAATTCTACATCTACTGCTTTTCCATCTGGAAAGCTATTATTAAAATGTCTAATAAATTTTTGCTCATTACTAGAAATTTCTAATTTATATATGTATTTTTTAGGAACTTTTAAATGCATAAGATTTCTAAAAATAATATATAGCATTTCAAAATCTTTATTCTCTAACATATTTGTAATTTTATTAAACTCCATTTTCATTCACCTCTATAAATTTAATATGCTTTAATTATACTAATTTTAAAATATTTTCCAATATCGTTGGTCACATATTGTACTTATAAACTTTTAAATCCCCATTTTCTAAATAATTTTTCTAACTTGTTATATTCTGCAATATCTTTATTGCTAGTTATAGTTTTTGGATAATAACAATTTCTTTTTTCATTAAAAATTCCATCATTTATAAAATTTTGTCTTGAATGTTTTAGTATTTCAATATTTCCACTATGATGTATCCCCCTAAATCCAATAGTAATACCATATATACTTAGGTGTAAGCTATTTAAGGTGTCTGGTTTTACTTCTTTAATTTCTGTATTAATCCATTTTTCTGTTTCATTTCCATTCTCATCATACGCTTTTATAATGTAACCATTATCTCTTAAGATAATCCAATTATTTGTATACCCTGTTAAAGCATATATTGTTATACTTCCTGATGGACGTCTTGCAAAATCATAATACATTACTTGAGATTTTCTTTTTAAGTCTTTTGCAATTTTTGTTGCAATTTTATTATTATTAATAATAGCAATTTTCTTAGAATCTTTTATTAAAATTATTAATATTCTTAGTCTATCAGCAATTTTAGATATATAGTTAAATTGTTTTTCTGTTAAATCGTCAATTATAGTAACAGCTGGCACCTCCTTTTGTTTTGAATATGAAATTAGTTCTTCAATTGTAACTTCAATTAATTCTTCCATTTGATAAATCCTCTCTTTTCTGTAATATAACAAATCGGAAAGCCATTAAACTAACATAATTTTTACTTTTCTCTTTGGCTTTCTGTTAATTTGTTCGTGTGCCAAATTTATGAAATAAATTTGTGTACATTGTGTTTTTATATATCAAGAAAGTCAGTATGACTTTCCTGATATATAAAATAAAAATGCTCTTGGAATATACCAAAAGCACTTTTAACTTTATATATTCCTTATAGTTTTTTTGGCTGAACCACTTGCGAGCTTTTTTTCTCGTGTTGGTATGAGGTTATAGAGCCAAATCTCTACCTCAACTCTTTATAAGATAATTTTAAATTTTTACATATTCATATTATATAAATTATTTTTCGAATGTAAATATATCTGGTCACATAGTGTTTCATTTTTAGTCAAATAGATTATTATAGTATTTATTAATATCTCTCTTTAACCTTATTTTTGAAAATTTATCCATACCATTTGCTAAATAACCTGAAAAAACAATTGGAACTATTTTTTCTATATTTTTCCCATTATTAATATATCTATATTGATATACACATTCTTTTTCATCATCAGTTATTTCTTCAAAATCAACAGTCTTATCATTAATTGCATTTTTTATATATTCTGTTGCTTTTATATTAGTAACAACTATTAATTTTAATTTGTATTTTTCTATATATAAGTCAAGTATCATCTTAACAAATTGATTCATATCTTTTTTATCATATTTTTCTAAAATAGATAATAAATCATCTTGATTTGAATCTGCTATCCAAAATAAGTCATTAAAGAAAACTAATGGAGTATCATTACTTAAAGTTTTTTGTTCTTTATCATACATTCTCATAAGTTCTTCTAAATCTTTATTTTGTTCTTCAACAGTATATTTATTTTCTAATTTTCTATTTTCTTTTATTATTTTTTCAGATTGTGCTTTTAAAATGTTCTTAAATTCTTCTTCTATTATTTCTCTTTTTAGAGCAACCCAAGGATATTTTGCATTAATTCCTGCAAATATCTCAAAATTTGGATTATAATATTTTCTCCAAATATATTTTTCATTAATTTTATATTTAGTAATAATTGGATTAATTTTTTTTGACATTTCTTCATCTAAATCAAATGAATATAAAGGTATAATAGTATCTATTTTACCTTCTTTTGAATTTTCCTCTTGTCCTTCTTTTTGAGTGCTACCTGGATTAATGCTCAAATTTAATACATTTCCATAATTTTTTATTTCTAGCTCTTTTAAATCTTTTGGATAATTATTTTGTAATTCAAACATAATATCTTTTTCTAGTTTTTCTTCATCATTTTCTTTATATTCTAAATTGTTTATATTTATTTCTTTTTGCTCTATATAATTTTTTTCGCTTTTTTCTACTATATTTTTTAAACATTCTAATATTTCTTTATTTTGTTTATCATCTACTTTTTTTATTAGCTTATTATAATCTTTATCCCATATATTTTCTTTTTTGTTTTCCCAATTTTTTAGTCTTTTCAATAAAAAACTAACTTTTTTTAAATTCTCCTCATTAGACATTAATTTTTCCCCTTAATTATATTTCTTATTTGCTTCTTCTACTACTTTTTTCATTTCTTCTCTCAAACTAATTGGTCTTTTTACTTCTACTAAATCTATATTTCTCATTGCCCACATTTTAAAACCTAATGTATTAGTATCAACAATTAATTTAAAATGTTCGTTATCTCCTGATATTTTTTCAATAGTAATATTTTTTCCAAAAATATCAAAAACTGCATCTAAAAGGCACATGTGGCAAATTGCTTCAACTTCATCTTTTTTTCCTCCAAACATTTCAACTGTTGATTCAGCAAAATCCTTTATTTGTGATTTTGTTCTTTTTATTGTTATTTTATCATTTAATTTTTTTATATTTTTCATTCTATCTAATCTATAATGATAAAATTTATCTTGTCCTTCTTTTATTCCTATCAAATAAAATTCTTGTTTATTATATATAATTGCATATGGTGAAACAGTTGGATTACTTACTATTTGTTTTTCTAGTTTATTTGTTATTACATATTTCCAATATTCAAACTTTATTTTATTATTGTTAAATATGCTATCTGTGATATCTTCAATATTTTTTATAACTTCTTGATTTTCTGTTTTATTATCATTAGCATATATCTGGTAATTTTTCAGTTTCTCGTTTTCATATATATTCTGCATATTTTTACATTTTTGAATAATATCTTTAGCAATACTTGGAACTATATAATTTGCATAACTAAAATTATCGATAATTGCTCTTACTTCTCCTGGCTCAAAATCTGTATCAGGATTTCGTGTTATATAATATCCTTTTCCATTTTCATCTCGTGTGCTGATGTCATAATCTAACTTATACTTCAATAAATTAATATTTCTTCTTATTGTTCTTGAATCAATTTCTACATCATATATTTCTTTTACTTTTTTTCCTATTTCTGTTGCTGATAACATATGTTCTTCATCACTATATTTTTTTAATACATTTAATATATATATTGCATTTCCATTCTTTTCATATAATTCCATAACTTCTCCTATTTCTCTAAATTTGATTAGCAATTGGTAAATTACCATTATACTCTACATATTTTTTTAATAATTTTCTTTCTAATATCTTCGCTTCCTCAATCTTTTCATTATTTAAATACTTATTAAATTCATTTAATGTTATCCAAGTAACACCTAATTGCTCGGCATCTTTAATCTTCCATATTGCTCTTCCACCACTATGACTTTTCCATGGTGCTAAATACGGTTTTAATCTCTGAAATAGTCCTTTTTCTCCATCTGCTTTACCTATATATATAATTCTTTTAAATTTTATATTATTGAAAGAATCTTCTAAATTTTTTACTTTATATTCATCACTATTTTTGCATTTACCATATATTTTATTAAATATTTGTGTATCTTCAAATTCTAATACTTTTTCATTTTCATGTAGATTTAAAATAAAATATACTCCTTTATCATTTATATTTTTTTCTGATTTTAATTTTTCAAAGTGATTTGTTCTTAAATCTGCTATTGTAAATATTGTTAAATTATTTACTAATTCTTCAATTTTTTCTTCATTAAAAGTTTTAAATAATTCCCATAATTGTTTTTTAGCTTCATTTTCTATTTTTTCCATATTAGCTATACCTCCTTTAATTTCTCCCATACTTTAACCATTGCTAAAGTATCTAAACCACAATATAATAATAATCCATTTCTAATTTTTTCTTGTTCTTTTTTAGTATGATTTATTAAATCCATAAAAGCACTACTTGCTTCGCCTCCATTATGTACTACTGGTAAATTATGATAATCAAGCTCTGGGTCATTTGGAAATAAAGCAGGTAAAACATATTTTATAGAATATGAACCTTCCATTTCTTTTATATAATACCATCTATCATGAAATGGTATCATTAAATCTTTTATATTATCATGGATATTCATTAAATGTTCTCTCAAATCTTCAAATTGCTCAGCCATTTCTCTAATTCTTCCTTTTTCAAATCCCATATTATATGCCGTTACACAAACATTCTTTGGAATATCTGAAACTAATCTTTCTGCTAAAGTTCTTCTAGGGTCAATTCCTGCTTCTGCTAAAAACTCTTTATGTTTAAGCTCTCCTCCTTCTTTTTCTATATAATGAAGTGAATATTGAAAAGGTATTTGCTCATAAGCCCAAGTACCATCATATTCAGGTATTGATGATTGATATGTTTCAAAATCTAAAAAGTATATTGGATATGTTAATGTTTTCATAAATTTTCTTATTTTTTCTTTTTCTATTATCGTTTCATTTGATAATTCTACCTCAGCTTGTTGTATATATTTTTCATTTATATTTGTTTTTATTATATCTTTATATGTAATTATTCCCTTATTATATAGTTCAAATTTTTTATCAGTATGCATACCACCTTTTATTGTAAATATATTTTTCTCTGGTAATTCTTTTGTACAATATTCCCAATATGAACATAAATAAGGTTTGAAACATTGCATAGATATTTTGCTTTTTGGTTCATCTATATTTTTCATGTATTCATTTATTTCTTTAATTTTATTTTCTATTTCTTTCTGTTTTAAAAAAGCAATATCTGTAACATCATTTATATTAAATAATTGTTTTAGATCTAATTCTCCATTTCTAACATATTTACTATTAATATACATTATATTTGCTTTTTTAACTTTGTAACCTAGATTCTGCAATACATATACTTGATAAGAAACATCATCTAAATAAATATCCTTAACATCTGTTGAACTCTTAACTTCATAAATTTCAAATCCATCTATATCATTTTTTAGAATATCAACACTACAAAAATTATTATTAAAATTAAAAGATGCTTCTGTAATAATATTAGGTACATTTTTTAACTGCTTTTTTGTATCTTCTATCATATTTGATAAATTTTCGTCAAAATTTATATTTATGTATTCTCCAAAATATTTTCTTGCTAATTCTCCTACTTTCGTACCATTTTCTAAAACAGAATCTCTTGCTTTTTGAATTGCCTCTTCTGGCTTGTTTATATCTAACCATAATATTTTGTTGCATTGTTTTGCTTTGCAGTATTTTGATTTTGATAAATAAATATTGTTCATATTTTATCTTTCCTTTTATAAAATAATCTGAATTGTATTTTGCTAGATTATATCACAACATATTGTTTTTGTGTTAAATCTGGTCACATTTTGTTATTTATATATAAAAAGCCAATGTAATCTAATATAGATTGCTTTGGCTTTTTCTTTAAATTATAAAAATCTTTATTATTCTAATACTTATTTACTAGTTTTTTTATCCAATTCTTCTTGTCCTTTATTTTCTTCTTTTTTGATTGAATCAACTATTGTAATAAATTTAACTTTTCCTTTATCTTCTTCATTTATTTTTGTAAATGTATTATATTCATCTGATAACTCTTTTAATTTTTCAGCTCTTGATGTTATTGTTTTAATATCATTATTTACATAGCTACATATTTTTTCTATTCCGCTTCTATTAAATTCTTGTATTCCATTTGATAACTCTTTTGCACCATTACTTATTGTTTTAGCTCCATCTGTTAATTGATTGTCTGCTGCTAAAATTGCTTTTGTACTTTGATCTAGTGTTTCTAATCCAGTTCTCATTTGATTTGAACCTTGTTTTAATTTTGATGTTCCTGCTGATAATTGTTTACTTCCATTATATAATGTTGTAGCACCTTGTGATAATTTTTCTGTTGTTCCTGATAGTGTTTCTAGTCCAGTACTTAATTCTTTTACACTTCCTGATAGCGTTTTTACTCCTTGGTTTATTTGCTCTGCACCTGTTGATAATTGTGTAACACTTTGTTTTAATACTTTCATTTGTCCATCTGTTCCGAGTTAATTTTGTTACTATATTTTCTAGATAATTATAGTCATATGTTAAATTTGTAATTGCTTCTTTATTTGATATCATTTGAGCTTTTAAAACTTCTACAACTTCTTCTGATAGTTTACCAGTAGCAATTGTTTCTTGTAATTTTGCTGTTTGATTTGTTAATTTTGTTATTGTTTCTTTATCTTTTGCTATTTGTGATTTTATACTTTTTATTGTTTCTGTATTATCTGTTATAACTATACTACTATCTAATTTTTTTAATCCATTAGATACTGTCTCTGCTCCTTGAACTAATGTTGCCATTTTTTCAGTAGAACTGTTTAATCCATTTTTCATTTGGTTTACTCCATTTAAAGTTTGAGATAATCCATCTGACAATTGTTTACTTCCTGATTGTAATTGTCCTGATTTACTATTTAATTCTTCTATTCCAGAGTTTATTGTTTTATAATTTGAACTTGCTGTATTCATTCCCTTTGAAAACTCATTTATTGCATTATTAAATTCAGTTGATTTTTCTGAAAATTCAGTAGTTCCTGTTTCTAATTGTTTAGCTCCTGTTTCAATTGTTTGGCTTGCTGTTTGTAATGTTCCTACTTGATTATATATGTTATCTAATTCTTTAAATACATCTAAATCTGATTCTTCAACTATTTTAGGTGTTATTACACTTACTATATTATTCATTTCAAATTCTTTTGAATCCATTGTTATCTCTATTGTTTCTGGAATTTCTATCTTCTCTTTATCTAATTTTAAACTTTCTTGCATTCCTGGAAAAGCTACTCCTATAACCATTGCTTTGCTTCCATCATTAATTATCTTTCCATTTTTTACTTCTATATTTTTGTTTGTTTCATTATTTATATATGTTCCACATGCTACTACAAATGGTGTGTACATTGTTTCTTCTTTTCCATTAAGATTAACTTTATGTTCATCTTTATTTTGAAATTCTATTGTTATTTTTACTTTTCCTGTTTTCCCAGCTATTTCTTCTGGTTTAATCTCTTCGCCATCTAATTCATATTTAATATTTAATTTTACTGGTAATTCTTTATTTGTTTCTCCCTTATAATATATGTCATTTGTATCTGCTTCCCATATTAATGTTTCTCCATCTTGAGTAAATTTCTCATCTCCACTTGTATTTTCTATGTTTAAAAGGTTGCTTAAATCTTTTAGTATTTTCTCATTTTCAGTGTTTTCTAATCTAGTTGTTACAATTGTTTTATAATTTTCTCCATTTACTTTCATATTTGCATATACTGTTTCGTCTTTTGTAAATGCAGATACTGGAAGTGTGTACATTAGCATTGAGCCTAAAATTACTGTTGCTGTTATTTTAGATATCTTTTTATTCATAATTAATTTTCCTCCTTTATTTCTTTCATTTTTAATGTTGTTTTACAAATTAGTTTATCAAAAGTCATTAAGAATGCTGGTAGTACTGTGATTACAACTACAACACTTATTATTGCTCCTCTTGACATTAGTGTGCAAAGTGAACCTATCATTTCTATTTTTGAATATGCTCCAACTCCGAAAGTTGCTCCAAAGAAACATAATCCACTTACTACTATTGAACTTATTGATGAACCTAATGCCTCTTCTACTGCTTCTTTCTTTTCTTTTCCGCTTCTTCTAAATCCTAAATATTTTGTTGTTATTAATATTGCATAATCTATTGTTGCTCCTAATTGAATTGTTCCTATTACTATTGAAGCTATAAATGGTATAGATGTATTTGTTAAAAATGGAATTCCCATATTTATAAATATTGCAAATTCTATCACACAAATTAATATTACTGGTAATGAAATTGATGATAGTACAAATATCATTATTATAAATATAATTCCTATTGAGAAAGTATTTACACTGTTGAAATCATGATTACTTATTTCAACTAAGTCTTTCATTAAAGGTCCTTCACCTACAAACATTCCATTTTCATCATATTGTTTTACAATTTCGTTTATTTTGTTTATTTGTTCATTTAATTCGTTTGATGCAATTTCATATTTTGAACTTACTAATATCATTTGATAATTATTACTTGTAAAAATTTCTTTTATATCGTCTGATAAAATTTCTTCTGGAACATTTACTCCTATTTTTGAATATGAAAGAGTGAAATCAATTCCATCTATGTTTTCTATTTTTTCTAGCATTTCATTTATTTTGTAGTCTTCTAAGTTTTTATCTATTAAAATCATTGCTTCTGATGTCAATCCAAATTTGTCTTTCAATTCATTATTTGCAGTTATACTTGGCAGACTATCTGGTAATGATTCGTCTAGTTTGTAATAAACTTCTGTATGGTTATAAGTATATATTGCTATTGGTAATAAAATTATAAATATTACTATTATTAGTTTATAATGTTTTATATTAAATTTCTTTAAATGTTCAAATTTTGGTAGTATTTCTTTATGTTTTGTTTTTTCTATTAGGTTATTAAATTGTAGTATTATGGCTGGCAATATTGTTACAACACTTATTACTCCAAATAGTACACCTTTTGCCATTACTATTCCTATGTCTTTTCCTAATGTTAAGTTCATACTACATAATGCTAAAAATCCTGCTATTGTTGTTAATGAACTTCCTAATACTGCTGAAAATGTTTTTTGTATTGCAAGTGACATTGCTTCATTTATGTCATTTGTTTTTTCAGTTTCTGCTTTATAACTATGATATAGAAATATTGCAAAGTCCATTGTTACACCTAGTTGAAGAACTGCGCTTATTGCTTTTGTTATGTATGAAATTTCTCCTAAAAAGATGTTACTTCCCATATTAAATAAAATTGCAATTCCTATGTTTGATAAAAGAATTATTGGCATTATATATGAGTCTAATGCTATTTCTAATACTACTAGACATAGCAATACGGCTATTATTACATATATTGCTATTTCTGAATTTGATAAATCTCTTGTGTCTATTAGTGTTGCTGTCATTCCACTTATTTTACATCTTTCATCTGTTATGTCTCTTAATTTTTGAACTGTTTCCATTGTTTCATCTGATGAAATTGCTTCTTTAAATGTTGCTAGCATTAAAGTACTTCCATCTTTATATATTTTTCCTTTTATATCGTCTGGCACCATTTCTATTGGTATATTGGTTCCAATTACATCTGCCATACTTACTACTTTTTCTACATTATCTAGTTCTTTTATTTGTTTAGTCAATTTTTCAATTTCTTTGCTTTTCATGTTATCCAAAACAATAATTGAAAATCCACCCATGTTAAATTCTTCTGATAAAATATTTTCACCGTTTAATTGTTTCAATATCTTCTGGTAAGTATACTAATATATCGTAGTTTATTCTTGTTGCTTTGATTCCTATTATTGATGGTATTAATAATAAAATTGTTATAATCAAAATTATTTTTTTGTGTTTACATATAAAATTACTTAATTTTGACATATATAAAACTCCTTTCTGTTTTCCTCTCTTTTCCTATTATAGAAAGTTTTTCTTTTTTTACAACAACACTTAATCATCATTTTTAAGATAAACTACATTTTTACACGTTTTGTATATACAGATGTAGTTTTTCTTTACTTGTGTAGTTTTTTGTTTTATAATGATTTATATTTATAAATATGGAGGAATTTATGGGCGATTTACGTACTACTAGAACTTATAAGTTATTGAAAAATGCATTACTTGAATTATTATCAAAGGAGTCTTTCGATAATGTTAAAGTTAATGATATTTGCAATTTGGCAATGGTTCATAGAACTACTTTTTATAGTCATTTTGCAGATAAATATGAATTATTAGATTATTGTATTAATGATTTTGAACAAGAACTTCTTAGTGATTTCTCTGAAAAGAAATATTCTACTTCAAGGGAATTTTATACTAGTTTAATAATGAATATTTTAAATTATTTAGGCTCAAATAAATTATTTTTTAGAAGTATGATTAATAATAATTATAGTACTGGTATAATTAATGTACTTCATAACTCTGCTATTACTAAAATTACTGAATTATTGGAGAAAGAAGAAAAGTCTGGTATTAAATTTAATACTCCAATTAAGATAATGGCAGAATTTTATTCTGGTGCTCTTACTTCTATTATTATGTGGTGGCTTAGAAGTAATAGCAAAATTTCTGAAGATGAATTATGTAATTATATAATTAATTTAATTTTTAATGAACATAAATAAATTTTACTAGACTTTTTTTGTTTTATTGTGTATTATAATTTATATTTGTTTTATTCAAAAGAAAGGATTGATTTATTTATGTCAAATTTGAAAAAAATTTTATTTTTATTTTTTATGATTATTTTTATTTTTTGTAATATAAATTTTGCAGTAACAAATACTATTACAGATGATGATGAATCTTCACAAAATGTTTCATCTAATGAAACTTCTAATAATAGTTCTAACACTTCTGATAATAATACTACTTCATCTTCTAGTAATAGAGTTAACAATCAAACTTCAAAAAATTCAAAATCAACTACTTCTACCAATACAACTACTTCTGGTGTTGATAATACTGATTTAGGAATTTCAAATGCTTTATCAATTATAATGATTGCTGTTGGAGTTTTATTGATTTTTCTTTCTATTGCTATTTTAATAAGAATGAAAAAATAAATTTTATATGCTTTGTATATTTTAATCTTATTTGTTCATAATAATTATAAATCATGAATTTTTATTTAGGAAGGATGATATTTATTATGAAAAATAAGATTTTTATTTTTTCTGCTATATTAGTTTTTCTTTTTTCTATTTGTAGTTTTTCTTTTGCTGCAAATGAAGCAGAAAATGTTGTAGAAAAAGCTGGTAATGCTGTTAAAAATACAGCTGAAGATGTTAGAGATGGAGCTGAAACAGTAGTTAATGATGTTAGAAATGGTGTTGAAAATACTGGAAATACTGTACGTAATGGAACTGAGAATATAGAAAATGGTGCTGAAAATGTTACTAATGATATAACTAGAGATAGTACTGGTACTTCAAATACTATTACAGAAAATTTAACTGGTGATTATAATACTACTAGAACTAATGCTGATGATGTTACTGCAACAGCTTCAAACAATGCAACTATGTGGATGTGGATTATGCTTGCTGTTGTTGCTGTTTTAATAATTGCTTTAGTTTGGTATTATGCTGCTCAATCTAATAACTCTAAACATTAAAATAATTTTTGAATAATAGTGTTTTACGTTTTTCTTAATTGTTTTTACTTTTTTGAAAGCATAAAGCACTATTATTGATTATTATATTTTTACATGTTATAATTGCTATGTTATTTTGATTAATTTGAAAGGTGTATTTTATGGATACAAAGTTGATTGCAAAAAATCCTATTGCTTATCATAATTACGATATTAAAAATACTATTGAAGCTGGTATTGAGCTTACTGGTACAGAAATTAAGTCTATTAGAAATGGTAAGATGAATTTAAAAGATTCTTATGCTATTATAAAAAATGGTGAAGTTTTTGTTTATGGTATACATATTAGTCCTTATGAGTTTGGTAATATATTTAATAAAGACCCTTTACGTACTAGAAAATTGTTATTACATAGGAATGAAATTAATAAGTTGATTGGGTTAGTTACTCAGCAGTGTTTTTCTTTGATTCCTATTTCTGCTTATTTTAGGGGTAGCCGTGTTAAGATAGAACTTGGTATTGGTAAAGGAAAAAAATTGTATGATAAACGTGAAGATTTAAAGAAACGTGATTCTGAAATGTATATTAAAAGGCATTTGCTAGAAAACTAGATGTTTAATGTAAATTGTATTAATATATAATTAAAATATTTGACACAAAAACATAATACAATAAAAAAAGTAGATTAAACAAATTTAATTTTTGAAAGTGCGAAAGGAAACTTTTAAGCATTTCTTGAAAAACTTGCCTGAGGGTGCATGGTAACGTCCATGGAGAGGCTCAGGCAAGTTTTTTTAGAAATGATAAAAGTTGTATTGTGGCCCTTGAAAAAAATAAATTTTTTAATCTACTTTTTGTTAGTTGTAATAAATTTAAAATTGTGTCAAATATTTTAATTATATGTTAATACAATTTACATTAAGCTTTGTTTGCTGAACAGAATACATTATTAATTTTGTCAGATACTGTTGCTTTAATTTCTTTTCTTGCTTCTCCTAAGTATTTTCTTGGATCAAATACTGATGGATCTTCATTAAATACTCTTCTTATTTGTGCTGTCATAGCTAAACGTAAATCTGTATCTACATTTATTTTAGATACTCCATTTTCTCCAGCTTGTTTTAACATTTCATTTGGGCATCCTTTTGCTCCTGGAATATTTCCACCATTGTTATTACACATTTCTACTAAACTTGGAATTACTGAAGATGCACCATGTAATACTATTGGTGTATTTGGTAATTTTTCTTTTATTTTTGCTAAGATATCAAATCTTAATTTTGCATCACCTTTAAATTTATAAGCTCCATGACTTGTTCCTATTGCTATTGCTAACGAATCACAACCTGTTCTTCTTACAAATTCTTCTGCTTGATCTGGGTCTGTATACATAGCATCAGACGCTGCTACATTTACTTCATCCTCAATTCCTGCTAATTTTCCAAGTTCTGCTTCAACCACAACACCTTTTGAATGAGCATATTCTACTACTTTTTTTGTAATTTCTACATTTTCCTCAAAATCATATTTTGAACCATCTATCATTACAGATGTGAAACCGCTATCTATACACATTTTACATGTTTCAAAATCTGGTCCATGATCTAAGTGAAGAGCTATTGGAATATCTGTACTTTCTACTGCTGCTTCAACCATTTTCATTAAATATTTTATTCCTGCATATTTTATAGCACTTGATGATACTTGTAATATAACAGGTGATTTAGCTTCATTTGCAGCTTCTGTTATAGCTTGTATAAACTCCATATTATTAATATTAAAAGCTCCTATTGCATATTTCTCTTTCATTGATTTTTCAAACATTTCTTTAGTTGTAACTAGTGGCATAATTTTACCCTCCTTGATTTTAATTTCTTTATCATTTTATTTCTTATAATCCATTCTGTCAAGTTGCTATTTTAAATTTCATGTGATATACTAATTTTAATTTATGCATTCTACAAAAAATTTACAAATGAGAGGTGATTTTAATGATAGTAATGAACCATGATGGAGATTTATTTGATGAAAGAAGAAAAAAAAATAGAAGAAAAAATTCTTCTTTTGTTTCAGAAGATAGAAGAAAGAATGATAGACGAAAAGAAAATATTAATGAAATTAAGAAAAAAGAACAATAATAAAGCGAGGTATAATCCTCGCTTTATTATTTGTGTGCACATTTATAATTTGAGCAAACTGTTTCATCTGTTTGTCTTGACTTATCATCTGGATATGGTTTTACTGTAATTTCTTCTAATTGACAATGACAATCTTCTATTCCATTATATTTACAGCTACATACTGTACATTTTATTTTTTGATTAT
>CANCZH010000022.1 GCA_947382445.1 uncultured Clostridium sp. | reverse complement strand
ACATTTCCCATATGTCCTGGTAATTTTTTACCTTTAAATACTCTACTTGGTGTAGAACAAGCTCCCATTGAACCTGGTCTTCTATGATACATAGAACCATGTCCCATAGGTCCTCTTGATTGACCATGTCTTTTGATAACACCTTGGAATCCTTTTCCTTTTGTTATTCCTTGGATGTCTACTACTTCACCTTCTGTGAAGATGTCAGCTTTTATTTCATCTCCTATTTTAACATTTTGTACATCAGCTAATCTGAATTCTCTTAAATGTTTTGTTGGAGCAACTTTTACTTTTGTAAAATGTCCCATTTCTGGTTTGTTTACTTTATGTTCTTTTACTGTACCAAATCCTAATTGTACTGCATCGTATCCATCTGTTTCTACTGTTTTAACTTGAACTACGCTACATGGTCCAGCTTCAATTACTGTTACAGGTATTACATTACCTTTTTCATCAAATATTTGTGTCATTCCGACTTTTCTACCGATGATTGCTTTTTTCATCTTTCTTTCCTCCTAACTATTGGCTTACACGGCTCCAAATGAAAAACTTCGTCTTACTGTGTTAAACTCGTTCATCTTTCCTCAACGTACACTAGTACGTCTGCGGAATCTTCACTCGTTTGCCTTGTAATACTTGTTTTTGATTTGTAGCATCACTTTCATCGTGTGAGCTTGGTTTTGTTGCTTGCGCAAATTTTAAATTATAATTTGATTTCTATATCAACACCAGCTGGTAAATCTAATTTCATTAAACTATCTACTGTTTTTTGTGTTGGATAAAGGATATCAATAACTCTTTTGTGTGTTCTCATTTCGAATTGCTCTCTTGAATCTTTATGTTTGTGTGGAGAACGTAAAATTGTTACTATTTCCTTTTCTGTTGGAAGTGGAATAGGTCCTGAAACTTTTGCTCCTGTTCTTTTAGCAGTATCTACTATTCTTTCAGCAGACTGGTCTAAAACTACGAAGTCATAAGCTTTTAATCTTATTCTGATTTTTTCACTTCCTACGTTTTGGTTTGATGTTGCCATTGTTTTCCCTCCTTATAAAAATGTAACGGCAAGTTATAAACGCACCCTTGTGTTTCTTTTAAACCTATATATAAATCCAAGTTACAATAATTTCTTTTGTATCCTGGACAAGTGTGCTTTTATCAAACTTATCGCCCGGTCTAAGCCAAGACATACTCTGCAGGAGTTCCCTCCACTATAATGTGTAGCCACATCCTGCTTCATCGCATTCTTTACGCAATTGTTATTATACTATGCTATTGTGTGCTTGTCAATAAGTTTTTTCTATATTTTTCTATATTTTCCTTATTTTTTATTTATTTTAAGAACATTGTTATTTTACGATAAATGTCAACAATGTTTTGACTTACAATATATTTTTTCTTTATCTAAATAACAACTCAGAAAAAATTATATTTCTGAGTTGTTATAATATTTTATAAATTAAAAAAATTATTTTAATTAAAGTTTTTCTATATCTATTCCTAATCTTTTAAAGTTTGTTTTTATTTTTTCCATGTTTCTATATGTTCCATTATTTATTTCATATTTAAATTCTTCTTTTTCAAAAAATTCTTCTTTCTCATCTAATTCCTTTTCTACATTATACGGAACTCTTACAAATTGTATTGACAAATGTTCAGAATATTCTTCTTTTCCATATTCTCCTTCTAATATACAATAATTTGCTTGTCTTATTTCTTCTATTTTACTATCTTTTTCTGGATTTCTAATTAAACAAAAGTTATTTCCTACACTTCCCGCATTTAGTAATGTTTTGTTATATAATTTATCCATGTATTGATGATGTATATGACCATAAACTACAATATCTGCTATTTTGTTTGAAATTGTTTTTTCACTTGGCATAAACATTTTATGCTTTTCTTCTATTGAATCTTGATTTATTATTACTTTATTATCCTTTTCAGGTGTTGCATGAAATAATCTTACTAAGCTTCCACTTAAATAAAATTCAAATGAATATGGTAAATTGTTTAAATATTGTATTTCTTCAATATTTTTTTTTTACTTAATTGTTCATTTAATCTTTTCCATCTCTTTATTTCTATTTCATTTTTTGTTTCATCTAGTTTTTCAGTAAAATGTCTATCACAATTTCCTCTTAGTACTACATCACATTCTTTTTTTATTATTTCTATACATTCACATGTATGATATCCTTTTGCAATTATGTCTCCTAAGCACATTATTTTATCCACTTTTTTATTTTTTATATCTTTTATTGTCGCCTTTAATGCCTCTAAATTACCATGTATATCAGAAATTATTGCTATTTTCATTTTTATTTTACTCCTTCTAATGTGCTTATTATATTACAGATTCTCTTCTTTATCAATTAATTTTCAGACATTACATTTTATATCTAACATTTTATCATCTAATTTTGATATTATATTGGCACATTTTATTAGTTCTTTTGATGATTTTTTGCTTATATTTTTCTTATACTTAAGTTTATGTTCTAAACTTGCCCAAAAATCCATTGCCACTGTTCTAATTTGTACTTCAACTTTTGCATATATTGTTTTGTCTGAAAATGTTACTGGTACATTTAAAATCATATGATAACTAGAATATCCACTCGCTTTTGGTTTTGTTACATAATCCTTTCTTTCTAGAATTTCAATGTCATGAAATTCTTCTATTATATTTACAATTTTAAAAATATCATCTTTAAATGAGCATATTATTCGAATTCCTGCAATATCATTTATTTCTTCTATTAAGTTTCTATATGTAAGTTCTAATTGTTTTCTATTCATTTTTTCTATGATACTTTCTGGTGATTTTATTCTTTCTGTTATGTGGTCTATTGGATTGTATTCATAAAAATTATTAAATTCATCATTTAATATATCTAATTTTGTTTTTAAAACTTTTATTGCTGATTTATATATTAGCATTATTTTTTCAAAACTATTTTCTTTCTTATCTATTTCACCATCAACTTTTAACATGTTTTCTACCTGAATCAGGTCTACTTCTTTCTTTTCTTTTTTTCTCATATCAATTTCCTTTCTTTATTATATTATATTTTATATCTCCTCCTTTTGTTTTTGATGCATCTATATTATTTCTTTTTTCTTAAATTTACATTAAAATTTCAAAAAAATAAGAAGATACATTCTCTATTTTTTAGAAATTGTATCTTTTTTTATTTATGTATATTTTATATTTTACATGGAAAAATATTTGTATATTATATACTTTTTTGTTATAATATTTCGCAAGGAGTGATTTTTATGGAATATAGATATAGACCAAGTGGTGTTTGTTCTAGTGAATTTGTTATAAAAATGGATGGCAATATTATTTCTTCTGTTAAAATAGTTGGTGGCTGTCCTGGAAATACTTTAGCTGTTACTTCATTAGTTGAGGGACATGACATTGACGAAGTTATTTCAAAATTAAAAGGTATTCCTTGTGGTTTACGTGGTACTTCTTGCCCTGACCAATTATCTAAGGCATTAGAAGAAATAAAAAAACAAATTGCTTAAATTATATATTATAAATGCCATTATATATGCTATTAAGAATTGGTTTAAAGATATCTTTATTGATGTTTTTAGACCAAATTCTTTTTTTATTATACTTATACTTGCTATACATGGTGTATATAGCAATACAAATATTAAAAAGCTTAATGTAGAACTTGGAGTAAATATTGTTCCTAACATTGTTTGTAATAAATTACTAGTTGTATTAGTTAAGATACTTAATGTACTTATTACTGCTTCTTTTGCACTTATTCCAACTATTAAAGCTGTTGCAATTCTCCAATCTTTAAATCCTAATGGTGCAAAAATTGGAGCTATCTTTTTTCCTATTTGTGCTAACATACTATTATCTTCATGTACTAAGCATAAATTAATGTCAAAACTTTTCAAGAACCATATTATAATAGAAGAAACAAATATTATTGAAAATGCTTTTTCTATAAATTCTTTTGTTTTATTCCACATTAAGTGCCATGTGTTTTTAATCGATGGTAATCTATAATTTGGCAGTTCAATTATAAATGTAGATTGATTTCCAGAATTTATTTTATTTTTTATAATTGATGTTACTGCTATTCCAAGTATTACCCCAAGTATATAAATAATTATCATAAAAATAGCACTATATTGTTTAAAAAATACTGATATAAATACTGCATAAATAGGTATTTTAGCTGAACAGCTTATAAACGGAACTAACATCATCGTAAGTTTTCTTTCTTTCTCAGATTGTATTGTTCTTATTGATAAAATAGCTGGCACTGAGCATCCAAAACCTAATAATATTGGCACAATACTTTTTCCTGATAGTCCTATTTTGCTTAATGTTTTATCCATTATAAAAGCAATTCTTGCCATATAACCACTATCTTCTAGTATTGATAAGCAAAAGTATAGTGTAACTATTATTGGTAAGAAACTAAGTACACTTCCTATTCCATTAAACACTCCATCTATTATTAAGGTTCTTATTATTTGATTTACATTGTGCTCTATTAATATATTTTCAACTTTACATGTAATAATTTCGATTCCTTTATTTATAAGTTCTGTGCCATATTCTCCAATTACATTAAAAGTTAAATAAAATATAAAAATCATTATTGCTATAAATATTGGTATTCCCAAAAATTTATTTGTTAGTATTTTATCTATTTTATATGTTTTATTTTTTTCTTTACTTTTTTTAGGCTTTATTACTGTTCCATTACATACCTTTTCAATTTCATTATATTTCTTTATTATTTCTTCTTTATTCTTTTGTTCTATATAATTTATTTTTGTATATATTTTTTTTGCTTGTATTAAGCTTTGTTCTATCAGTTCTTGGATTTCATTTTTATTAATATTAGTTAATGGTACTATTGGTATATTTAGTCTATATGACAATTGTTTTAAGTCTATTTTTCCTCCATTAGCTTTAAATTCATTCAGCATATTAAGTCCTATTACTATTGGTATTCCTAATTCTTTTAATTGCATTGTTAGGTATAAATTTCTTTCTAAGTTATTACTATCAATTACATTTATTATTACATCTGGTTTTGCTTTTAGAATGAATTCTCTTGTTACAGTTTCTTCTTTTGTGTATGTATTTAATGAATATAAACCTGGTAAGTCAACAATTTGACAATTTTTAATTTTAGGAACTTCACCTATAACATTTTCAACTGTTACTCCTGGAAAATTTCCAACACGTTGATTCATGTTTGTTATTTCATTAAATATTGTTGTTTTTCCGCAGTTTTGATTTCCTACTAATGCAAATATCATTCTTCAACCTCAACTTTAATTTTTTGTGCAATTTCTTTTCTTATGCTTAAACTATATCCTCTCACTTCTATTTGTATTGGGTCTCCTAATGGTGCTTTTTTGGTTAATTTTATTTTAGTATTTGGTATAATTCCCATATCTAACAACCTATATTTTGTTTCTCCTAATACTTCAATTTCTAAGACATTACACATCTGTCCTGTTTTTAATTTATCTAAACTTATAATCTTCATATTCAATACTATGCCCAGCTTGTTTTTTTATGACATATATTAAATTTTATTAGGATAATTATATTAAACGCAATTCACCTAATAAAAAAAGAATCATAAAATTAGAAACGACGTGCAGTTTGGAAGCAAATTAGAGAACGTAAAAGCACAAAATTTAAATACAATTTGAAATTTTGTGCTTTAAATGTTCTCTATGAGACTGACAGCAAGGAGTTCTAATTTTATGATTCTTTTTTTATTAAGTTATTTTACTTTTTATATTTACTATCCTAATAATTTAACTTCAACATTATTCATTTTATATTTTCCATTCTCATCTGTAACGAACTCAATAAGTGATTTATCCAATGTTGTTGTATTTTGACTCAAATCCTGTGTAAAATATATTTTCATATTAGGTATTTCTAATTTTTTTGTAACTATTACTTTAAATATCTCTATCATATGTTTATCATCTTCTGCAACTAATATAAATTGAGGAGCTCTTTCATATCCTGAATCAAATTGTACAAAGTTCTCATAAAAATCTTTATATAATCTCATTCTTTCCTCAAATTTATTTTCCCAGTCTTCTTCTCTTCTAACAACTTCAAATAAGAAATCTACTGAAATTCCTTTTTTAGTTAATTTAACACCTGCATTTGCTTTAAGGATTTTTCCAGATTTTTTAGCAGTAATTGCTGGTTTTACTATATATGAATCAAAAGCTCCAACTTTTCTCATGTATGCTACAATTATCTGATTTCCAGCTAATCTTTTCTTTATCATTGAAACTGGCTTTGTATTATCTGTTGGTTGCCATTTGCATTCTATGTTTCTGGAATTTAGCAAGTATTTTCCCATTTTTTCTAAGCAATATACTCTGTATATACATTTTCCATCTTCACTTGAAAAATAGTATCTTGTTAGTACTTTTGTTTTTATTAATTGTTCTAACTTATTGTTTAATTTGTCTTGTGATTTTATATCAATATTTCTGTGAACTAATATTTGATATATTTGTCTTGATGTCATAAATTCGAATTCATTTACTAATTCTAATATTTTAAAGTGAATTTCTGTTATATGTCCCAAATTAATTCTATGAATTATTTGGTTTATTGAGACATATCCATCCTTTCCATCAAATGTTTTGATTTCCCCTTCTTTCATTGCAAACGGAGAAACCGTTGTTTTAATTTTTTCATCTTCTACCATTTAATTTACCTCCCATTAAATTATTTTTAGGTGTATTTTTTGTGAGATTTTTTAGTAAAAATCTCTTACAAACTTCGTTATTAGACAATTAATAATTTTATTTTTTTCTTGTCTTTTACTATTTTTTTAATGTATACATCTACTATTTGTCCATATTCATATCCATCTTTATATTCTGCTAAGCCTACTAAATTTGGCTTTAGCTCTATAAAAATTCCATTTTTCTGTTTTTCTGTTTCTTTTACTATTCCTTGAACTTTTTCACCTTCTTGATATGATACTATGTTCTCATCCCAAGTTCCTAAAAGTTCTTTATGAGTTAATTCTATTCTGTTTAAATCTTTGTCAACTGATTTTATCATAACTTTTATATTTTGTCCAACTTTAAATCTCTCTTCTGGACTTTTTATTCTTGAAACTGATATATCTTCTATGTGTAGTAATCCAACTACTCCATTATTCATTTCAACAAAAGCTCCAAAAGGTCTAATGTTTTTTACTGTTCCATCTAATATTTTTCCTGTTTGTGCTTCATTTTGAATCCAATTAATTTCTTCTTTTCTTAATTCTTTTCTTCCGTGTTTAACTTCCATTTTCTCTCCTCTTCTTTCGTATAATTTCTTATTTTTAATTTATAAGACTTCTTACTTCGTCTTCTTTTAAATATCTCCATTTTCCTAAGCTTAAACCATCTAAACTTATTTTTCCTATTTTGCTTCTGTGTAACGCTAAAACTTTTTTATCTATTGCCTCACACATTCTTCTTACTTCTCTATTTTTTCCTTCATGTATTACAATTTCTAATCTTGTTTTATTATTTTCTTTATCTTCCATTATTTTTTTTACTTTTGCAGGACTAGTTGTAAAATCATCATCTAATGTTACTCCGCTTCTTAATCTTTCTATTTCTTCATTAGATACTTGTCCTTTCAAAGTAACTGTATATGTTTTAGTAACTTCATTTTTTGGATGTGTCACTTTATAAATAAAGTCACCATCGTTTGTTAGTATTATTGCTCCTGATGTGTACATATCTAATCTCCCGCACTGGAACAAGTCTTTCTTTTACATGTACTAAATCTGTTACTTTATCTCTTCCAAATTGTTCTTTCATTGTTGTTACATATCCTATTGGTTTATTTAGTAATACATATATTTTATTTTCTTTTACTTCTACTTTTTTACCATTAAAAATAATTTCATCTTTTTCTGGATTTACTTTTATTCCTAGCTCAGTAACAACTTCTCCATTTACTTTTACTTTTCCATCTAGTATATATTGTTCACATTTTCTTCTTGAATCTATGCCACTATTTGCTAGATATTTTTGTAGTCTTTCTTCCACTTTTTTAAACTTGTTCCTCTCTTTCTAATATTTTTATTATGTTTGAAAAATATTCAGGTAATTCTGCTGTAAATTCAACTTCTTTTTCTGTAGTTGGATGTTTGAATTTAATTTTATACGCATGTAACATTTGTCCTTCTACTCCAAATTTATTTTTTCCGTTTGAATATGTATAATCTCCAACTATTGGATATCCTATCTCAGATAGATGTACTCTTATTTGGTGTGTTCTTCCTGTTTCTATATTAACTTCCAAAAGTGTATTCTCTTTATATCTTTTTAAAACTTTAAAATGTGTTATTGCATTTTTTCCTGTTTTAACAACTGCCATTTTTTTTCTATCTTTTTGACTTCTTCCTATCGGCATATCTATAGTAGCTTCATTTTCTTTTACGATTCCACGTACTAATGCTAAATATGTTTTTTTAGTTTTATGTTCTTTTATTTGGTTACTTATATTTATATGTGCTTTATCATTTTTAGCTATTATTATTATTCCTGAAGTATCTTTATCTATTCTATGAACTATTCCAGGTCTAATTTCTCCACCAATTCCTGATAACGAGTCTTTGCATCTTGCCATTATAGCATTTGCTAAAGTTCCATCTTGATTTCCATTTCCAGGGTGTACAACCATTCCTTTTTCTTTATTTATGATAATAATATCGTTGTCTTCATATACTACATTTAATGGTATTTCTTCTGCTTTTAGTTTAGATTCTTTTGGCTCTTCTATTTCTATTATTATTTTATCATTTAATTTAACTTTATATGATGCTTTTTCTTTTTTTCCATTCACTAAAACTTTATCATTTTCTATAAGTTTTTGCACTAGCATTCTTGAAATATCTTCATCTATTTCGGCAATGGCTTTGTCTAGTCTAATTCCATCTCTATTTACTATATATTCTTTTTTCATTTTTTAATATCCAATCTTTCATAAATAACAAAACGTTTATCTTCCTTTTCTTCTTCTGTTAATGGATATAGTTTCTTATAATTGTTATCTGTTTTTAATTTTTGACTTACATTTGAATCTGAGTATGTAATTACATGTGTTATTCCATATTTTTCAAATGTTTCTTTATAGTTATCTTTTCCAGTTGCTATATTTTGTACATCCATAAATATGTCTTGTCCATCTTTCGCTCTACCAGTTTTTGTATTATATTGTGGTGTATATAAATCACATCTTGAATCTATCATTACTGGAATTCCTTCATATATTAAATAACTTCCATAGTTGTATTCATTAAATAATTTTATATTTTTCAAATCTAAATTTTCTTTTATCCAAGCTGCTGCTCTTATAGGATAATCTGATTCATAATAGTATTGTTCATTTACTTTTGGCTTTAAGTCTTGAATTGATATTATCATTACTATTGTTGTTAATAATACTTTTCCATAGAAATTATTTACCATTTTTATTAAATCATTTTGTAAGTCTGGTGAATACTTCTCAAATACTTCTGAAACTATTTTTGCTAATATTGGTGTACATATAATTAAAAACATTGAGACTTGTCTTCGTCCATTTAATGCTAAATATAATAATCCTACATAATAAAATATGTTTTTTAAATCTATTTTTACATCAATAAATGTTAATATTAGCACAAAGATTACGAAATATGCTACAAAGTCTTTATTTGCTCCTAAGTCTAATGGTAGATGTTCATTGATTACTTCCATAGTGTTTCCAGTTAATGTTTTATATAAATATGTATATGGTGTTGTTATTCCTGTTGGAGTAAATATTCCCATAAATCCACATATTATCATTACTATACATAGTTTTTTTACATTATCGTTTCTTTTTACTCTTATTTTATATGGATTATTTTTTACTTCTTCTCTTTTTTTCTTATTATCATTTAAATCATCATTTAGTTTAGCTATTTTTTCTTCATTTCCGCCTTTTCTTTTTAATAATAATATTTTTATTTTTAATATTAAATCAAAGTTTATTATATCTAGTGAAATAAAGTATTCTGCAAGATGTGGTAAAAATAATACGAAGAAAAATGGCCATACTGCCATATGTAGGTTAACTATTAGTAGTGAAAATATAATTAATCCTATTCCATATCTTTTTTGGGCCGTTTCTAAATATCTTTCTATTAAATATATTGTTAATATCATTAGTGAAAATGTTACTAATTGTGCTCTTGCTGCTAAATATGGTTTCATTAAGTATAGTGCAAAAAATGTTAATGTTGCCGAAACTGGTGCATTTTTAGATATTTTATTTGTTGTAGCATATATGCTTATTCCTAAAATTGCTGTTAGAATTATTGTTGATATGTATATTCCAAACATTCCTCCTGCTGAGTATATTTCATATATTATTATGTCATATAGCCAATGTGGAAAAGTATATGGGAGTTCTTGCCATGAGAATGGGTCTTCTCTTAGATTTCCTATTCCATTTTGAGAAATGTATTCTCCTACTTTTATTGTATAAAATGTGTCATTTTGTAAGCTTTTTGGTGCTATTCCTATGCAATATAGGATTATACATATTACTATTATTACATGAAATTTGTATTTGTTTTTCTTTTCTATGTCTTTCATATGTTCTCCTTTTTTATATTAGGAATTATATCAAATGGGATTTGGATATTCAATATAAATTTATAGTTAAATATAAAATTATATTTGACAATAATAAAAAAACAATATATGTATTTCTTGCGTCCCCATTCTAAAAGTTCTTACAAAAGTTTTTCAAACTTTTGAGAACTTTTGAACGGTCCCCACAACGTCTAGCGAAATACATATATTGTTTTTTATTGTATTTATATTTTATTATCCTACTTCTTCTGCTATTGGTGTTTCGTTTTTATCTATTATTTCCATACTTGATATTGATACTTCGTATGCTACTCTTACTTCTGATGTTCCATCTTCAAATTTCTTTTCATATTTTCTGCTTTGTACTCTACCTACTATTTTTACTTCTGTTCCCACTTCCATATTTTGGCAGAATCTTGCATTTCTTCCCCAAGCTATACAAGGTATATAATCACTCTTATTATATGCTCTATTTACCGCTAATAAAATATCTGCTATTTCTCTATCAAATGGTGTTTGCCTATATATTGGTTTTTTACAAATATATCCTGATAGTGTAACTTCATTTGATACTATTTCTTTCTTCTCTTCTTGTTCTTCTTCATTTTCAATTGTTTCTACTATATCTTTTGCAAATACTGTTAGTATTAATTTGTTTCTTTCATTTTGATAGCTATTGTATGATCTGAATTGTCCTTCTACTACTAATTTTTTTCCTATTTGCAAATCTAAATTAGTTAATAGCCTTTCTGATACTGTTATTGGTATTACATCAACTGCTTGACTTAGTCTTGGTACTTCTAAGTCAAATATGTAAAATTTTTCTCCATATATTTCATGACTATATGTTTTATCACTTGTAACCTTTCCAACTAATACTAGATGGTTATTTTCTAATAAATTTGTAACCACTCTTTTTTCCTCCTTATTTTATCTATGGTATTTTTATTGCTTTTGCTTGTTTTTTTCGTATAAACAAGTTTATTATAGCACGATTTTCCATTTTTGTCTACATAAAAACTTTATATTTTCCCCAAAATTTCTAATATTTTCATTGCTATTGCTAAATAAATATGATTTTTCCCATAATTATTATTCAATTTTATTTCTTGGCATTCTATTTTTTCACCTTTTAAGTTCTTTATTTCTCTTTGTATTTCTAAAATTATTTCTTCATTTTCATTACTCACAATTCTTATACTTGATTTGCTATAAAATCCAAATGTTAAAACAATCCCCTCTAACTTTTCATTAATTAATTCTTTATTATTTTTAAAATCTGTACTTACTATTAAATATTTACTGTTATTTATAAGTTTTTTCACTTTTTCATTTTGTTTTATTTCTTCATATATAACTATTACATCAAATTTTATATTTTTCATATTTTCAATTGTTTTATCATTTATAAGTATTAAATTATTTTTGTTTTGTAATTCAATTATATTATTTGAATTTGTAATTATTCCTATAATAGACATTTTTTATTTACCTCTAATAAAAATTATATGCTCATTTTTCACATTTTTTCCTTTTTCTCATAATATATACTAAGCGAAAGCAAAAATATGTAAAGGATGATTTTAAATGGAAATAGAAAAAAATATGTGTCCAGTTGTAGATGTAGATGGCTTCATCGAAAAAGGTAAACAATTCGATATGGAAATTATCGTGCCAGAAGATGACAGAAACGTAATTTATGGTGTATTAAAAAACAAACATGGTGAACCAATTCAAGACGCTGTTGTAAAATTAATCGAAGTTGTAAAAGACTGTGGAATGGAAGAAAGACGTCCTGTTTCTCATACTTTCTCAGATAAAAATGGTGAATTTGTATTTGGTCCTCTTTGTCCAGACAAATTTTATGAAATTCAAGTTTGGTCTGATAAAGTAAAACATGTTAAAGTTTGTAGCGAATGTTCTTTTGAAAAAAGAAGATGTTTAAAAGGTACAAAATTAGATCCTTGTGAAGATAAAAAACATCCTTGTGAACCAGAATGTCCTTGCAACTGTAAAGACTAACTATAAAAGCCTACCTAATAGTAGGCTTTTATCTATGTTAAAGAACACCCATTTTTCTAGCAAATTGTTTTCCTTTTTTTATAACTTTATTTTTTGTATTTTTATTCATATCTTTATATAGCATCATAGCTGTTGCTGTTGCCATTGAGCCTATTATAGCACCTTTTACAAATTTCATAATCTTTTCCTCCTATTTATTTTTTATATTTTTAGTATTTGCTTTTTTATTTTTAGTATACGAACTATATATTTCATATATTTGAAAAAAAGCTATTAAGAGTAAGAATATACCAAATACTCTTTTTAATTTTTCGTTTGGTAAATAGTTTGAAATATAACTACCTAAAATAGCTCCAATTACTCCATATATTATTATGTCTTTTGAAACTTTCCAATTTATTTTTTTGTTTTTTATGTTCATAATTATTGCTGTTATTGATGTTGGAACAAAGAATACTAAATTTGTTGCTTGTGCTACATGTTGTTCTGTATTTAAAAATATTGAAAGTAATAATATTAGTATTGTTCCTCCACCCATTCCTAAGCTACTTATTATTCCTGCTATTAAACCAAATAATACTTCCATGTGCTATCCTTTCGTCAAAAAATATTCAGTATCTGATGTATTTAAAATTATATCTTAAAATCCTCATGTACTTATGTACACTCCAGTTTTTAAACTATATACTAAATCTTTTTTTGACTTGCTTTTGATTTAAATTATCATTTTTATTGATACATATAATAGGAAAATTGTGAATGATATGTTTAGTATTTTGTTGTTTAATTTTTTTAATAGTATTGAACCTATTATTCCTCCAACTATTCCTCCTATTGCACTTTTTATTCCTATATTCCAATCTATATATTGATTTTTCATATATATAATACAACTTGCTATTACTAATGGCAGTATACAAAATATTGATGTTGCTCTTGATTCTTTTTCTCCCATTTTATTTATGTGCGTAAACGCTGGTACTAATATCATTCCTCCACCAGCTCCAAAAAGTCCACTTACAATTCCTGCTATAAATCCAATTATCTTATTTTTCATATTATTATTTTTGTAAATAATTTGAAAAAATATACATTTTTTTGTTAATATATTTTGTAACGTTTTTAGTTTTTGTCCGTCTAATAGTAAAGGAGCAAAACATATGAAAAATATTGAAGAAATTTACACAGAATATTTTGACATGATTTATAAGTATCTACTTTGTTTAACTCATAACGCCGATATCTCTGAAGAATTAGCTCAAGAAACATTTTATAAAGCTATTGTAAGTATTAATTCTTTTAAAGAAGATTCTAAAATATCTACATGGCTTTGCAAAATTGCTCAAAATCTTTGGTATGATGAAATAAGAAAAAATAAGAAATCTGTTATTAATTATGATGATCTTAGTTTAATTGTTTCTGATGAAGATATTGAACATAATTTAATTTCAAATTATGAACAAATAAGTTTAAATACAAAAATTAATTCTCTTGATAACATTTCTAAAAAAGTTATTGAACTTAGAATTAATGGTAATTTGAAATTTAAAGAAATTGGAGCTATCTTTGGAAAAAGCGAAAACTGGGCTAGAGTTACCTTTTATAGAGGGAAAACTAAAATAAAGGAGAGTGATTGTTATGAAAAAGATTAATAATTGTGAATTAGTAAAAGATTTATTACCTAATTATGTTGATAATTTGACTTCTAATGAAAGTAATGAATTTATTGAGTCTCATATAAATGAGTGTAATGAATGTAAGTTGTTATTAGATAAAATGAAAAAAAATGATGTTGCCCATGAAAGTATTAAGTCAAAAAAATTTGTTAATTTTGCTAAAAAATATAATAAGAAATTAAAAGTTTTAAAATTTATTGTTTTAATCATTTTGGCCATAATCCTTGTTCATTTCACACGAAATATTATAATTGTTTCTTCTGTTATGAACAAACGCCAAGAAACTCTTTTGGATGCTAATAATTATCATTATCAAATGTATAGTTATGGTAAGGGACATATGTTTTTATATGATTTTTATAAAAAAGATGGTAAATTTTTAGAAACTTGGATAAGTACAGATATTTCTGCTAATGAAACTGCTACTCATACACCTACTTTTTGGAATTATTATGATGGAAATAATTTATATGGATATAATATTGATGAAAGAACTGGTATAAAATTTTATAGACCTGGTACTATGGAAAATCGTTCTATTTATCCTATGTTTATGGATCCTAATGAAGACTATAATAGTTTGCGTTCTATTTTAAGTATGAGCATATCTTCAAAGATTACTAGTATGAATTATCATGGAAAAGATTGTTATAGAATTGATAGTAGTCGTTTAGTACATGACGAACAAGTTATTTGTATTGATAAGTCTACTGGTCTTACTGTTAGAAATATGCTTCCTAATAATTCTACTATTGATTTTTACATAGATTTAAATGTTGTGACTGATGAAGATTTAAAAGTTCCTAATATTGAAGATTATAAACCATATGAAGAAGTTGAAAATATTTTAATTAAAGCTGAATTAGAAGAATTTATTAAAAATGGTGAAGAAATTCCTGAGTATTATAAAGAATATATGTATCTATTAGAAGAATAATCTAATAAAAATATAGAGTACAGAAATTGTACTCTATATTTTTATTAATTGAATTCATTAAATTTTTCTTCATGTATATTTTCATCTGGTATATAATATTTTGTTCCTAACATTTTGTCTGGAAGATATTGTTGCTGTACATAGTGTCCTGGAAAATCATGTGGATATTTATATCCATTTCCATATCCGTGTACTTGCATTCCTTCTACTGGTGCATTTCTTATATGCATTGGTATAGTTCCTGTATCTTTTGTGCTAACATCTTCCAATGCTTTATTTATAGCTAGATATGTTGCATTCGATTTTTTAGAATTGGCTACATATACTGCCGCTTCTGATAATATTATTCTTCCTTCTGGCATTCCAACCATTGTTACTGCTTGCATTGCTGATGTTGCCACTACTAAGGCTTGCGGATTTGCTAATCCTACATCTTCTGCGGCAGCTAATACTATTCTTCTTGCTAAAAATACTGGGTCTTCTCCTGCATCTATTGCTCTTGCTAGATAAAATACTGCTGCATCTGGGTCACTTCCTCTCATTGATTTTATCATTGCACTTATGTTGTCATAGTGACTATCTCCATTTTTGTCAAACATGGATTTTTTCTTATTAAAGCTTTGTGCTGCTATTTCGTCTGTTATTTCTATTTCACCTTTAGCATTCATTTTGGTTGTTAATACTGCTATTTCTAATCCATTTAATGCTGTTCTTACATCTCCACTTGAAATTTCTGCTATTCTTTCTATTGTATCTTCTGATATTCTTATATTGTATTCTCCAAGTCCTTCTTTTGATGTTAATGCATTTTTTATTGCTTTTATTATATCTTCTTTTTTTAGCGGTTCTAGTTTTATTACCATAGACCTTGAGATTAAGGCTTTATTTACTTCAAAATATGGATTTTCCGTTGTTGCTCCAATTAATATTACAGTTCCATCTTCAACATATGGAAGTAGTGCATCTTGTTGTAGTTTATTAAATCTATGTATCTCGTCAATAAATAGTATGCATTTTCCTGATGGATTCATAAATGGATTTTTTGCTTCTTCTATTGCTGATTTTATATCTCCTACTCCTGATGTTACTGCATTTATTTTTTTGAATTTGTATTTAGTTGTTTCACTTATTACTTTTGCAAGTGATGTTTTTCCACATCCTGGTGGTCCCCAAAGAATTATACTTGATAATCTATCTGCTTTTATTGTTCTGTATAGTAGTTTGTCTTTTCCTACAATATGTTCTTGTCCTATGAATTGTTCTAGGGTTTTGGGGCGCATTCTGTGTGCTAATGGCTCATTTATATTCATATCCTCACCTCATGAAATTTATGAAAAACTTCGTCTTACGTCGTTAAAATTGTATTTAAAAATCCTCATGTACATGTGTACACTCCGGTATTTTAAATACAATTTTGCCTAGTAATACTTGTTTTTGATAAATTTGTATATGTTCTTTTTTATTTTTATCTTGCTAAATGTTTTAATGATTGTTTTATTATTTCTTCTGTTGTTTGACCTTTTAAATCTATTTTTTCAAATACTTTTGTTATATCTGTTTTATTATATCCAAGTATTTGAAGTGCTTGTGTTGCTTCATCAGTTGCTTCATTGTTTATAATTTTTTCTTCTACCTTTTCTTCATTGCTTATTGCATCTTGCGTTTTTAATTTATCTTTTAGCTCTAATACTATTCTTTGTGCTGATTTACTTCCTATTCCAGGTATTTTTGTTAATGTTTTTATATCGTTTGATATTATTGCTATTGCAAATTGTGATGGTGTTATATTTGATAAAGCTACTATTGCTGTTTTTGCTCCTATTCCACTTACTTGCAATAATAATTCAAATGTTTTTAATTCTTCATTACTTAGAAATCCATATAGACTTATGTTGTCTTCTCTTACATGATAATGTGTATATACTTTTACGTTTTCTCCTAGTTCTCCTAGTTTTGACATTGTTTGTTCTGATACAAATATTTTGTAACCTATTCCATTAGCTTCTATTACTATTCCATCTTTTGTCTTTTCCTCTAGGCTTCCCTTTATGTATGCATACATATTATTTTTCTCCTTTACCAAACAGATTTTCTATTATTGTATTTTATCATAAATTTTTTATTTTGCAACAGTATTATTATAAATTACTTGTTTTTTTGAAAAAATGTAATATAATAACTATATTATGTTGAAAAGGAGTTTTTTATGGAAAATAATATTTTAATTAAAGATTTATATAGAAATACTGATAATTATTTAGATAATAACATAAAAATTTCTGGTTGGGTTAGAACAGTCAGAGATTCTAAAAATTTTGGTTTTATTGAAATAAATGATGGTTCATTTTTCAAGAATGTACAAATTGTTTTTACTGATGATCTTGCAAATTTTGAGGATGTTAGAAAACTTACAATTTCATCTTCTATTATTGTAACTGGAAAACTTGTAAAAACAGAAAATGCTAAACAACCATTTGAAATTCAGGCTTCTAATATTGAAATATTTAATGTTGGAGCTGCTGATTATCCACTTCAAAAGAAAAGACATACATTTGAATATTTAAGAACAATTTCGCATTTACGTGCTAGAACAAATACTTTTAATGCAGTATTTAGAGTACGTTCAGTTTTATCTTTTGCAATTCATAAATTTTTCAATGAAAGAGGATTTGTCTATGTTCATACTCCAATAATTACTTCTAGTGATGCAGAAGGTGCTGGAGAAATGTTTACTGTTACATCTACTGATTTAAATAATCCGCCTAAAGATGATACAGGTTTAATGGATTATTCCAAAGATTTTTTTGGAAGACCTGCTCACTTAACTGTTAGCGGTCAATTAAATATTGAAACTTATGCATTTGCTTTCAGAAATGTTTATACTTTTGGACCTACTTTCAGAGCTGAAAATTCTAACACTGTAAAACATGCTGCTGAATTTTGGATGATTGAACCTGAATTCTGCTTTGCTGATTTAAAAGATGATATGGATTTGGCTGAAGATATGCTTAAATATGTTGTTAGCTATGTTTTAGAAAATGCTCCAGAAGAAATGGAATTTTTCGATAAGTTTGTTAGTCCTGGTCTTCTTGAAAGATTAAATACTGTTGTTAATTCTAACTTTGCTAGAATTTCATATACTGATGCTATTTCTGAACTAGAAAAAAATAATGATAAATTCGAATTTCCTGTTACTTGGGGTACTGATATTCAAACTGAACATGAAAGATATTTAAGTGAAGTTGTATTTGGAAAGCCTGTATTTGTAACAGATTATCCAAAGGATATTAAGGCTTTCTATATGAAGCAAAATGATGATGGAAAAACTGTTGCTGCTACTGATTTACTTGTTCCTGGTATTGGAGAATTAATTGGTGGTAGTCAAAGAGAAGATGATTTAGAAAAATTAGAAGCTAGAATGAATGAACTTGGTTTAAATAAAGAAGATTATTGGTGGTACTTAGACTTACGTAGATATGGTAGTATTACTCATTCTGGATTTGGTTTAGGTTTTGAAAGATTAATGATGTATATTACTGGAATGCTTAATATTCGTGATGTTATTCCATTTCCACGTACACCAAAAAATTGTGAATTTTAATTTATGATTTATTTTAGCAAAAAAGCAGTAGAACAAAATATCGTTCTGCTGCTTTTTTGTTGGTTGAAAATGACTTTAACTTCAAGTTTTAATAAAAATACACCAACTAATGTATAGATGGTGTATTTATTTATTATCTTAATTCTGCTTTTAAATCTTTTTCTAAACTAGTTATTATTTTATTCATAACTTCATTTATTTCTTCATCTGTTAATGTTCTATCTTGTTTTCCAAATGTTAATGCAAATGATATACTTCTTTTGTTTTCATCTATGCCTTTTCCAGTATATACATCAAATACTTCTGAATTTTCTAATAATGAACCTGCTGCTTTTTTGATTTTCATTCCTATTTCTTGTGCTGATATCTTTTTATCTACTACTATGCTTAAATCTTTTTTAATGTTTGGAAATTTAGAAATTTCTTTATATTTCATTTTTCCAACTTTTTTAGCAAGTAATCTATCTAAGTCAATTTCTAAAATATATACATCTTCTGATTCTACTTTCGGATGTACTTTTCCTATAATGCCTACAATATCATTATTTACTGATATTACGCTACTCTGTCCTGGATGCATATCTTCTGGTATTTTTTCTTTATCTTTAATAAAGCTATATCTTCCACTATATCCTAGATAATCTAATATCTCTTCAGCTATACCTTTAATTACATAGAAATCTACTTTTCTTTTTTCAATTCCTATATTATATTCACCTGTCATTAATGCTGATAGTTTTTGTGTTTCTGAATATTCTTCACCTTTCTTTTGGAATGCTTTTCCTAATTCAAATATAGAAACATCTTTATTATTTCTTGCTTTGTTATATTCATATATTTTATATAAAGCAACTGATACACTATGTCTTAATGTATTTTTGTCCTCTGAAAGTGGTGCTAATAATTTTACTGTTTCATATTCATCTTTTGTAAACATTTTAGCGTCATTTTCTGGAACTAAAATATATGATAATGTTTCATTTAGTCCTAAGTCTACCATTTTATTTCTAATTTGTCTTGCTGTTTTGTCATAGCTTCCCATCTTAGGTAATATGTTAGGTAATTTTCCTTTAATATTATTTACTCCATATATACGTCCAACTTCCTCTATTAAATCTTCTTTTATTTCTATATCTATTCTTCTTCTTGGAACACTTACAGTTATAATTTCACCATTTACTTCTGATTTAAATCCAAGTTTTCTGAATACATCTAATATTTCTTCTTGACTTATTTCCATTCCTAAAATATTATTTATGTTTTTAGCCGTTATATCTATCTTTTTGTCTTCTTTATTGGTTGTATCATATTTAGCTATTCCTCCAACTATTTCGCTATCAGCATATTTTTCTAGAAGATTACAAGATCTTTCAATAGCCATATATGTTCTGTTTGAATCTAATCCTTTTTCAAACCTGTTACTTGCTTCACTTCTTAATATTGAATTTGATGTTCTTCTAACTTTTACTGAATCAAATATAGCTGCTTCTATAACAATATTTTTTGTATTATCTGTTATTTCAGTATCTAGTCCTCCCATTACACCTGCTAATCCTATTGCTCTTTCCCCATCTGAAATAACTATATCTTCTGATTTTAAAGTTCTTTCAATTCCATCTAGTGTTGAAAGTTTTTCTCCTTCTTCCGCCATTCTTACTTCTAAACAATCTTTTAAGCAGTCTGAATCATAAAAATGTAGTGGTTGACCTGTTTCTAGCATTACATAATTGCTGATATCTACTACATTATTTATTGGTCTTATTCCTGAAGCTATAAGTCTATTTTTGATAAAATCTGGACTTTCTTTTATTACTACATTTTTTACTTTTTTAGCTAAAAATATTGAACAGTTTTCTGTGTTTACTTTTATTTTAAATGTGTCATTTATATTTTCGTTGTTTTCTTTATGTGATAAATCAATGTCTTTTACTTTTTTGTCATATATTGCTCCAACTTCATAAGCCATTCCCAAAATACTTAAAAGATCTCCTCTATTTGCTGTTAAATCAAAATCAATTACACTATCGTCCATTTTCATGTATGCTATTGGATCTTCTCCAATAGGAGCATCTTGTGGTAATTCATGTATTCCTGCTTTATCCTCTTCTTTTAAAAATTTACTTTCTAATCCTAATTCTGCTATTGCACAAAGCATTCCATTTGATTCTTGCCCTCTAATTTGTCCTTTTGTTATTTTTCCTCCTGGTAATTCTGCTCCATCTTGTGCTACTATTACTTTTAGTCCAGTTCTTACATTTGGTGCACCACATACTATATCTAAAATTTCATTACCTATATCTACTTTGCATAAATGTAAATGGTCTGAATCTGGGTGCATTTCACATGATTTTACTTCACCAATTATTAATTTGCTCGCATTTATTAGTTTTCCTGCTTCATCATATTCATTTCCTGCATTTGTCATATCTTCTGCTAATTTCTTTACATCTATATTTTCATCTAAATCAATATAGTCTTTTAAAAAATTAATACTTAATTTCATTTTCTTCGTCCTTTCTATCAAATTGTTTTAAGAATCTTACATCATTTTGATAAAGTAATCTTATATCTGTTATTCCATATTTGAACATTGCTAATCTGTCTAGTCCTACTCCAAATGCAAATCCTGAATATACTTCTGGATCATATCCATTCATTCTTAATACATTTGGATGTACAATTCCTGAACCTAGAAGTTCTATCCATCCTGTTTGTTTACACAAGTTACATCCTTTTCCACCACACTTAAAACATGTTACATCTACTTCATATGATGGTTCTGTGAATGGGAAGTAGCTTGGTCTGAATCTTAATTCTGTGTTTTGTCCTAGCATTTTTTTCATAAATACTTCTAGTGTTCCTTTTAGATCTGCTAATGATATATTTTTGTCTACAACTAATCCTTCTACTTGGTTGAATTGATGTGAATGTGTTGCGTCATCTTCTCTTCTAAATGTTTTTCCTGGTACAATTACTCTTATAGGTGTTTTTTCTTCATTTGCCATCATAGTTCTTGCTTGAACAGCTGATGTTTGAGTTCTTAATAAGTATTCTGTAGTTATATAGAAGCTATCTTGCATGTCTCTTGCTGGATGCCCTTTTGGTAAGTTTAATCTTTCAAAACAGTATTCATCTGTTTCAAGTTCTGGTCCTGAAACCACATCATATCCCATAGATACGAATAAATCCTCAACTTCTTCTATAACTCTATTTAATGGATGTTTACTTCCTCTTTTTATTTTTTGGCTTGGAAGTGTTATATCAATTTCTTCTTTTTCTAGTTTATTTTGTAATTCTAATTCTTTTAATTCAATTTCCTTTTCTGTAATTTTAGTTTCTAGTTCATCTTTGCATGTATTAACTAGCGCTCCAATTATAGGTCTTTCTTCTGCTGATAATCCTCCCATTCCTCTTAATACGCTTGTTAGTTCTCCTTTTTTTCCTAAATACTTAACACGTATATCATTTAATTCTTTTAAATCTGTTGCTTTTAAAATACTTTCTAATGCTTCTTTTTGAATTTTCTCAATTTGTTCTTTCAATTCCTTTCCCTCCTATATTTTATAAATGGTAAACAAAAAAACATTTCTCCCTATGATTAGGACGAAATGTTTGTATTCGTGGTACCACCTAAATTTATTAATTTAAATTAATTAACCTCGTTTTTAGCTATAACGTTGCAAACGGTTATATTTTTGTATAACATCTCCAAAGTGAATTTTCGATTTAGAATATATAATAAGCTCACAGCGTAACCACTTATTTTCTCTTTCTATATTTTGCCTAAATCTACTTAGCTTTTTCATTGATTTTATTTATGACTTTTTTATTTTAACACCATTTTTAGTTTTTGGCAATAGTAATTTATTTAATACTTGAAATTAACCATCTTCCATTATATGTACTAAATTCAACTTTCATTGTCTTTTGTTCTGACTCTACATTGTCAACTTTTGTAATATACCATATTTGTATTGCAGGTCTTCCTTTTGTATCCAATTTTTTATAACTTTTTATTTCATAATCTTCACGAGGTTTTTCTATATTAGTAACATGTGTTATACCATTTGAAGGTTTGTATATATTTTTATATTCACTTGCAAAAAAATCTTTTGTTATATAGAATTGAAACTCATTTCTAATAGCTTCATAAGATATATCTGTTTGTATGAAAGTTGCATCATTATTTTTAGGATATCCTGCAAATTTTTGGTCAGTTACTAGTCCAAAGGTTTCTAGTAATGATTGCGGACTAGACATAGCAATTGACTTATATCTTAAGTATCCTTTTATTTGTCCTACTTGAGTTTCTACATCAAATTCTACTGCTGGTTTAGGAGTTTTTGTTTCAGTTTGATTTTCTGCAATCTGGTTTGTATTAGCATTATTTGAAGGTGCTTTTGTAGGCTTTAAGTATAGGTATGAAATAACTCCAATTATAATTACTAATATTAATTCATATCACACAGCTTATATTAATCTTTA
>CANCZH010000021.1 GCA_947382445.1 uncultured Clostridium sp. | reverse complement strand
ACAATTCCATTATCATTTAAATAATCTCTAAATTTGATAATATTTTCATTTGTACTTTTGCTATATTTACCATTTTCGATTTTATTAATAGGAATTAAATTAACATGGCAAATCATTCCTTTTAATAGTTTTACCAATTCTTTTGCATCTTTTAAATTATCATTATTATCCTTAGCTAAAGCATATTCAAAAGAAATTCTTTTATTTGTTATTTTTATATAATCCTTACATGCTTTCATTAACTCTTCTATTGAATATAGCTTATTTACTGGCATCATCTCACTTCTTTTTTCATTATTACTGCTATGTAATGATATTGATAATGTACACTGAATATTTTCATTTGCTAGTCTATATATATTTGGAACTAATCCACTTGTTGAAATACTTATATGTCTTGTTCCAATATTAAGCCCTTTTGGATGATTTATAATATTTATTGCTTTTATTACATTGTCATAATTATCTAATGGCTCTCCTATTCCCATAAAAACAATATTTGAAATTCTGACATTTTCTTCTCTTTGAACAGCTAAAATTTGCTCAACAATTTCACCTGCTTCTAAGCTCCTTGAAAAAGGAATTCCAGTTGATGCACAAAATTTGCATCCCATTTTACATCCTATTTGTGAAGAAACACATATTGAAAATCCATGTTTATATTCCATTAAAACAGATTCAATTGCATTTCCATCTAATACATCAAAAAGATATTTTTTAGTACCATCTTTTGATTCTAATTTTTTTATTATATTAAAATTATGTATAGAATACTTTTCTTTTAATTTTTCTCTTAAATCTTTTGATATATTTGACATATCATCAAAAGAAGTTACATTTTCTTGATGAATCCATTTAAAAATTTGCTCTGCTCTAAATGGTTTCTCCCCTAAAGAAATCATTTCTTCTTTTAATTCATCAAGAGTAAAATTTTTTATGTTATTACTCAAAAAAGACTCCTCCAAGTTATTTTATATAGTTTTGTTATACCACATAGTTGTTCTTTTTTCAATAGTATACATATTCTTTTATTTATCTATATTAATTTTTTCTTTTATAATATATTCTGGTCTATTTTTGCTTTCATCATAAATTCTAGAAATATACTCAGATATCAACCATAATGAAAATAACTGAACACCTGCAAAAAACGTTATACTAACCATGATTGAAGTCCAGCCAGCAGTTAAACTATTCCACTTAAAAGCATATGATAATATTGAATATAATAAAATTCCAAATGATAATAATATAGACAAGGCACCTAGTCCTCCCAATAATTTTAGTGGTTTAGTTGAAAAACCTATAACTCCATCTTTAGCAAGTTTCATCATCTTTTTTAATGGATATTTTGTTTCTCCTAATTCTCTTTTAGGCCTATCATATAAAAACGCTTTTTGCTCAAATCCAACCCAACTAAACAACCCTCTTAAAAATTTATTATGTTCAGGAAGATTATTTATTACATCAATAACTTTCCTATCAACTAATCTAAAATCACCTGTATTTTTAGGAATTTCAACCTCAGACATTGAATTCAAAAAACTATAAAACATTTTAGCTGTTAATAATTTAAAAGCAGATTCACCTTTTCTAGTTTTTCTTTTACCATAAATTACTTCATTTCCTTCTTCCCATAATCTTATCATATCTGGAATCAATTCTGGTGGATCTTGTAAATCTGCATCCATAATAACTATTGCATCACCAGTAACATATCTTATTCCAGCTGTAACTGCTGCTTGATGTCCAAAATTTCTAGAAAAAGATATTATTTTAACCATATCATCATTTTGTGCAATTTCTTTTAAAATATTTAAAGTTCTATCTTTACTACCATCATTAACAAAAATAATTTCATAATTATATTCACTTAATCTTTTCAAAACATCTATAACTCTTTCATAGCATAATTTAGCTACTTGTTCTTCATAATACATAGGAATTACAACAGATATTTTCTTCATAATAATCTCCTTTAATTAATTTATTTAATTCTATATTTATTTGACCAATAATACTGTATTTTATTAAATTCATTTAAACCTTCTTGTTTTTCTATATTATACACTATTTTTCCATCTTCAACATAAAATTCATCATTTATTACAGAAATATCTTCCATTATTTCACTTACAAATTTCATATATTCATTTCCATCATAACCAGCAAGTTCAAAAAACTTGTTCATTAAGAAATTAGGGCTAATTGTCTCCCCTTTACCAATAAAATTATTATCTAGCACTCGTTTTGCTTTATTATTAGCCCATATAATATATGGAGTAGAATAATAATTATAACATCCCTCTTCAGTAGAAAAATCAAAATTAATACCTAGCTTTTCATAAATCTCTCCCAAACTTGGATTATGGTCACCAAATAAAATTAGTACAATAGGCTCCTTCTCCAATTTTAATTTTTCAATTAAAGAATAGATTTTATTATTAGTATCTTCAATGCCCCAGAAATAATTATTTAAAATATGATATTCTTCATCTGACATATTATCCAATTTTTCTACATATTCATCACCATTTAAGCCATCTGTCCAATAAGGTAAATGATTTTGATATGTTACATTAAAACTAAAATATGGAACATTACTTTTATTAGTATAATCTTTATATAAATTAAATATTTCTTCAAACAAAATTTCATCTCTTGAATATGGTTCATACTTGTCTTCAAAATAATATTTGTTAAAACCTAAATTATTATTAATTATATTTCTGTTATAAAACCAACTATATGATGGATGGGATCCTTCAGTGTAATAACCTTGTTCATTAAAATATGTTACATAAGAATTTGTTTTCTTTCTAAAACTTGGTAAATTAGCATATCCAGTTAAGAATTTTCTTTCTGTATCAATAGTACCACCACCAAAAATACTAGTAACTAATTCTCCACTATAACTTTCATTTTCAACTTCATGTAATTTTGTATATGGATTTTTTTCAAAATCTAATTCTTCAAATTTCGAAAAGTCATTATATGATTCAAGCATTATTGAAATAATATTTACTTTTTTATCTTCATCAATATCTGAATACTCGTAACTAAATAATTTCTGTTCTACATCTTTTTCTTTATATCCTTTAGGTGGAACAATAGTCATTGAAGTATAACTATGTAAAAAAGAATAAACAGCTCCTCTAGAAATATACTTATTTCTAGAAGTCCACATAGAACCTTCAAAATTTCTTTCATTTATTGTTTTATTATAAAAATATTCATTAACATAAAAAGTATTAAAACCTAATATGCCTATAACAAATAAAACTACTACTTCTAAAATTCTTATTAATATTTTTGTTTTCTTCTTAGTTTTATCTTGTTTTCTATCAATAAAAATATATAAAGCTAAAAAAGTACATATAATTGCAAATATGCAAAATATCATAAAGAAATTAATTATTAAAGAATAATCTACTTCAATATTAGTAGCTTCTCTAATTAAAAATATGTCCTCCATCAATAAATTATCATTTCTAAGTTGCATTTTTGCATTGTTTACAACTGAAATTGTATATGCACAAATTCCAGAAACTAAAAAAGAAAAACTTATCTTTCTTGTTATTCCATATATAAGTATTGAAATATAAAAAATAGGTAGAAAATTTAATACTAAAATCCATGGATTATAATAATATGAATGATACATTAATTCGCCTAATTCACCTGGTGAAAATATCAGAACCATTTTAGTTAATATAATAGATAAAATAAATAATATTACAATATGAGCTTTCCTACTATTCTTTATCTTTATATATTTATCAATTAAGTAATTTCTTAAAAGTCTTGCTTTTTCTAGATTTATTAATCCACTTTCTATAACTACCTTTATTCCATACCCTGCAAGTATAAATACAAAAGGCCTATATATATATGAGAAAAATCCATCTTCCCAGCTAATTAAAGCATGAATAATAAAAGAAATTAATGTTACTAATGTATACATCTTTTTTTCTTTATTTTCTCTTTTTTTCAAAGACATAAATGCACATATCACAATAAATCCCCAAATTAAAGAGTCAAAGCTTTTAGCAAAATCATAAAACTCATAAATATAATTTTCTAAAAAGTCTTCTGATTCAATATTAGGAGCTAAATAACTTAAAGTTAAATCATTATCAAAATTATTCCAATAAGTGTTTACATTGTGTAAACACTCTAAATTTAATTCTTTCCCATTAAATATATTAATAGTATTTATATCTCTTTTTAATGCAATTCCTCCAAATGAAAGAACAATTCCATAAACACCAATTAATATTGCAATGCTACATATAGTAGTTTTACTATCACTTCTAGAAAAAAACAATATATATATAATATAAGCAAGCACAAAAATTATAGCTTCAGAACTTATTAAAGTTAAAACAGCTAAAATTACTGATATTACTATTAATCTGAAATTTTTATTTTTTATTTTATTTTCAAAAAACAAATCAAATGCTAATAAATTTAAAAATAAAAATAGATGATAATTAGATAATACATTATTATATAAAATTGTATTAATAAACACAGAATATAAAACTGTAATTAACTGAGCTATCTTTTTACCATTCATTCTATTAGTAATTCTATATACTAATAATATTGAAAAAATATTTAATATTATATTTACAAATTTTAAAAATACATTTTTAGAGCAAAAAACAATTAAAATTTTATACATAACTCCAATATCTTGTTGTATTTGATTATGTATTGGTACAATCATTCCTACTCTTATTATTAATGAAAATAATACTAATAAGATTAAAAATTTTTTATGGCTTATTTTCTTATTCACCATTATTTTTCTCCGTTTCTTTAACAATATAAATCGGTCTTTTCTTAATTTCCATATATTCTTTTGACATATATTGTCCCATTATTCCTAGGCAGAACAATTGTATGCCACTAACAAATAATATTAAACAAATAGTAGATGGCCATCCTGAGACTGGATCACCATAAACGCAAGTTTTTATAATTATGAAAATAATCATAATAAAAGCTAAAAAGCAAAATAATATTCCGAGCCAAAGTTGAAATTAATAGTGGAACTGTTGAAAAAGCTGTTATTCCATCTATTGCATAAATAAAAAGTTTCCAAAAGTTCCATTTTGTTTTACCAGCAGCTCTTTTTCTGTTATCATAAGCAATCCATTTTGTATTAAAACCTACCCAACTAAATATACCTTTTGAAAAACGATTATATTCAGTAATTTCTAATATACTATTAACCATTCTTCTTGACATTAATCTATAATCTCTTGCACCATTTACAATTTCAGTCTTAGACATTTTATTTATAATTTTATAAAACATCTTTGAGAACCAAGAAATAATAAATTTTTCACCTTTTCTTGTTTGTCTTTTAGTTGCAACACAGTCAAACTCCTTTGTAAGTAAAGTCTGATACATTTCATTCAAAAGTTCAGGTGGATCTTGTAAGTCTGCATCCATAATTGCAACATAATCACCTGTTGATTCTTTAAGTCCTGCATACATTGCAGCTTCTTTTCCAAAATTTCTTGAAAAAGATACATATCTTACGCGTTCATCTTTTTTACTAAATTCTCTTACTATATCTAAAGTTTTATCTTTTGAACCATCATCAACAAAAATATATTCAAAATCAGCATTAATTCCTAATGATATTTCTGTTATTTTATTATAGAATATTTCTAGTACTTCTTCTTCATTATAACAAGGTACGATTATTGATATTTTGTTCATATACATTCCTTCTTTTTATTTAATTTTTAATTATTGTTTTCATTTCATATTTATAATTTATGTCAAAGTATTTATATACTAGGAAAGTTCTTCATGTTCTCTAGTATATAGCAAAGTTAAAATAACTTGTATTGGTATCAAAACATGTAAATTATATCTTGGACTAACTTCAACAAGTAAATGGGATGTAATTAACCCTAATACTATTAATACATAGAATTTATTTCTTTTTATATCTTTTTTTCTAAATATAATATAAACATTTGCTAATATTAAAACAGTATATGTAACTTTTGCCCAAAGCATTAAAACTCTATTTAATTGTTCATTTGTTGGAACTTCTTGAATATTCCACCAAGATTCTATTGAATACCTTGGCACTTCCCCTGTTAAAACTTCTAGTTTATCTCTCATCAATTTAATATTACTTTTAATTCCATTTGTTTTATATCTCTCTATTGCTAAATTCATAAAATATTTTTGAATACTTTCTGCATCAAATTCTCCATCAGTAATTTTTTGATTGAAAAACACTGAATCTTCTAAATTCCATGTTCCTTTAGATTCAATATTTGCTCCTAAATATATAGTCCATCCAGAAGAAGTTGCAAATTTTACTTTATTAATTTTTTCAATAGAATAAAATACAATTTTTCCTGATATGAAATACATACATATTACTAATAAAATTCCTATACTTAAAATAATTTTTGAATTCTCTTTTTCAAACAACATATTATATAATTCATACATAATTAAAGCTATAAGAAAAATTATAAAAATAGGCCTAAACTGATTAGCAATTCCTAGTACAAGACCTAATAGTACACTTATAGCTAAAAACTGTTTAGTATTACATCTTATTTTTTCTCTTTTTTCAAAAATAAAAATTGCAAGTACAAAAAAGAAATTAACAATAGTAATCGGTGCCACAAATGAACACCATAAAATATTAAATGGATTAATCATCCATATTGCTAAAATACAACAAGGTTTTAACTTATTTTCTGACTTTCTAAATGTTAAATACAATAACATCCCAGCCAATATATCTAGAAACACATTAAATATTACTGCACTTTTATAGCTAATACCTAAAATTTTAAATACATTTCCAAGTACAACTATATATGGAGCTAAATATGGGAAAAGTGCTATATATTCATTATTAACAAAACTAGAAGTAGTTGCATAACTTACTGCATTAGCATAAAAAGTTAAATAATCACTAACAGGTTCAGCATATGACAGAAAAACTAATCCTATTCGAACCACAACTCCTATTACTGTACAAATAATACATATAGCTAAAATAGTTCTTTTTAGAAGTTTACTTTCTAAATCTATTTTCTTTTTTTTAACTAAGACATATATTATAACCATCGCTATTGCTATTATTGCATACATACATATATATTTTTGGGTAGAAAAAGTAATTATAAAATATAAAATAGCAATAATAAAAACTAAAAATATATATTCCAACAATTTCTCAACTATTTTTCCCATCTTTTTTACACTTTCTATTTATACTTTTCTATTATAGCATCTACTATCCTTTTACTTGCTTTTCCATCTCCATAAGGGTTTGAAGCCTTACTCATTTTGTTATATTCTTCTTTATTTTCTAATAATTCTTTTGTTAATTTATAAATTACTTCTTCATCAGTTCCAGCAAGTTTTAAAGTACCCGCATCAATCCCTTCTGGTCTTTCAGTTGTATCTCTTAAAACTAAAACTGGTTTTCCAAGTGATGGTGCTTCTTCTTGAATTCCACCACTATCAGTTAAAATTAAATATGATTTTGCTATAAAATTATGAAAATCTATAACTTCTAATGGGTCTATTAATTTTACCTTATCATCATCTCCAAAAACTTCATTAGCAACACTTCTAACTTTTGGATTTAAGTGTACTGGATATACAACTTTAACATCAGAGAATTCCTCAGTTATTCTCTTAATCGCCTTAAACATTCCTCTCATTGGTTCGCCAAGATTTTCTCTTCTATGAGCTGTAAGTAATATAAGTCTATCTTCTCCTATCCAATCAAAAACTGGATGACTATATTCTTCTTTTACGGTAGTAGCTAAAGCATCTATTGCTGTATTTCCTGTAACATAAATTTTAGATTCATCTTTACCTTCTTTTAATAAACTTTTTTTACTATTTTCTGTTGGTGCAAAATGCATATCAGCTAGGACTCCAACCATCTGTCTGTTCATTTCTTCTGGATATGGAGAATATTTATTCCATGTACGAAGACCAGCTTCAACATGTCCAATATCAACTTGATTATAATAAGCAGCAAGTGCACCTGCAAAAGTTGTTGTTGTATCACCATGAACCAAAATAATATTAGGTTGTACTTCTTTTATTACTTCATCTAATCCAGATAAAACTCTACTAGTTATATCTCCTAATGTTTGTCCTTGTTTCATTATATCTAAATCATAATCTGGTTTTATATCAAAAACTTCTAAAACTTGATCTAACATCTGTCTATGTTGTGCAGTTACACAAACTGTTACATCAATTTCTTTTCTAGACTTCAATTCTTTAACAAGTGGAGCCATTTTTATAGCTTCTGGTCTTGTCCCAAATACAGTCATAACTTTAATCATATTATCACTCCTAGTTCATTTTATTTTTTTCCAAATGATAAATCATATTGGCTAAAATCTTATTAAAATTTTTCAAATACATATTTTTAAATCCACTTCTGTTCAAATATATATTTTTTTTATAATTAGGAAAATTTTTATTTACTTCTGAAATAGCAAATTCTACTCCCTCTTTAAATCTTTTCTTATCTTTTGATTTTGATAAACGTTTAAGATATGTAGCATACATATACCTTACATACATATATTCTAATTCATTTTTATAATCCTCAAAAAAGTTTTCTTCTTTATAATACTTCAAAATACTTTCCATAACAAAATGAATATCTATTAATTTTTCAGAATATGTATATGTTATTGAATTTTCTCTTTGATAATACTTATATCCAGCAAAATCAATATGGGCAATACTTTTTAAGTTAGGTATTAATTTATGTAAAACCAAAACATCTTCAAACCAAATTTTAGGAGTAAATAGCATTTTTTCATCATCAAACAATTCTTTTTTATATAATTTATTCCATGCTACACAATACATATCTTGAAATAATTTATTCTTGTCATTTTTAGTTAACTCTTTTTTGTCTTCTGTTATACCAGATTTAACTATAACAGTTTTATCAGGATAAATCAACTCAACATCATATGCTATAAGGTCATATTCATATTCTTTAACTTTTTCCCAAAGCTTTTCTAAAACATCTATCTTTACAACATCATCACTATCTACAAAAAATACATATTTTCCATTTGCACATTTAATTCCATTATTCCTTGTAACACTTAATCCTTGGTTCTCTTGTGATATAACTTTTATTAAATTAGGATATTTTTCTGCATATTTATTTAAAATTTCTAATGAATTATCTTTTGAACCATCATTTATTAATATAATTTCAATTTCCTTTTTAGTCTGATTTATTAAAGAATCTAAACAACTAATTATATACTTTTCAGCATTGTAAACTGGAACTATTACACTAATATCAACCATACTACACCTCTAACTATATATTATTTCTTGTACATACTTTTTTAATTTAAGTAAATTATATCTGTACAATAATAAATCATATGTATTATTTTACAAATATAATTTAATAACATCAGATGCTGAACATTTTTAAAATTATCTTTCTTTTATAATTTTGAAAACGTATTTAATATTACTATTAAAAAATCTCTTTAATCTACTAGGTTCAGTAGTAATTCTATATAACCACTCCAAATGTGTTTTTACAAAAAATTCTGGTGCTCTTTTTTTTATTCCACTTAAAACATCAAAACTTCCACCAACACCCATAAAAATACCTTTTTCAAAATCATTATAATTTTTATTTATAAGTAATTCTTGTCCTGGTATTCCAAGAGCAACTAAAACAATATCAGGTTTAGCTTCTTTAATTCTATCAAATACCCTTTGTTTTTCTTGAACATAGCCATTTTCTACTCCTATAATTTTCATTTTAGGATATTCCGCTTCTAAAACTGATTTTAACTTATTAGCAACTTCATCTTTAGCACCAAATAAATATATAGATTTTTCATTCTTATTTCCAAATTCAAAAAGTCTCTTACAAAGTTCTACACCTGTAATAGTTTCTTTTAAATCATAATTTAATAATTTTGCCCCTTTAACTACGCCTATTCCATCTGGAACAATTATAGTATTTTCATTCATTAAACACTCATCAAATTCTTTATTTGAGTTGGCAATCATAAGAGTTTCAGGATTAGCAGTAACAATAAATGTTTTTTTATCTTCTTTTACTCTATTTTCTAATTCAGCAATAAATTTTTCTTTTCCATCAGAATAAACTTTATTTATATACTTTTCTACACCATCTTCATCAAAATTTTCTTTTTGTTTTCTTTGAACAAAAAATAATAATAGTAAACCACAAATCAAGCCAATAAAAGAATTAATATACACAGGTTCTACCACATGACCTGCTAAATATGCTGTTCCAATTATAAATAACAATGAAAATAGCAATACAATTTGTAATCCATCTATTTGCTTATTTAAAAATTTAATAAAATTGTAAGTACCTGATACTAGTAATATTATCAAATAAGGAAGTAAGAAAAATATAATTCCAAAAATTCCAATATAGTAATATTGTGCAATAATATCTCTTTCTGGATATACCGCCATTTCACCTATTCCAACTAATTTATCTAGTTTTCCTGCTTTATTTTCTTCAATATCATTTAAAATTAAAGTTTTCAATTTACGTGCATTATTTCTTTTTTGAATATTAACATCTTTTATAATATGAATCCAGAAATCAGTATGCTCTAAATAATTGTATTCGTCATATAACATATCATATGGTATCAACTCTTTAGAATAATTTTCTTTTATAAATATTCTTTCAGGAGTATTATCATCATCATCCATTTCTACTTTTTTCTCATTATTATCTTCTTGATATACATTTGCTGTTCCTTCTCCTACTTTTATTCTGTTCATAAAAGGAGAAACTGAAAAGAAAATTCCAAATATAATTGCAACTAATACAGAAAATAATATTTTGCTCTTTTTTATTTTTTGTTTATTAATTAAATTTTCTAATATCCAAATTATAATTGTAACAATAGGTAAAATTATTGCTCCATATACCGAAATTCTTGTTCCTACTAATAACATAGCAATCATTTGAACTAAAACTATTCCAAAATGCCAATTTTTCTTTTCTTTTAGAGCTACCCAAACTACTATTGGAAGTAACACAGCAAATAATGAACTTAGTTCATTTCCTGATGGATATAAACCTCTTGAAGTTAACAGTCTCCATTCATCATATAAGAAATTTTTATCAAACCATTTTAAAATATTTGCTGCCAAAGGTGGATTTTCTCCAAATGAATATGCAACATAATCTATTCCTAATAAGTTTGTAATTATAATTAATAATGATACAAAAGCAGATACAAATAAAACTGAAATCTTTAATTCTTTATAACTAAATTTAAGAACATATACAAGATAAATTATACACATAGGAACCACAAATTTAGAAATATACATTACAATTCCTACGAAACCTTTATTTACAGTCTTCTCTAAAAAAGCAGCATTTCCTCCTCTAATATTTAAATAATGTAAAATCATAAAAACCACATATAATATACATATTCCAATAAAAGTTTTTGTACTTTTTCTTTTTATATTTGCAACAATTGCCATTATAATAATTACAGCCAATAAGCCATATCTAATTAATGTAGCTATGGATATTCCAGCTATTTGAAAGCTATTATCTTTAAATAATGAAAGTATAAGTTCTAATATAGGCTGTGCCATTAAAAATATTACCAATAAAATTTTGTTAATTTTATTTAATCTTTCTGTTGTATTCACTGCTATCTCTCCTAATTATCTAAAATTTTTTCTATTTTTCTTATTATATCTTTATTATTAAACACATAATTTTGTAAATTATTTCTATATTTATCTAATAACTCTTTATTTTCTATAAGGTATTTTAACCCTTCATATAAAGCATTATCATTATTATCAACCACCATTCCATACTTTTCCTCTAAAATTTCATGCACGCCAGCTACATCTGTTGTAATACAAGGAGTTCCAACTATAATAGATTCATACAATACTGTTGGTAATCCCTCATAGCTTGAAGATAACACAAATAAATTTGCATTTTTAACATATGGAAAAGGATTGTCCTTTCTTCCAATAAACTTAAACGTATCACAATTTTTATTTTGTTTTACTAAATTTTCTAATTCATTCTTCTCTATTCCATCACCAATTACAAAAGTTTGTATATTATATCCTTCATCAATTAGTTTTTTATGTACATTCACTAATCTTCTATAATTTTTTTGGGCATCCACTCTTCCAACTGAAACAAGTGAAATTTTATTTTCTGAAAAAATATTATCAAAATCTTCATCTGCATCACTTTTTATTTTTTCATCATCAATAATATTATGAATAGTTTGAATTTTATCTATATCATAATATTCTTTATATGCTTCTAATACTTTATCAGACACACATACACACATATCCATTTTATGTAATGACTCTTTTACTAACTTATAATACCTTTTTGAATCATTCTGAACAGATATATCAACATGCATCCAAGCAATTTTATTAGGTGCGTTTCCATTTGCTACAAATATATGTGAAAATCCGTCACAAAAAGCCACTTCTGTATCATACTTTTTATTTAATATTTCTTTTCTACTTTTATCAATTATTTTCTTTATCTTTCCCGTTTTTAGAGAAATAACTAATTTTAATTTATTAAAAAATGAGCTTAAATTCTTATTTTTTAATATTCTTTTCAAACTTTCATCAATATAAGAAAAATATTTATTTCCATCAATAATTTTCACATTAGTTGGAAGTTCCAATTTCATATCTTTATAATAATGCAATACCAATAAATCAATATTATACTTTTCTGAATCTAAATTATTTAATAAATTTGCAAGTACCTTTGTAACTCCACCCATTACTAAATTATCTACTACGAATAAAATGTCTTTAGCCATTATTACCTCCCAATATTAGCTTTAAGATTAAAATGTTTTTATAATAAGCCAAATTACAAATAATTTTATATTTCAAAGGCTGTTTTCTATAATAGTTATTTTTTCGCCATTTAGGAAATTTTTCCTTCATAATTCGCACAATTTTATAAATATTTTCTTTTCCCTCTTTAAAATTTAGAAACCTTAAAGTAGCAGCATGTAATAAATGTTCTATATAAATATACTCTAATTCTGAAACATACTCAGTTTCTATAAAATCATTATATAATTTCTCCACAACCCAAAATATATCTTCTATTTTTTTATTATAAGAAACTTGTCTCATTGTAGAGTTATCATGTATCACATAATTATATAATCTTTTATCTAAAAATTCTATTTTTGAAGTAAACTTACCTAACACAGGTATTGTAGCTAAATCCTCATAAATTCTATTTTCTAAAAATTTTATTTTATTATCAATTAACACACTTTTTCTAATAACTTTATTCCATGGGCTAGCTTCTGAAATTATATATTTTTTAACTAAATTATTATTATCAACAAAATAATGTTGATTTTCTTTTTTTTCTCCTTGAATTACTTCATAAAAGTCAAAACATATTATATCAAGTTCTTTTTCATCCATTTCCTGTACAATATCTTTATAAGCATTAAGTTCAAGGTAATCATCACTATCTACAAAAGCAATAAATTCACCAGTTGAATTAGAAATTCCAAAATTTCTAGCAGCAGCTTGTCCTTTATTTTTTTGATAAAAGCTCTTTATCTTATTAGGATATTTTTCAATATATTGATCTATTATTTTTTGTGAATTATCAGTACTTCCATCATTAACTATAATAATTTCAATTTCTTCTAAAGTTTGATTTATTAAGCTATCTAAGCATTTACTTAGATATTTTTCTGAATTATAAACAGGAACTATTATACTAATTTTAGACATTTAAAACTATCCTTTCTAAAATAAAATTATATTTTATTTTTAATTCTAATTAAGCATTTTCTAATTTTTCTTTTAAAAGTATCTTGCATTATATATTTTTGAACATTTCTTATCTTTAATTCTTCTCTATACCACTTTTGCAATTCTGGACTTATATTTCCTAATTTATAGATAATAGAATTCGCAATATATGACATAAATAATTTTTTTGCATACTCATTCGAAACATTAACTTTTTTTATTTCTTCTGATAAATAATCATAACCTTTTAGAAAATCTTGTGCTAACCTTTTTTCTTTTTCTACATTAATACTTCTAGTAATGCTATTTTTATTTTTAATATAATAGTATCCATCAAAATCAATGAAAGATACTTTTTCAGCCTTAATAATAACTAGAGGAGTTAAAGCAAAATCTTCATGATAGATTCCTTTCATATAATTAAAACAATTCTTTTTCCAATAATCCAATCTATATGAAAATCCCCATGCTGGTTCAAAATATTGTTTTCCAAGTACTAATTCAATAATAGCTTGTTCACCAGTTAAGTTATATTTATTTGGTTTGGTAACTACATCTGTTTTTTCGTAATTTTCATCTAGATTAATAAAATTATATCCAATTACATCAACTAAAACATTATTTTTTATTTCTTCTTCTAATTTTTCTAATAATTGTTTATCTATATAATCATCAGAATCAACAAAAACAATATATTCACCAGTTGCTCTTTCTACTCCAAAATTACGAGCATCACTTAACCCACCATTTTCTTTAATAAAACTTTTTATTTTATTTGGATATTTTTTTGCATATTCATCTATTATATTTTGTGAATTGTCTTTTGTTCCATCATTTACAACAATAAGCTCAAAATCTTGATTAGTCTGATTAATTACACTATCTAAGCATTTTGGTAAATACTTTTCCACATTATACACAGGAACAATAACACTAAATCTCATATTTATTCTCCCTTTATTTTCTCAAAAATTCTCTTTATTGCTTTAAATGGATGATGTAAATAGAAAACAATCAAATCATGTTGATTTAATTTTCTTTTACCATCTTCTTCACCATATTTATCTATATATTTTTTTAATCTTTTTCTATATTCATCTGCTTGTTTTTTCTCCGCTTCACCATGCCATGAACCAGAAAAATGATGTATAGTGTATGTATTTTCAGTCAAATTAATCTTACCAGTTTCCCAATCTTTCGGACAAAAATATTCATGTGGATACATTGTAACAATTCCATCTTTTAAATCTTGATAAGAAGATTCTAGTTTTAATCCATATTTATCTCTGGTTAAATTAGTTATTCTGGTAACATTTGTAGTTAAATCCATTTTTCCATCTTTATCAATAAATTTTAAATCATTATATTCATTAAGTAAATCTTTTATCCACTCATTTCCTTTTTCAGCGGCCATTAATCCTGTTGGAATCATATTGTTATTTTCAAAACTTGAAAATGCTTTATGTTTTAAAAATTCATCAATTGGCTTTAATACTTCAACATCAGTATCCATATACACTCCGCCCTCATGATATAATGCATATAATCTAACATAATCAGTAACAAAAGCGAACTTTCTAGATTCATATGCTTGTTTAACATATTCATTAGAATTTATATCAAAATTATCCTCATTCCACTCTTTAAATTCATAATTTGGACAATACTTTTTCCAAGATTCAATACATTTTCTTGCTAATTCTGGTTTTTCTCCTTTTCCAAACCAACAATAATGAATTATTTTAGGAATTGCCATATATTATTCCCTCACTTTTCCTTTTATTTTACTTAAATATTCTTTAACTAATACTATATTTTCATTTCTTTCTTCCTTATTAAATAATATAAAAATATTAATTATTAATCCTAGTATACCAAGTAACATACAACCAATAATCATCTTTATCCAAGAATTAATATTTAATATAAATTTAATTCCAAATGCTATACATACCAAGATTACAACAGATAATGTATTTTTTAATATTGCAGGATAAAAAGTAGTCTTTTTAAATTCTAAGCATTTTGCACCATAAATAGGTAAAAATGTTAACACTCTTACAATATTATAAAAAGCTCCAACACATGCTATATAAATAATTTTTGTATCTTCATTATGTATGAAATTTAATCCAATAAAAACAGTACTTATACTGCAAACACTAAAAATTATTAATGCAATTGAAGATGTTTTTATTTTATTTTTTACAGTAAAAATATTATATAGAGGCTCTAATGGTAATGCAAAAACTAAATTTAAACATGTAATTATTGTTAAAATTTGTAATAATACTGCATTTTGCGATGGTACCCATAGTTCATAAAAGTTTTTTCCAAATCCAATTAAAACTGCAACTGGAATAGCTGAAAATAATCCCATAATTTTAATTGATGATATAAGTTGTTTTTTCATTTCATCTGAATTATTTTCTGCAAAAGCTATTGTAAGTTGTGGTGCAAATATGGAAGCTAAAGTTCCAAACAATGATAATACTATATTTGAAATTGTTTTAGATAAATTCATCACTCCCATAGCAACTGAATTAACAAAAATGTTTGTAATTATTAAATCTAAACCAGATGATAATATAGAACTTAATTTAGATACAGAATTCCAAATCCCTGCTGATAACAGTTCTTTTAAATATTTGAAACTAAAATATTCTTTATTTATTTTCAAATTAGGAGTTAATTTCTTCTTTAAAATAATGTGACTAATTAAATTGTTTAGTCCCCACATAACCATTGCTATACCAACATAAAAAGTAAATGGTCTAAAGAATTTATAACAAATAACTAAGATAGCTGCTTTTATAAGTATTCCTCTTATATTTGCTCTAGCGGTTAAATCTAGTCTATTTTCAACAAATGTTGATATAGAAAATATTGATGTGAATATACTTATAATAAAGTTTGCAAAAATAAGTGCCCATAAGATTTTTATATCAATTATAATATCATTTGAAATATTCACAAGATTTCCTAAGAAAATAATAATGAATATAAATATAATTGTTAGAATTACTGATAAGAATAAGTTTGCGAAAAATACTGAAGTGAAGTATTTGTTTGCATCTTCTTCGTTTTTTTGGTGTATTTTTATTGTTATAAATCTTCCTGCCATTGAATTTAGTGCAACAGTTATTAGTTGTGCATATTCAACAAAGTTATTGGCTAGTCCTACAAATCCATTTGCTTCTACTCCTATATGGTTAACTATAAATGGTGTTAAGAAGAAACTTATTGCTAAGTTTACTGCAAATGCTAATGTTTGTGCTATTAAGTTTATGTATAATTGTTTTTTCATTAAACTCCTCCAAATTTTTCCCCTATTTGCCAAAAACATTTTAACATATAAAATAAAATTTCACAAATTATATTATAAAATTTTTAACTTTCTTTATTAAATAATTTATTATATTGATAATAGTTTAAGTTTAGGAGAAAAAAATCACTTTTTGCTAAGGTCTTCTCTTCAATTTCGATATTTTCTAAATAAAATTAACTGAGCCTCTCCACATACAAGTTCTGTGCACCCTCAGTTAATTTTTTTAAGAAAATATTTCGAAATTTCCGTTTGTACTTATCAAAAAGTGATTTCTTTTCTTCCTAAACTTTTTCTAGTTTTGCATATTTATCTAATTTATCTAATTTATTTAATTAAGTAATTTTACTATGCTATCCATTATTTCTTTATTTGTTAATAGTCCTTTGCTATTAGTTGTTATATCTATCAACATATTATCACCATTTATAGCATAATCATATGTTTGATATTTGTCTAATTCTTCATAATCTGTACTTGTGATTTGTGAAGTTATAATGTCTCTTGCATATAAATTACCAGTTCTTGATAATATGTATTTCTTATTTGAATTTATTAAATTATACATAAATTCATCATATTCGTTATTTTTTTCACTCTTATTTATTATAATCAAATATCCATTAGAATTAACACCATATTCTGAATTTGTAAATTCATTTATTAATTTAAGCACTCTATCTTTTGATTTTTCTTCTACCCAAACACCATTATTTATTAGTAATTTATTTTTAAATTCATTAACTTCATTTTCAGTAGGTATAGCTCCTTTAATCATTCCTGCAAAAGCAACATTAAATTGTTCTTCATCAGTTACTATATTTTTAGCTTTTCCTACCTTTCTAACTGCCATTTTTACTGGAGAATTAATAGAAATATTTTTTAGCATATTAGTAACTGAATTAATATATTTACTTGATAACTTTTCAGTTACAACATCATTATGACTCTTAATCCAACTTGGTAATTCTACTAATGCAGATCTTGCACCTAAAACAGATTTCGCCCAAGTAATCAAATACTGATTTCCATATGATTCATATTTTTTAGTTGCTGATGGAAAATTAGGAGCAAAATATTCAGAACCAATTTCTCCATCGCCAATAAAAGAATTTTCCCAACCATGTAAATCAATCAAAATTGTCTGACCATTTGTAGATTTATTTTTAAGTAAGAAATCTCGTAATGCAACAGCTTCATAAGCTTGAAAGCCAGCAGTTCCATTATAATTTCTGTTATCTGTAAACTTTTTGTATGTAACACCAGGAATTTCCCAAGATCTATTTATATCAATTCCCTTATGCTCAGGAGCATTACTATATATAGTAGTTCTTCCTGGTCCCATATTTGAATTTCCATGATATAATCCATCTGGATTAACATTTGGTATTACATAAACTGTCCAATTTTTAGCTATATATTCATCTTTATCAGCTATTAATTTATTATAAAAATCATTAGCAATATTAGTTAATTCCTGTCCATCAAAATCCCAATTGTCTTCAAATCCATGTACTTCAAAAATTGCAAAAAACACATTTTCTCCTGCACCATATCTATAATAATTCAAATCTGTTCTATCTGAAATTCCTTTATAAGCAAGTCCACTTTTTCCATAAGTACCTACTTTTCCACCGGTTATTTCTTCAAACCTAAACATTTGTGAATCATTACTAACTTTCTTATCAACTCTTATATTTGTGCCATCAGCTGTATTATTTCCTTGAACAGTAAGATATGTTCCATATTTCTTTGATATTAAATAAAATGTTCCATTTTTAGCTGGCCCGAATAGACCATAGTTGATTATCATCACCTGTATCACTTTGACATACATTTCCATCATCTAAAACTGTTAAAGATTTATTAGAATGTAATGCAACAATTTTAAAATATGTATCATCTACATATTTGATATCAAACATTTGCTGTTTAACATTATCTTCAAAACAAATTTGTACATTAGCATTATTGTACCATGCTCCATATGCTATATCTAAAACTTTATCAGAATTTTTCTTCATAGAAATCTTATATGTTTTCTCTTGTAAAACTTTTGTATTAACAAATTTAAACTTCTGAGCATCATTATTAGCTTTCTCACAAACCTGAATATTAGATCCATTTGTTGCCCAGCTCCAATGTACATCCAAATATAAATCATTACATTTTGAAACTATATTATAATATCCATTTCCTGCATCTTGAATTATCCATCTTTGTGCGTCACTACTAGTAGATTCACATTGTTGTATATTAGTTCCATTAGTCTTTCCCTCATTTTGTACATCCAATAATTTTCCAGAATGTATAGCCGTTATTTCATAATAACCTATATTATTATATTTTACTTGGAATTTTTGGCTCATAATATTCTTATTTTGCCAAATCTGAACATTTCCACCATTACTATTAGAAGAATCAGCAACTTCAAGAACATACTTACTATTTAAAGCAGACTGAATTTGATATACACCATCTTCAATAGTTTTCTTATTTACTTGTTTCTCAACTTTTTTAAAAGAAAATTTTTGTGCATTATTATTCTTTGTTCCCTCACAAACTTGAATATTAGAACCATTTGTTGCTAATCCCCAATGTACATCTAAATATAACTCATTACATATTGAAATTATATTATAATATCCATTACCTGTATCTTGAATTATCCATCTTTGTGCATCACAATTTGTTGATTCACATTGTTGTATATTAGTTCCATTAGTTTTCCCTTCATTTTGCACATCTAATAGTTTTCCTGAATGTACAGCTGATATTTCATAATATCCTTCTGTTTTATATTTAACATTAAATTGTTGACTTGTATATCCTTTATTCTCCCAAATTTGAATATTTCCGCCATTTGCTTTAGAAGCATTTGCAACCTCTAATACATATTTTGGGTTTAAAGCAGATTGTATTTGATATATACCATCTTCAATAGTTTTTTTAGCTACTGGTTTTTGTGCTTCTTCTACTTTTCTAAAAGCAAACCTCTGAGCATTATTATTCTTTGTTCCCTCACAAACTTGAATATTAGAACCATTTGTTGCCCATCCCCAATGTACATCTAAATACAAATCATTGCATTTTGAAATTATATTATAATATCCATTACCTGCATCTTGAATTATCCATCTTTGTGCACCACAATTTGTTGGCTCACATTGTTGAATATTTGTTCCATTAGTTTTTCCCTCATTTTGCACATCTAACAATTTTCCAGAATGTACAGCTGATATTTCATAATATCCTTCCGTTTTATATTTAAGCTTAAATTGCTGGTTTTTAGCATTTTTATTTTGCCAAATCTGAATATTTCCACCATTTATTTTAGAACTATTTGCAACTTCTAATACATAATTTTTATTTAAAGCAGTCTCTATCTGATAAATTCCATCTTCTATTAATTTTTCTGATTTAGTTACACCTATTTTTTTCAAAATAAATTTTTGAGCATTATTGTTTGCATTTTCACAAACCTGAATGTTAGCACCATTTCTAGCCCAAGCCCAATGTACATCTAAATATAATCCATTACATTTTGAAACTATGCTATAATATCCATTTCCAACATCTTTAATAAACCATCTTTGTGCATCACAATTTGTTTTCTCGCATTGTTGCACATTAGTACCATTTACTTTACCCTCATTTTGCACATCTAACATTTTTCCTGAATGAGCTATTTTTATTTCATAATATCCATCTTTAATATATTTAATATCAAATTTTTGATTTAATACCCCATTATACTGCCAAAGTTGAACATTTGCACCATTACTTTTACTTCCACCTGCAACATCTAGTACCATATTTTCGTTTAATGCCGATTTAATAACATAAGTTCCATCTTCAATTTTAGAATTTCCATTTTCAGTAGCTTCACTACTACCTGAAAATACTATAAAAACAAAAAAAATAAAAATCAAACTTAAAAAAACTGAATATAATTTTCTCATAATTCTTCCTTTCTTAACTTCATTTTTATTACTACTAATATTATCACTCTTTAATAGTAATTTACAAGGCAAATTTTTACATTTTTTTACTATAAATTTTCACTCTACATATATTAGACAATTAATAAACTAATTTAGTTTCACTTTTTTTAAATTTTTATCACTTTATTTTTTTTTATAAATATTATATAATGCTACAAGTAAAAAAAATATAATTATATTTTTTTCTTTTACCACTCACAAAGTGAGGTTTTTAATATGAAAAAATACAAATTAGCATTAGTTGGTGCCACTGGATTAGTTGGTAGAAAAGCACTTCAAGTATTAGAAGAATTCAATCTTCCAATTTCTGAATATGCCTTTTTCTGTTCTTCAAGGTCAGCAGGCACAAAAATTGAATTCATGGGAAAAGAATATATAACTCGTGAATTAAAAGAAGATTCATTTGACGAAGGTTTCGACTTTGCAATATTTTCAGCAGGTGGAGATACATCAAAAAAATTCTCTCCAATAGCAGCATCTAAAGGATGTATTGTTGTTGATAATAGTAGTGCATTTAGAATGGATCCAGAAGTTCCTTTAGTAGTTCCAGAAGTAAATATTGAAGATGCATATCAAAATAAAGGAATTATAGCAAATCCAAATTGCTCTACAATTCAAGCAGTAGTTCCACTAAAACCATTAGATGAAAAATATAAAATTAAAAGAATCGTATATTCTACATATCAAGCAGTATCAGGAGCAGGAAAAAACGGTGTTGATGATTTTTATAACACTTCAAAAAATTTAGAACCAAAAAAATTCCCACACCCAATATATAATAACTGCTTACCTCATATTGATGTATTTCTTGATAATGGATATACAAAAGAAGAAATGAAAATGATAAATGAAACAAGAAAAATCTTACATAGACCAGACTTAAAAATTACAGCAACAACAGTAAGAGTTCCAGTTTTAAATTCACACAGCGAATCAATCAATATTGAATTTGAAAATGACTTTGACTTAAATGAAGTACGTACTATTTTAAAAAATTATCCTGGAATAATTCTTGAAGATGACCCAGTTAATAATCTTTATCCTCTAGCAACAAATGCATCTGAGCACAATGAAGTATTTGTTGGAAGAATACGTAGAGATGAATCAGTAGATTTTGGTCTTAACATTTGGGTAGTCGCAGATAACATTAGAAAAGGTGCTGCAACAAATGCAATACAAATAGTAGAAAAATTAATTGAACATGACATAAATTCTTAAATCTTTATACAAATGAAAAAATAGCAGATTAAAAAATTTCTGCTGTTTTTTCATTTTAGTATTGATTTTAAAAAAAGTTTTGTGTATAATTAATAAGTCAGAAAAATATAGGAGTATAGTGTCAATGGTAGCACATCGGTCTCCAAAACCGCTTGTCTGGGTTCGAATCCTAGTACTCCTGCCAATAAAAAAGGGCTATACCAGAAAGGAATTTCATGTATAACTCTTTTTTTAAACTTTATATCCCAATTATACTATTTATCATTTTTATTTCTTTTTTTATCATAATAATAAATTCACCAAATCAAGATGCTTTTTCCTCTGAAATTTCAGAATTTTATTGGCCACTCCCAGGAAATAAAAATATCACTTCTCCATTTGGAAAACGAACCTCTCCTACAACTGGTGCATCAACATACCATTCTGGAATTGATATTGCAGCAACAGAAAATACACCCATTTATGCCTGCTTCTCAGGACAAATAATCTTTACTGGCTTTAAAGGAGCAGGTCGGATATACAATAACTGTAAAAAATGGAGAATTAGAATCATCCTATTGCCACGTCTCCCCTAAATACATATTTAAAATAGGTGACTTTGTAACTCAGCAAAACATAGTAGCATATGTTGGACCCAAAAATGTATATGGCATAATTAATAATCCATATAAAGATTCATCTGGAAACCCAACAAATCGGTGCTACTACACGGATGTCATCTACATTTAACAATAAAAAAAGACGGCAAAGCCGTCAATCCATTATCATATTTTTAAAATCTATTCTTCATTATTATCATCATCTAAATCTTCTTCATCTTCGTTCCAATCAACATCGAATATTTGACCACATTCAGGACACATTATTTCAGTAATTTCGTCATCATAATCAGTTTGGAACTCAAAATCACAATAAGGACATGTAATAAAAAAATCATAATCATCAAGTTCAACCATCTTTTCAAAGTATCTTAAACGATTTTCTAAATCAGTAATTCGTGCTTCATAATCTCTATTTCTATTTTCTATTATTTGTATTTTCTCATCATACTTATCTAGAACTTGACTACAATCATCAACCACAATAGATACAATATCATCAAGTTGTTCTTTAGCCTTAGTTAGCTCTTTTTCATCCTTAATGGTATTTTCTAAAGTTTCAATCATCTTTTGATATTGTTCTTCTAAATTTGACACTAAGCAATTTTCTCCTTCTGACTAAATTCTTTCCATATATTCACCAGTTCTAGTATCAATTCTAATTACATCACCAATATTTACAAAAAGTGGTACTGATATTTCATATCCATTTTCAAGTGTAGCTGGTTTACCAGAAGTTGTTGTAGTATTTCCACTAAATCCTGGTTCTGTATATGTAACCTCTAATTCAACAAACATAGGTGGTTCAACAGCAAATACATTTCCTTTAAAAGAAAGTATTTTACAATTCATGTTTTCTTTAATAAATTTTAAGGCATCACCAATTTGTTCTTTATTAAGTGGTATTTGTTCATAACTTTCATTATCCATGAAATAATATAAATCTTCATCACTATATAGATATT
>CANCZH010000020.1 GCA_947382445.1 uncultured Clostridium sp. | reverse complement strand
TATTCCAACATATCCTGGTGACATCCCTATTACAGATGTAAGAGTCATTCCAAGCATTAAAATTATTGCAATATATATTGCTTTTCCTCTTAATATACGAAACAAATCTGATTTTATTATATTTAACATACTAAATTTCCTCCTTTATGACTGATTTAAAATAATCTTCTAATGTAATACCTGTTTCATATAAACTAATGATATCAACATCATTTTTTATTAGAATCTTATTTACTTTACTGCTATTTTCTAAATAGTCATATAGTCGAATCTCAGTATTATCTATAACTTTATAATTATTTGTACTTAATTCTTGTTCTAAAACCACAGTAGCTTTTTGTATATCTTTAGTTTTAATAACAATACATTTACTGCATTCGGAATCTAGCTCCTCTTTTGTTATTTCTTTTAATACTTTTCCTTTTTCTATTATACAAAATCTATTTGCTATTAAATACAACTCACTTAAAATGTGACTAGATATTAATATCGTAATTTTCTTTTCTTCATTTAATTTCTTAAAAGTATCTCTAAGTTCACTGATTCCTATTGGATCAAGTCCATTTATAGGCTCATCTAATATAATAAAATCAGGATTATCTAAAATTGAAAAAGCAATACCTAATCTTTGTTTCATTCCTAAAGAATAATTTTTAAACTTTTTATTTTTTGCTTCTTGTAATCCTACTAGCTCAATAGCCTCGTCTATCTTACTTTTATCAATTATACCTTTTTGAATTGCATAATATTTTAAATTATTATAAGCAGACAAATTCGGGAAAAATGCTGGATTCTCTATCAAACATCCAATTCTTCTTTTAATACTTGTTAAATCATTATCTGCTTTTCCAAATAGTTCAAAACCACCAGATGTTTTATTAGCAAGCGTTGTAACAATTTTCATAAGAGTAGTTTTACCCGCACCATTTCTACCAATTAAGCCATAAATATCACCTTTATGAACGTTAATATTAACATTATCTAATGCCACAAAATTTTTATAGTGTTTACCTAAATTTTGAGTTTTTAATATTATTTCACTCATATTTCTTCCTCCTTACACAATAGGAGTATAATTATAACTTCTTAAAAAACTCTTAATAAAATAAAATTATTTTAATTTATATCCAATTTTCCAAATTGTTTCTATATATTCCTCATCTGGATTAGCCAATTTTAGCTTATTTCGTATTTTACTTATATGCACATTCAAAGTATTTTCATCAGCTGAATCTTTTGTTCCCCAAACATCATCAAATAAAATAGATTTAGTTACTATTTGATTTTTATTTATGACTAGTAATTTTAATATTTCAAATTCATTTTTAGTAAGCTCTAAATCTTTATCATTACATATAGCAACATAACTTTCTGTATTTAATTTTAAATCTTTATAATGTAAAATTTCATCTTTTCCATTATGTTTTAAAGCTAATTTTATTCTAGCAATAAGTTCTTTATTCTGAAAAGGCTTAGTAATATAATCATCTGCACCTAAATCAAACAATAAAACTTTCATATCAACATCACTAATAGCACTAACAACAATTACTGGACAATTATTTATTTTTTTTAGTCTTTTGATAAGTTCTTTTCCACTAATTCCTGGTAACATTAAATCTAGCAATACTAAATCAATAGACTTATTATGATTCTGTAAAGCCTGAATTGAATCAAATGCCACAACTGATTCATATTTGTTTAATTTTAATAACTCATAAATCATATTACTTATATTTTTGTCATCTTCTACAATTAAAATTTTATTCATATTGACTTACTCCTTATCCTTTTACAACATATAAAAAGTAGCATTTTTTTGCTACTTCTCTATTTTATAACAAACTTTACAACTATATCAATCACTAAAATAGCTTCTGCAATTAATATAACTGGAAATCCAATAGTAAAATATAATTTCTTAGTTTTATGTCTAAAAGTATACATTCCAGCAATAGTTCCAACACCACCACCCATTAATGTAATGGTAAATAGTGTTTTTTCTGGAATTCTCCAAGAACCTCTTTTAGCTTTCCATTTATCAAATCCCATAATAAGAAAACCTACTATATTAATAACAATCAAATATATTCCAGCCGTTTTCCATGTAAAAATTAAACTATATTCTCCCATTTTTATCCTCTCTTTATAATGTTTTGTTTACTTTTTGAATGTTATGCAAAAAGCGACATCTGATTACTCTGTGTCATTCCTTTTAGGCAACCTGCATTACTCAAAACTTCAATAACAGACTTACCAACCTTAGCTCTCATCTGCAAATCATCAATACACATAAACTTCTCTTCTTCTCTTGCCTCTTGAATACCAAGAGCAGCAACAGTACCAAGACCAGGAACACTATTAAGTGGAGGTCTAATATTACCATCCTCAATTTGAAACTTAGTAGCATCAGACTTATACAAATCAACAGGTAAAAACTTAATACCCCTTTCATACATTTCTAAAACAAGTTCCAAAATAGGATACATATCTTTATCCTTAGGAAGAGCTGCATTTCCTGCTAAATCAATTTCACGCATTTTATTTAAAACTTTTTCTTTACCATTACACATTAAATCATAATCAAAACCATCTGCTCTGATAGAAAAATATGCAGTATAATATGCAACAGCCCTATGAACCTTAAACCAAGCAATTCTAAAAGCATTAGTAACATATGCAGCAGCATGGGCTTTAGGGAACATGTACTTAATCTTCTCACATGATTTAATATACCATTCTGGAACATCATGTTCTTTCATAATTTTAACATACTCAGCCCATTTTTCTGGGTCTTTTAAAGCTTTACCTTTACGAACTGTCTCCATAATCTTAAAAGCATGGTTTGGTTCTAATCCTTTTTTCATTAAATACACCATAATATCATCTCTACAACCAATTGCTTCACTTAATGTAACAATTCCCTGATTAATTAAATCTTGAGCATTACCTAACCATACATCTGTACCATGTGATAATCCAGAAATACTTATAAGTTCACCAAAAGTAGTAGGTTTTGTGTCAACAAGCATTCCTCTAACAAATTTAGTTCCAAACTCAGGTACACCAAAAGTACCAACTTCAGAATGGATTTGTTCAGGAGTTACTCCAAGTGCCTCTGTTGATTTAAAAATAGACATAGTTTCTTTATCATCAAGAGGAACCTTAGTTGGGTCTTCACCAGTTAAATCAAATAACATACGAATCATTGTCGGATCATCATGACCAAGAATATCAAGCTTAAGTAAGTTTTGGTCAATTGAGTGATAATCAAAATGTGTTGTTATAATATCTGATTCTGGATCATCTGCTGGATGTTGAACAGGACAAAACTCAAAAATCTCTCTTCCCTTTGGAACAACTATAATTCCACCAGGGTGCTGACCAGTAGTTCTTTTAATACCTGTACAACCAGTAGAAAGCCTTGATATTTCAGCAGTTGTAACTGGAATATGTCTTTCCTCAAAATAATTTTTAACATATCCAAAAGCTGTTTTATCCGCTACTGTACCAACAGTTCCAGCTTTGAAAGTAGTTCCTTTTCCAAAAATTACTTCTGTATATTTATGAGCCTTAGCTTGATATTCTCCTGAAAAGTTAAGATCAATATCAGGCTCTTTATCACCATTGAATCCTAAGAAAGTCTCAAAAGGAATATCCATACCATCTTTATCTAATTTGTGTCCACATTTAGGACAATCTTTATCAGGCAAATCAAATCCATTTTTAACACCATAATCTGAAAAATCCGAATACTTACAATTTGGGCATCTATAATGTGCTTGAAGCGAATTAACCTCTGTAATACCAGTCATATTAGCAACAAAAGAAGAACCAACAGAACCTCTGGAACCAACTATATATCCATCTTCATTAGATTTCCAAACAAGTTTCTGTGCAATAATATACATAACTGAGAATCCATTTTTTATAATAGAATCTAGTTCTTTATCTAGTCTTGATTGAACTATCTCTGGAAGTTCTTCTCCATATAATTCATGAGCTTTATCATATGCAATGTCTTTAATAGTCTGCTCACATCCCTCAATATGAGGAGGACATTTTTCATCAGATATTGGGCTAATTAAGTCACACATGTCTGAAATTTTATTTGTATTCGTTACAACAACTTCATATGCTTTCTCATCACCTAAATAAGCAAATTCATCAAGCATTTCTTCTGTTGTACGCAAATATAATGGTGCTTGGAAATCTGCATCATCATATTTTTGTCCTGCTTGTAAAATACGTCTATAAATCTCATCTTGTGGATCCATAAAATGAACATCACAAGTTGCAACAACTAACTTATTTAACTTTTCACCAAGTTCAACAATTTTTCTATTAATATTTTGTAGTTCAAAATCATCTGCTACTGTACCATTTCTAACCATATATTCATTATTTCCAATAGGCTGAATTTCTAAATAATCATAGTATCTAGCAATTTCCTCAATTTCTTCTTCTGGTTTTCCAGCAACAATAGCTCTATATAACTCACCTGCTTCACAGGCACTTCCTAAAATCAAACCTTCTCTATATTTTTCAAATAAACTCTTCAAAATACGTGGTTTTTTATAAAAATAATCCAAATGAGAATATGAAATAAGTTTATATAAATTTTTTAAACCTACATAATCCTTAGCTAAAATTATAGCATGATATGATGGAAGCTTTTTATAAGCATCTTTTTCTCCTGCAAAAACTACATCAATATCATCAACTGTTTTAGCACCTTTTTCTTTTAATTTCTCTATCATTACATTAAATACAGCCACTAATGTTTTAACATCATCTAAAGCACGGTGAGCAACTTCTACAACTATATCTAATTTATCAGCAATCATTCCTAGTTTATATTTTTTCATATCTGGGAATACAACTTTTGCTAACCTCAATGTATCAATATATGTATTTTCTAGGCTATATCCATATTCAGCAAAATTATGCTTTAAAAAGCCAATATCAAAATCAGCATTATGTGCAACTAAAACACTATCACCAATAAAATCAATAATTTTTGGAATAACTTTATCTATTGTTTCTGCGTCTTTCACCATATCATCAGTGATATGAGTAACTTCAACAACCTCTTGAGGAATAGGCTTTTCTGGATTTACAAAACACTCAAACTCATCAATTATTTCACCATTTCTCATTTTAATTATTCCGAACTTCAGTAATCTTTTCTGTTCTAAAAGATAACCCTGTTGTTTCTAAGTCAAGCACACAATATTCTCCATCAATATTCTGTTTTTTTGGAAATACAACACTAGGATCTTTATCAGGAACAAAATAAGCCTCTACACCATAAATAACTTTTAAATCAGCTCCTGTTTTTCCTAAATATTTGTGTGCTTCTGGGAAGCTCTGAACAACACCATGGTCTGTAATAGCAATAGATTTCCATCCCCAACTAATTGCTCTTTTTAATAAATCTTCAGCAGATGTTACAGCATCCATTTGACTCATCTTAGTATGCATATGAAGTTCAACTCTCTTCTCTTCTGCGTTATCCATTCTTTTTACTTTAGATTTACCAGCAGTTTCTAAAATAGTATTAGCCATTACTGTAATTTCTTTTGCAAAATTGTCATACTTAGCAACACCATCTATCTTAACACCTTTAGCTTTTTTTAATCTTCCTAAAACATCTTTTGTTTTCTTTGTTTCAACAAAAGCTTTTATTGTCATAGTACTACTACCATCATAAAGATTAAACATTAAAATAGTTCTATCACCTTTAATATCACGTGTATCAGTACTAATAATTTCTCCCTCTAAACAAACTTTATCAGTATCATTATTTATATCAATAATTTTTATCATTGGAGTTTTAATACTTAAACTTCTTCCATAAATTAATGGACTTTGCTCTTCTGGAGCACCTGCATCTTGAACATCTGAAACTGATTCTCCACTCTTTGAAAGTTTAAAATTAGACATTAAAACATTATTAGCAATAATAGTTATTTCATTTGCATAATCATCATATTTTGCAACACCATCAACCTTTACACCTTGTCCCTCTTTTAGTTTATTCAAAATTCCATCTTTCAAATTTGAATCAATAAATGATTTACATACAATACTTGCTTCTCCATCATCAACACTAAAACTTAAAATAACTCTATTATTTTTTATGTCTCTTGAAGTAACATTAGTAACTTCACCCTCAATATTAACTTTAGTTGTACTATCATTAATATTTGAAATATTTGCAAATTTACTTTTAATATTAACTGTCTTACCAAGTATTAATCCATCTGGCATATCATTTTTAACATTTTCTACAATAGTTTCTCCAGATGTAACATCCTGTTGTACTAATACTGGTCTATTAGCTCTCTCCTCAGCCTCACGTCTTGCCATTTCTTTAGCATAAAGCATTGCCTCATGTTCTTGAGCTTTCAAATACTTTTCATATTCTTCTTTACTTTTTACTTCATCTTCTTCATAAATAACTTTATAACGTTTATTATATAAATTATAAACTAAATGTTCTAACCCCTTATCAAATTTTTTAGAACAAAGAAAGTCTTTTCCTTTCATTTTAAGAGTAACACAAATAGTACTGTTATCAATAGAGACAGTACTATTTGAAAGCAAAGCCCTTGTCATAGGCTCTTTTTTAGACATATACGCAATAATTTTCTTCCAGTCTTGTTCAATAGTTGGTTCAACATCCACATCTACATATTCAATCTCAATTCTAGCAGTAAAAACTTTAAATCTATTTACAATATAATCTTCAAAATTAGAAACTTCATCAATTGAGATTTTTTGATTACTTGTTAAACATACTTCTAGTCTATTACTTTTTTTGTACAAGTTTGCTTTCAAAAATTCAGCTTCATTTATATTCTCTTGTTTATTTTGATAATCGCTAAATATATCTTTAACTTTTTGCATTTTATTTTGCCACCTTATTTAAATACTTCTTCAATTTTTCCAAAAACAGTTTCAATATTTCTTACTGATTCTATATATGTGTGTTTATCTAACAAATTTCTTGTTTTCTTCTTTATTACAATTGTCCCAAGTTTAAATAATTGTTGAGCATTTCCTAAGCGATAATAAATTTCATCTATTTCACCATAAGGAATCTCTTTAACTTTTTTTCTAAAAACTCCATACTGAAAAACTAACTTAGTTTGATATAAAGTACAAATACCAGAATTTATTTGAATTTTTAAATATAATAAATATCCAATACCAAAAACTGAAAATATCACAGCAATTAAAATAGCATAATTCCAGTATGCTAAATCAACAGATAATAACAAAACAATCATAAAAATAACAATACCAATTTGTTCTAAATGTCTAAGTAACTCATACCCTAAAACAAATTCTCTTTTAAAAGTATAAAATGGAGTTTTGTCATTACGTCTCTCTTGTTCCTCCATTAATTTGTTCAAACAATTATTACATAATTCCCCTGGCTTTTTTAATTCTGCCCCACATATTTTACAGTTCATCTTTTGTCCCCCTTTTTACTACTTAAAAGAATCTAGTAACATCCATAACCGAAATATATATTGATAATAAAATAAGTAATGAAAAACCTACCATCTGTATTAATATTTCAGTATTTTCTTTCATCGGTTTTCTTCTAATAGCTTCAATTAATAATATAAAAATTTTACCACCATCTAAAGCTGGAAATGGTAACAAATTAGTAATTCCTAATGATAAAGATATTAATGCCATTAAATATATAAAATCACTAAAATTATTAGTATCAGCAACCGTTTTAGAAATTCCTATTGGCCCCATCATCTGGTCAACTGAAACACCACCTGTAAATAAACTCTTAACATTATCTACTAAAGAAAGAGCGAAATTTCCTGTTTCAAAAAATCCATAATATAACCTTGTAAAGAATCCTTTATCAGCTATACTAAAAGTAACACCTAAATAATAATTTGAATGTTCTTTTGTAGTAACATTTATTTCTTGTTGTTTACCATTTCTATCTATTTTTAATAATATTTTTTCTCCAGCACTTTCTATTATTTTAACTAATTTTTCATAATCATTAGATACTTGCTGTCCATCAGCTTCTAATATAATATCACCAACTTCTAAACTACCTTTAGCAGGTGAATCATCATATATATATGATATTTTAGTTTTATTATCAGATTTTGAATCTAAGTAAATACCAATTGATTTAGATTTTACTTCTGTTGGAGTTACTTCAATATTTTTTTCTTCGCCATTTCTTCTTATCTTTAAATTAACAGTATTTCCACCAGTTTTAGATAGTTTATTGTTTAAATCTTGAGTAATAAATACATATTTTCCATTAATTCCAATAATTTCATCACCTGGTAAAATTCCAGATTGACTAGCTCCATAATTTTCAACTACTGATTCTATATTTCTTGAAGCAAAATTTCCAATACATGCAATTAATAAGAAATATATAAGTAAACCAAAAATTATATTTACAATTCCTCCGGCTGCAACAATTGCAATTCTTTTTAATATACTTTGTTTAGAAAAAGACCTCTCATCATCTGACCTTTCTTCTTCTCCAAGCATACTAACATAACCACCAAACGGAACTATTCTAATCGAATACTGAGTTTCACCTTTTTTCTTTGACCAAATTTTCTTTCCAAATCCAATTGAAAATTCATTAACTTTTACTTTGAAAAATTTAGCTACTAAAAAATGTCCACCCTCATGTATTAAAACTAAAAATCCTAAAACAAATATAATTTTAAAAGCATTTATTAAAAAAGTTATCAAAATTTCCTCCTAGCCAATTAATAATGTTATTAAATAATACGCAAAAGGTGCTGCAAAAATTACACTATCAAATCTATCTATAAGTCCCCCATGTCCAGGTAATAAATTACTAAAGTCTTTAACATCTGCATATCTTTTAATACAAGAAGCAGAAAAATCCCCAATTTGTCCCACAACTGTTAATATAAGTGCAATAATTCCAATTATAATATAATTGATATTCATATCAAAGGAATTATTAAATATAGCAGTCGCAATAAATGTTAAAACTACTCCTGCAATTATTCCTGCAACACACCCCTCAATTGATTTTTTAGGACTAATTTTACTAAATTTGTGTTTTCCAAATCTATGTCCAATTAAGTATGCAAAAACATCACTTCCCCAAGTTGTTAAAAATAAATACCATATATAATATTTACCTAAATTTACACCATCTTTTTCATAACTAAATAGTAAAGATATAAAAGTAAAAAATCCAATAATATAAACTATTCCAAAAAAAGTTATTGCAATATCTGCACTATTAGTTTTCATTTCTGTAAAAACAACTTGCATAAATAATATGGCTACAATTGAAACTATAAATAGTCCTAAGTAAGTTAAAATATATTCTCTTGGTATTATGTGTAAAAATACAATTCCAAAAGCACTTAGGTATCCGAATCCATTTCGTAGTTTTAAATTTATTAGAATAACATTTCATATATTCATGAATACTAATAAAAGCAAAAATTGCTACTATTATATCCACAATATACTTATTTCCATATATAAGCACTATAAATAGAAGTGGAATTCCAATTATTGTTGTAAGTAATCTTTTTATCATAAAAATAAACCTTTCTTAATCACAATTTTATCCAGCTCCAAAATTTCTTTTTCTCTTTTGAAATTGTACTACCGCCATATCTAAGTCTTCTTCTGAAAAATCTGGCCAATACTTATCTAAAAATAAATATTCTGAATATACACCCTGCCACATTAAAAATCCACTAGTACGTAATTCTCCACTAGTACGAATTATTAAATCTGGGTCAGGTATTCCCTCTGTGTAAAGATTATCTGAAATAGTATTTTCAGTAATTTCATCAATTTTTAAAATTCCATCTTTTACTTTTTCGGCAATTTTCTTTACAGTATGAACCATCTCGTCTCTTCCGCCATAATTTAAACAAATAGAAAAAGTAATTCCATCATTATCTTTTGTTCTTTCTACTGCATTATTAATACTTTTTTGTAAGCCACTAGAAAGAACATTAATATCACCTAAAATTTTTATTTTAATATTTTCAGAATCTGCTCTTTTTCCATAATCATCTAAATAAGTTTTTAAAAGTAACATTAAAGCCCCAACTTCTTCTTCACTTCTCTTCCAATTTTCTGTTGAAAAAGCAAAAACTGTTATATATTTTATCCCTATTTTTTTAGCATATCTAACAATATTTTCTAAAGTTTTAGCTCCTTGCTTATGTCCTAATCTATAATCAATTCCTTTTTCTCTTGCCCATCTTCTATTGCCATCCATAATAATTCCTACATGTTTTGGCATATTATTTACTTCCATGAATTTCTCCTTTTAAACTGACATAATTTCTGTTTCTTTCTTAGAAAGAATTGTATCAATTTCTGCAATCTTTTTATCAGTTAATTTTTGAATTTGGTCTTCAGATTTTTTCAAATCATCTTCAGTAATAAGTCCTTCTTTTTGTAAATCTTTTGCCTCATCAATACCATCTCTTCTTATAGATCTAATACTAACTTTTGCTTCTTCTGCAATTTTTTTAATATCTTTAACTATATCTTTTCTTCTTTCTTCTGTTAATTCTGGGAAAGATAATCTAATTACTTTTCCATCATTATTTGGATTTAATCCAATATCAGATGCAATAATGGCTTTTTCAATATCTTTTAATACACTAGCATCCCATGGTTGAATAACTATTAATCTTGCTTCTGGAACTGAAATTCCAGCAACTTGGTTTATTGGTGTAGGTACACCATAATACTCAACAGATATTTTGTTTAATATAGCTGGATTAGCTCTTCCTGCTCTTATTTCAGAAAAGTTTTCTTCTAAAACACTTAATGTTTTATTCATTCTTTCTTCAAGTTTATCAAATTCCATAAATTTTATTCTCCTTTATATTTAATATTCTATATTATAAGAAAGTTTTTTAAACTTTCTATTTTTATTACAATTTTACAATTGTTCCTATTTTTTCACCATTTATAACCCTTACAATATTTTCTGGATCTTCTAATGCAAAAACAACCAAAGGTATATTATTATCTCTGCAAATAGCAATTGCTGCTGAATCCATAACTTTTAAGTTCTCATTTAAAACTTGAGTATAAGTAATTTCATCATATTTAATAGCATTAGGATCTACCTTAGGATCAGCTGAATATACACCATCAATAGTTTTAGCAACTAAAATAGCGTCTGCACCAATTTCTGCTGCTCTTAAAGCTGCTCCTGTATCAGTAGAGAAAAATGGATGACCTGTTCCAGCACCAAATATAACAACTGCTCCCTCTTCAAAATGTCTTTCTGTATCTCTCTTTGTATAAGTTTCAGCAATTTGAACCATGGAAATTGATGTTTCGACAACAGCTTTCAAACCTTTACTTTCAAGTGCATCTTTAACAGCTAATGCATTAATAACAGTTGCAAGCATTCCCATATAATCAGAAGTCACACTTTCCATATTATAGCCATATTTTCCTCGCCAGAAATTACCTCCACCAACAACTATACCAACTTGAACTCCTTTACTTGCAATAGTTGCTACTCTCTGACAAATTGAATCTACAACTTCTGCATTGATTCCTGTTTTTTGTTCTCCTGCTAAGGCTTCACCACTTAATTTTAATAAGACTCTTTTATACATCTTTATATAACCTCCACCTTTTTATACTTTTGTCATTCTATCACATTATATAAAATATAGCCACTATTTTTTACAATATTTTGTATAACATTTTTATAAAAATAATATAAAAAAACGAACTAGATTTATCTAGCTCGAATAATTTATATATAATTTAATTTGATTCCCATCTAACAAGTTTTATATCTTTATAAGTAGAAAGAACCTCCATATATTTTTGATATTCCTCTTCCCAAAGTACATTAGGAACTTTATCAAAAGCATCAAAAACCCTTTCAGCTTCACGCAAAAAAACTAATTGTTCAGTTGTAGTTAGTCTTTCATACTTCCTTGAAAATGCATATAACTTATTTAATGTTTCATTAGCTTTTATAAAAGACCAAAAGTCTTTAACATTCATACCTGCCATTTTTATTTGAGCAACAGCTAAACCAATAAGCATAATTATCATTATAAGAAGCATAAAAATTATTACAAGTACACCTGTCATCTTTTACTCCTTTGTATAATACTAAAAAAAGTATAACATAACAAAAAAAATATAGCAATATATGAAAATTTATTTTTTCAAAATATCTTGCAATATTTAAAAAATTATAATATTATAATCAGGGTGTTAAAAATGAATAAATTAAGAAATATAGTTATCAATTTAATTCAAAATGTAGCAATTAAAAGAAAGCCATCTTTCTTAGTTTTATCATTTCAATTTTTATATAGAGATAATTATTAATACTAGAATTCATTTCTAGTATTTTTTTGTATCTAATCTCTAAATTTAAAATTCCAAAATTAAGGAGGTATATTATAATGGAAGAAACAACAAAGAAAAGTAATTTAATCCTAGATGTAAACGAAAAACCAAAAGTTGCTCAATGGATTATATTATCTCTTCAACATGTGTTTGCTATGTTTGGTGCAACAATATTAGTACCAATATTAGTAAATGCAGCTGCTGGAACAAATGTATTATCAATACCAGTAGCACTAGTAACATCAGGAATTGGAACATTAATTTATATTTTATGTACAAAAGCTAAATCACCAGTATATTTAGGAAGCTCATTCGCATTTATAGCACCAATTGCAGCAGCATATGCTAAAGGTGGAATTGCAGGAGCTATGACAGGAGTTATGTTAGTAGGTATTATCTACTTCGTAGTTTCACTTATAATAAAACTTGTAGGAAAAAACTGGATTGATAAAATATTACCACCAGTAGTAATAGGACCAATGATAATGATAATCGGTTTGGGACTAGCATCAAGTGCAGTAGGTCAAATAGGAATTGCTGCCGACTCTGTATTTGAATGGAAAAGTGTACTAGTAGCATTAATTACATTCTTAACAACATCACTTGTAATGGTAAGAGGAAAAGGATTCTTAAAAATAATTCCTTTCTTAGTTGGTATAGTAGTTGGATATATTTCAGCAATTTGCTTTGGATTAGTAAATTTCGAAGCAGTAACTTCAGCAACATTCTTTAGTATGCCAAGCTTCATGATTCCATTTGTAAACTATGCACCAAACTTTGCAGTTGCTTTAACAATGGCACCAATCGCATTAGTTACAATGGCTGAACACATTGGAGACCACACAGCATTAAGTGCTATCATTGGAAAAGACTTATTAAGAAATCCTGGACTAGACAGAACTCTTATGGGTGATGGTATCGCTACATTTGTAGCAGGTTTACTTGGAGGTCCGGCAAACACAACATATGGTGAAAATACATCAGTAGTTGGAATGACAAAAATCGCATCAATTTGGGTAATTGGCTTAGCTGCAATATTTGCAATAATTCTTGGATTTTTAGGAAAATTTACTGCAGTAGTTAGTTCAATTCCAAACTGCGTACTAGGTGGAGTTTCACTTCTATTATATGGTTTCATCGCAGTAAATGGTTTAAAAGTTCTAATTGAAAATCAAGTAGATTTTAGAAAAAGTAAAAATGTAATTGTTGCATCAAGTATGCTTGTTTTAGGATTAGGTGGAGCTGTATTATCTATTGGATCTGGGGATATTTCTATAACATTTTCTGGAATGAGCTTGGCAGCAATTGTAGGTATTTTACTAAACTTATTCTTACCAAATGAAAAAGAAGAAACTACTTCTGAACCAGAAAAAAAAGTTGAAGTAACAAAGTTTGAAGGTTCAGTAACAGAATTAAAACACCCTTTAATTGAACATAAATTAGGAATTTTAAGAAATAAAAAAACAGGTACAAAAGAATTTAGAGAATTAATAGAAGAAATAGGAATGTTCCTTTGCTATAAAGCAATGGAAGATGCAGAATTAGAGCAAACTGAAATTGAAACACCTATCACTAAACTAAAAACAGGAAAATTAAATGAAGATAAATATGCATTTGTTCCAATTTTAAGAGCTGGAATGGGAATGTTAGATGGTGTTCTTAATGTAATACCAAATGCAAAAATTGGTCATATTGGAATGTACAGAGATGATACAAATGACCATAAACCAGTAAATTACTTCTTTAAGGTTCCAAAAAATATTGAGAAAAAAGAAGTTATTTTACTTGATCCAATGCTTGCCACTGGTGGAAGTGCAATAGATGCCATAGATTTATTAAAAGAAAAAGGTGTAAAGAAAATTAAATTTATTTGTATTATAGCAGCTCCTGAAGGATTAAAACGTGTACAAGAAAAGCATCCAGATGTTCAAATTTATTGTGGACATATTGATGACCATTTGAATGAAGATGCTTACATAGTGCCAGGTCTTGGAGATGCTGGAGATAGAATTTACGGAACAAAATAATGTCAATATGGACTTAATATAATTGACACAAATTATCTTTAAATAAAAAAAGTATCTTAAACAAATTTAATTTTTGAAAGTGCAAAAGGAAACTTTTAAACATTTCTTAAAAAACTTGACTGAGGGTGCATGGTAACGTCCATGGAGAGGCTCAGGCAAGTTTTTTTTAGAAATGATAAAAGTTGTATTGCAGCCCTTGAAAAAAATAAATTTTTTAAGCTACTTTTTTAAAATTATATTAATAATGTGTCAATTATATTAAGTCCATATTGACATTATTTTTTTATTATTACATCATCTTCAAAATCTAATACTATGCTATCACCTGGCACTATCTCTTTTGAAATAAGTCCATCAACAATTTTATCCTCAATGTTTTGCTCAATTTCTCTTCTTATAGTACGTGCACCATATTGAAAATATTTAGATTTCTCTACAATATGTTTCTTAATATTATCAGTAAGTTCTACACCTATATTTCTCTTTTCCATAACATCTTTAAGTTCACCAAATTTATTATCAAAAATTTTAGAAATATCTTTCTCATCTAAATGATTAAAAACGCAAATATCATCAATTCTATTTAAAAGCTCTGGTTTTAAAAGTCTCTTAGCCTCATTTAAAACTTCTTCCTTTTTAAATTCCTCTTCATCATTTCTAAAACCTATTCCCCTTTTCCTATTCATAATATCTGCACCAATATTAGAAGTAAGAATTATCAAAGTCTCCTGAAAAGTAGCAATATTACCATTAGAATCTGTCAATTTTCCATCCTCTAAAATTTGAAGTAATAAATTTAAAACATCATTATTAGCCTTTTCTATCTCATCAAACAGTACTAAGCAATATGGTTTTTTTCTAATCTTGTCAACTAAAGACTTTCCCTCATCATACCCAACATAACCGAGGAGGAGCACCAATTATTTTAGAAACAGAATTAGGCTCCATATACTCAGACATATCAAGTCTAATTAAATTCTTTTGATTTTCAAAAAATTCTTCTGATATAACCTTAGCTAGCTCAGTCTTTCCAACTCCTGTTGGTCCTAAAAACAAAAAAGAACCTATTGGTCTTGAAGAATCCTTTATCTTCAAAGCACCTCTTTTTAAACATTTAGAAACCTGCTTAACAGTTTCCTCCTGACCTATTATCTTTTTAGAAATTCTCTCCTCTATATCAATTAATCTTTTTATTTTTTCTTCACTAATATCCTTTATAGGTATTTGAGTCAAATTAGAAATTATCATCTCTACATCTTGCTTTTTCACAATTTTTTCTTCATTTTTAATTTTAACTCTAGCAGACGCCTCATCAATTAAATCGAGAGCTTTATCTGGTAAAAATTTTTCAGGAATATACTTTATAGAAAGTTTAATAGCAGCCTCAATAGCTTCCTCTGAAATTTTAACACCATGAAAACTCTCATACTTCTTAGATACATTTTTTAAAATATTAATTGCCTCATCTTCAGTAGGTTCATGTACAATAATAGACTGAAACCTTCTAGCAAGTGCTGCATCTTTTTCTATATATTTTCTATATTCCTCTATTGTAGTAGCACCTATAAGCTGTATTTCTCCTCTTGCAAGTAATGGCTTCAAAATATTTGCAGCATCAATTGCTCCTTCTGCTGCTCCAGCACCAACTATCATATGAACTTCATCAATAAATAAAATAATGTTTTTGCTATCTTGAATAACTTTAATACATTTTTTTAATCTATCTTCAAAATCTCCTCTATACTTACTTCCAGCCAATAGCTGTGATAAATCTAAACTTAATATTCTTTTATTTTTAAGGAAATCATCAACTTCACCTTTTGCAATTCTAATTGCTAATCCTTCAATAATCGCAGTTTTTCCAACACCCGCTTCCCCTATTAAACATGGATTATTTTTATTTCTTCTACATAAAATTTCAATTAATCTTTCAGTTTCTTTATCTCTACCAATTGCACCATCAAATTTTTCTTCTTTAGCTAAAGTAATTAAATCAACACCGTATTTATCTAGTTCAGTATTTTTTATTCCTTTATCAATATTGGTTGTTTCAGAATAATTGTAAATTACTCTATACATTTTTCTTATTAATCCATCAATATTAACACCTGAATCAATTATTAATTGAGATGCTATACATTCTCTATCATTAAAAATAGCAATGAGCAAATGTTCAGTAGAAATATAATCAGAACCTGTTTTTTTAGTTTCTACAAAAGCCATATCAAGTATTTTTTTCAGTCTAGGTGTATATCCTTTTATTTGTAATATTTCTATGTCATTTTTTCCGATGATTTCTTCTACCATCTTATATATTCTTTCAGCATTAATATTTGCTTCTTTGAATACTTGCGATACAATTCCTTTATCTTCTTTAATTAGTCCATATAAAACATGTTCTGTACCAACATATGTATGCCCTAGTTCTTTTGCAAATTGCTCTGCTATTTTCATAACTTTTTTAGCGGTTTCAGTAAAATTATATTCCATACATGCCTCCTAGAAGTATTATGTACATAATTTCGAAATTTAAAACCAACAAGCTAAAAAATACAAAACTAAATAGAGAAGAAAATATATAAAATACTATCTCCTTGCTGCTCGCATTCGAAGAAGTTGTAAAAAACAAGTTTTTAACAACTTCTATTCGAAGCTTCGAAACTGCGCGTCGATTAGTATTTTATATATTTTTTTCTCTACCTAATTTGGTATTTCATTTTTAGTTTTATTTTAGATTCCCATTATCAACATTGCAATATTAAAATAAATTAAAACTGAACAAGTATCAACAATAGTAGTAATCAAAGGGGCAGCCATAATAGCTGGATCTAGTTTAAATTTTTTAGCAAGTATCGGTAAAAGGCAACCTAAGGTTTTAGCCATAATTACAGTACATGCTATTGTAAAACCAACAACCAAAGCTAAATTTATATCATGATATTGAAATTTAATTCTTACTACATTAACTAATAATAACGCTACACCAACAATAAAAGCAACCCTAATTTCTTTCCATAAAGCCTTAAACCAATCTTTTATTTTTATCTCATCTTTAGCTAAACCTCTAATAATTAAAGTTGAACTCTGAGAACCACAATTTCCTCCAGTATCCATAATCATTGGAATAAATGAAACTAATAATGGAACAGCCGCAAAAGCATTCTCATATCTTGTTATAATTCCGCCTGTTACAGCAGCAGATAACATTAAAACTAACAACCAAATAATTCTATTTCCAGCATGTTTAAGAACACTAGTCTTAAAATAAGTCTCTTCAGTAGGTGTAATCGCAGCCATTTTCTCAAAGTCTTCATTTACCTCTTCCTGTAATACATCCAATGCATCATCAATAGTAACAATACCGACAAGGCGATTTTCATTATCAACAACTGGAATTGAAGTTTCATCGTATTTATCAAACTTTTTAGCCACTTCCTCTTGGTCTTCTAAAGTAAACACTTTAACAAAATTTGCATCCATTATATCTTTAACTAAAGTTTCAGGCTTAGCCAAAATAATATCTCTTAAAGAAACAACACCAATAAGTTTTCTAGTAAGTTCTAGAACATAGCAAGTATATACACTTTCTGCATCTTCTCCAATTCTTCTTATTTTAGAAATAGCTTCATCAACAGTCATATTTTCTTTTAAATCAATAAACTCAGTAGTCATAATACTTCCAGCACTATCATCTGGATATTTTAAAAGTTCATTTATTAATTTTCTATCCTCTGGCTTTTGTACCTTTAATATACGTTTAACGACATTTGCTGGCATTTCTTCTATTAAATCAACTGTATCATCCATAAAAATATCATCAATAACTGATTTTAATTCTTTATCAGTTAAACTATTAATCAATTTTTCTTGCATATCAGAATCTAACTCAACAAAAACTTCTGCAGCCATATCTTTCGATAATAAACGATATACTACTACAATTTGCTCTTCACTAAGTTCTTCAAATATACTCGGTAAATCTGCACTATTCATACTTTCTAACAATTTATGTAACTCCATAAATCTTCTGTTTTCCAATAACTCTTGTAATTTTTCTACCATTTTATTATCCTCCTTTTTTCTATAATATAACTGCATAGTTTAAAATGACAAATCTTTATTATAGGATTTTCTTTTCCTATATATAAAAAATTCGGGTGGCAACTGCCACCCATCGCTGCAGATTTCACTTTGATTCATATGTAGGGTCAATTAGCTTCAAAAAGCTTTCCAGTTTTTCTTTGGACTGCTCTATACTCTGCGATTCATCTAAAGCTTTCTCATACCTATAAATTACATACTTTTTCATTATGAAAACTTGGAACTTTTGAAATGGATTAATTGCATCATCCACTTCATATACTTCTTTGATGGAATCACACCATCCTTCAATTTCTTCGTAAATAACTTCCAGCATCTCGTTTGCAGCTTTAATCACTGTTTTTAGTTGATACATATGAAAATCTCTTTGTTTCAAGATTTTCCACATATCATCCCGAAACATCCTTTCATATTTATCAATAAGCAGCTTAAATCCATATTCGTCTCTTATCATAAAGCACCTCCTATTTGGATTTTGTAAACTTTCACAATAATAAAATTATACTACACAATTTACTATTCTTCAACATTTTCTTTGCTTTCTTCATTTTCAGTCATAACTTTACAAACCTTTACCTTAGCAATTCTTCTCTCATCGAACTTCTCAACTTTAAAAACTAACTCTTTAGTTTCAATAACAAGATTTTCCTCTTCTGTTGGAATTCTATCTAATAATTCCATTAAATAACCAGAAACAGTATCATACTCAGTTTCAATATCCTTAAGACCTAGTAATTTTTCAAAATCCAAAATAGACATCTGTCCGTCAACAACATAAGTATTATCATCTATCTTCTCATACTCATTTTCTATTGGATCATATTCATCATAAATATCACCAACTATCTCTTCTAAAACATCTTCCATAGTAACCATGCCAGCTGTTCCACCATACTCATCAACAACAATAGCTATCTGAATTTTACTCTTTTGCATTTCTCTAAAAAGCTCATCAATTCTTTTAGTTTTAGGAATAAATAAAGCTTTTCTCAATAAATTTTTAATCTTAGTATTAGCATTTGCTCTAAGCAATTCTTTTATATATAAAACTCCTTCTATACTATCAATATCTTCATCATAAACAGGAATTCTACTATATCTAAAATCACCCTCAACTAATTTTTTACTAACTTCTGAAACAGTCATTTCCTTATCTAATGCAAACATCTCTGTTCTATGAACCATTATCTCAGAAACTTCTTTATCATTAAGCTCAAACACATTATTAATCATTTCTTTTTCTTCATTATTAATAGTTCCCTTTTCCTGTCCAACATCAACCATCATTCTAATTTCTTCTTCTGTAACAGTCTCTTCATTTTCTTTGCTAACACCAAATAACTTAGAAACACAATCAGTAGACCATGTTAAAAATTTAACAAAAGGAGACATTACCTTAGCTAATGCAGTAATTATTGAAATAGAAAATTTAGAAAACTTTTCTGCATTCTCCATCGCAATTCTCTTTGGAACAAGCTCTCCAAAAATCAAAGTAAAATAAGACAAAATAATAGTAATAATAACAATTGATATACTAGTCCAAACACCTACAGAAAATAAATGAGTTAAATCATATAATAAAACTGCTAATTTACTTGCAAAAACATCTGATGCAAACGCACTAGATAAAAAACCTGCAAGCGTAATACCAATTTGAATTGTTGCTAAAAACTTACTTGGACTTTTAAGCATTCTCTCAATTTTTTTATAAGTCTTATCTCCCTCCTTTGCTTTAACTGAAATCTTCGTATCATTTAAAGAAACGAAAGCCATCTCTGATGCCGCAAAAAAAGCATTTAATAAAATTAAACAAGCCAATAATATAATCTGAGCCATTTTTTCCTCCTAATATCTCTTCTTCAATTTTTCCCCAATAATAATATTATTATTATATTTTCTTCTATAACAGTATATATATATTTTATAATATGGTCAATATATAAGAAAGTCACTAAAATATTTTAGTGACTTTCTATACAAATTTATTATTCAATACATCAATTATTAACATATTCATTTAAAGGTTTTACCCTATAATTCAAATCTGGCATACATGCTGTTGGAATATAACCAGGTTCAGCATTTATAACATCAGGAATTCTATTAACAATACTAGCACAAGTAAGCTCTACTGTACTAGGTCTAGCAACAACAATAGTAGTATCTGGTTCGCCAAAAATTGTCCATTCATTTTTATCAAATTCATCTGTTGCATACACTTTACCAATACATTCTGTTTCTAAAACAATTCCCTCTTTAGTTTGGCTTGTAACAACTGCACTCATACCAGTAGCATTACCAGCTTTAATATTCATATTCAAAGTAGAAGAAAATAAATCTTTATTACAAGTTTGAGGCACACATTTTTGAGTTTGAGAAACTATTGTAAGGTCAAGTTTTTTAGCAAGCCATCCGATTTACATTCCACATATAAGATGGAGCAAACTCACCACTTTCTATAATTTTAAATCTCTCTTCTTCAGACATTTTATCAGCTGATGCAACCTCTTTATCAAATTCCTCTAATGAAAGTCCTGCACCATGAGCCTTAGCCAAAGCAATACCATAATCTTCAACATTATAACTTGAACTTCCTTTAATTTTAGTAATCTTATGTGTAGAACCACCAATAGAAGAAATTAATTGCCCCCAATAAATATCCTGATATCCGCTACCAGTAATAGTACAATTATTCTTTTTAGCAGTTTCATCTAATTTATGAGTAAGCATTGGGTTAGAATTTCCTGGGAAAAATGCCTCCTCACAAGTAGTTATAGCATTAATACCAAGTTCAGCACATATCATTAATGGATCTTCAACATCATTTAATAAACTCATTGTAGTAACAATACAAATATCTGGCTTTAAAACTTGTAACATTTCTCTTGTTTTATCTGCTGAATTAATAACAATGCCTTTTTTCTCACATCCCATAATTTCGCCAATATCTTTACCAACTTTTTCAGGATTAACATCAAATGCACCAACTATTTCTGCTCCTTTTTCATAAACATATCTCATAGTGTAAACAGACATCTTACCAGTTCCATATTGAACAACTCTAATTTTTCTATCCATAAAAAACCTCCATTTAAATATTGTAACTATTATACCCATAAAATAATATTAATATAAGCCCATATTTAAATTTCATTTGAAACAGCTATTAATTTATTATTATCATCATATGCCTCAATATAATAAGTATATTTTGTACCATTATCGTTAGATGTTGCTTCAACTTTTACATTATTATTTAAAGTATCTCCTGTTATACTTATATTGGGTATATCTGGCTTAAATTTATCATTTCCTAATTTATCTGTATATTTACTTCCATTTAGTTTTTTATCTAAACTTACAATAGTTTCCCAATCTACTGCATTTTCTTCTTTTCTATATATTATAAAATATTTATCATCTACATCATATGTAGACCAATCTAAAATAACTCCACATTTGCCATTTGCTAAACTTAAATCTATACTACTTGTTAATATAAGTTTTGGAACCCTTAATTCGTACACATCACTCACATTTCCAACCATGTCCTCTACTGCAATGTAAATATATTTTACTTTATAAACATTATCTACTATAAACTTATTACTTGTACTTTCTATACCTTTTGATATATCTATATTATTTAGCTCTTCTTCACTTGTTATATATCTATATTTTACTATTCCTGACCCCTCTCCTAATTGCTCATGTCTATCATTTGCATCAACAGTAACAATATTATTATGAATAGTAGCACTTACAATAGTTGGTGCTGTGTTATCCAATTTTTCTATTGTTACTTTTTGTATTGAAATGTTTCCTAGTCCATCTTTATATAGTACTGATAATTGTTTTGGTTTGTATACGTCTCCATAAAATTCATAATCTCTATTATATTCAGAATCATCAAAATTTGCTAATCCTAAATCGTCAATATCATTAAAAGCAATAGACACTCCACCAATTCCATAATCTGTTGCTTTAAAAGTGAATTTTCTCGATTTTGCCCAATCTCCTGTTATATCATTACTAGATATTGGTTTTGGAGGTACACAATCTACTTTTGCTATTACAAATTCTTGCTGTATACTATTTTCTAAGCTATCAATTACTATTACCTTAAATGTTTTTCCATTTATATCTGTTTCTACTTCTGGTATACATGAAATAGAATAATTATTATTAGCAACTTTTGTATCTCCCTCAAATACTGTTTCTTCATTTTCATTTATAATTTTAACTTTTACTGTATTACAATAATTTTCTGTTCCCGAAACTAGTATTGGTTTTGTTTTACTCCATTCTGTTAGTTCTTCGTTATTATCTTGTGTAATATTTGATATTGTTGGCGATATGGTATCAATTTTGCATGCTTTATTAACACTAATCTGGCACGATGAACCATTTATTTTTCCATAATAAAATGAAGCTACTGTTCCTACTGACTCTGTATGTGCAGTTATTGTTATTGTATTTACTTGAGACCATGTTGTTCCATTTACAGATGTTGAATCGTTTTTTATTCTACTATTTCCTCCAAAATATGAATCTTGCGACATAATATCATATTTTACATTATCAGCAACTGTTACACTTGAATAATGCTTAAATACTGTATCTGATATTTTTTCAATATAGTTATAATTAACTTTTCCTAAATATGAGTTACAATAGTTACAACATATTTGATTTAAATCAATTGAATTAATATTATCCCCACTGTGTCGTGCTTTAAAATCTGATTTTGTATATGTATATCCATGACCATTAACAACACATGTCCCTAAATTTAAGCAATTTATTCTACTACCATCACTTTTAGCACAATTATGTCGATTTAAATGAGCATGACAAACAGAACACCAATCAAACCCTGTAAAAACCTCAGTGTCATTCATTAATAAATTATGAGGAGTTCTTTGCTCTGTTGTTTCATAGCCATACCCACAAGCACAGTTAAATTTATGTACATTTTTTTCACTACAACTGTTCCCCATAGTCCAACCATTGTCAGCATATTCATGATTCTCTACATTTTCTTTCTTACCACAAATAGTACATTCATTCCAATGTTTTTTTTCATCATTCATTTTTTTTAAAATATGCTCATGTTCTATTATTCCACTGTCTTTTAAATTAGTAATATCTATTCTTGTAACTCCATTTACTGTTTCTATTTCTTCTGTTTTAGCTATTTTTTGTTTTATTTTTTCTATTAATGATATCTTACCCACTTTACTACAAAATAATGTTAATATTCCTAAAATCAATATGATTACTACAATTGCTATTAACTTAAATATTTTTTTCATTAGTTTCCTCCTAGCTTTTTACTTTTCTATTTTTAATATAAGTTATTATTTCCTCGAAGTATAGAAAAATGTCCTTTATAACATATATGTAATATACATAAATAGTTTGCTATGGAACTAAAACTTTTTACTAGAACAAATTTGAAAGTCATACTGACTTTCCTGATATATAAAAAACTTAGAGTTAATTTTTCCACTCTAAGTTTCATATATAATATTTAAA
>CANCZH010000019.1 GCA_947382445.1 uncultured Clostridium sp. | reverse complement strand
CATGTCTCCGCCGTGAAAGGGCGATGTCTTAACCGCTTGACCAAGGGGCCATAAAATCAGATTTTTCAATCTGATTTTGGTGAGCTATCCGCGACTCGAACGCGGGACAACTTGATTAAAAGTCAAGTGCTCTACCACCTGAGCTAATAGCCCATATCAGTTACTTTGTGCAACTGCTTTTATATAATACAACATTTTATTAAGGTTGTCAATATTTTTTTGAAAATTTTTTATTTTTTTATTTTTAGCACGCAAAAACCTCGGAAACTTTTTAATTTTTCCGAGGTTTCTGCATACAGAAGTCTGCTTTTTTTGATGGTTTATAATTCCACACCAAGTTCGAGCAATTTTGCTGCTCTTTCTTTTTCCGGAAGCTGTGCAATGTCATTTGCCAACGACAACATTACCACATACCGAAGGTAGTTGAATCCTCCTACACTCCTTTCACATACATAATTTTTTGCCCAGTTCTCAAATGCTTTACTCATACTCATGTAATACCATCCTTTCAAAAAATAAAAGCTATGTTTCGTGTTATTTATTATAATACCACATATTTGAGTTTTTGGCAAATTTTAGCTATTTTATTATATTTCTATTATTTTGTGTTGTATATTTTTTTCTTTTAAAATGTTTTTTTCTCTTTCTGAGCATGTAAATATTAATATTTGGTGTTCATTTATTTTCGATAGGTATTCTAATATTTTTGTCATTCTCTCATCATCATAGTATGCAAAACTTTCGTCTAATACTATTGGCATGTTTTCTTTTGTTATTTCTTTTACTGCACTTATTCTTAGTGCTAAATATATAAGGTCTATTGTTCCTGTACTTAGCATCTCTACTGGCATATATTTTCCATTTTCAGTTTCTATTAGAATGTTGTTTTCGCTATCTAAATATGCTTCATTGTATTTTCCATTTGTTACATCACTTAATATATTTTTTAATTCTTCCATAAATTCTGGTGTAATGTTTTCTTTTATTTCTTGATATGCATTTTGAATCTCTTCTTTTGCCATTTCATACATATTATTTAGTTGTAATAAATCATCTTTTTTTTCATAAAGGTTCTCTAGTTTTTCATCCATTTCAACTAAATCTTCTAGTTTTTTTATTATATTTTCATTGTCTACTTCTATTGTTTTTTCTGTTATTTTGTATTCTGCTTTTTCTCTTTCCTTTTCATCAATGAATTCCACTATGTTTTCATATTTTGTGGATAATATGTCCTCAATTATTTCTTGATCTATTTTATTTAAAAATTCAATTGTTATTCTTCCTTCATTGTTTTTTTGTTCTAATAATATTTCTTCTTCTCTTTTTTGTATTTCTTTTTCTTTTTTATTATAATCTTCTTTTAGTCTTTGTAATTCTTCCTCTAAAATTGCTCTTTCTTGGTATGCTTTTTTTCCACTTTTCTTAATCTTTAGCTTTTTTTTGTGTTTTTTTGTTAAATAAAATATCATACTTATTATTGGTATTATATTTAATATAAGCATTATGTATTTTTTTAGTATTATTGATGGAATTGTTATTACTATTATCATAATTATTGCTATTATGTATACAATTTTATTTGATTTTAAATCTTCTTTTCTTTCTTCTATTACATTTTTTATCTTCTCTTGAATTCTATTTTGATTTTCTATATTTTCTTCTAAAACTTTTTTAAATATATTGTTTTTTTGTTTTTCTAATTCTGTTTTCTCAATATTAATTTTTTGTCTTCTTAGCAAGTCTAATATTACCTCATTGTCTTCTAGATCAGTTTTTAGAGTTTGTTTTTCTTCTTCTACTTGATATTTCTTGTTTTTATAGGTTTCTACTGTCTTTTTTTCTTCTTCTATTTTTTCTATTTCTTCTTCTACTTGGTTTATAGGTCTACCTACACTTCTTTTATTTCCTACTTCTTCTAGCTGTTTTTTATTTAATTTTTCTATTGCCTTTTCATATGATGTGCTTTCACTTCCTGTTGTTACTATATTACTTAATTTTTGTATTACTTCATTTTTCATACTATTAGATAATTTTACATTTTCTTGTTCTGATATACTTGTTGAAAAAAAGTTTTCTTCAGTTATCCCTGTTTGTTCTCTAAAAAATGTATTTTCTTTATTTTTGTCTATTTGATATTTTTTTGTTATATCATCTTTTGATTCATTATAAATTATTGGACTTTTCTTTTTAAATTCTCTATATATCTCATATTGTTCACCATTATCTAGATTATATGTTATTCTTCCTGAATATTCTTCTGTGTTCCATGGTTTATATTTATCAAAATCTGGAATTAATTTTCCGTTTTTATTTTTTGATGCTCCATAAAACATTGATGTAATAAATTTTAATAGTGTTGATTTTCCTGATTCATTTTTTCCTGTTATTATATTTATTCCATCTGAAAATTCTATTTCTTTGTTTTCTAATTTACCAAATCCATTTATTTTTAGATTTTCAATTTTCATTATAATACCTCTAATCCTATTTCTATTGTTTTTTCTATAAAATCGTCATCTAGGTTTTCTTTTTCTTTTCTTTCTAACATCCTTCTAACAAATATTCCTCTTATATTGTTTTCTTTTGATATTTTTTCTATGTCTATTCCTGGTTTTGAGTGGTCTTTTATTTTTACTATGTTTTCTATATTTATTAATTTTATAATTTCATCTAAGTTTATTGTAAAATATCTTTTCCCTATTAGTATTATTTTGTATAAATTTTCTTTATCTAGTGTTAAATTCTCTATTCTTTCTATTATTTCTTCATTAGATGTAATATCTGTTATACCAATTTCTTTTTCTATATATTGTCTTGTGTCTATCTGAATAAATTCTAGTTTTAACTCATCTTTTTGTATCTCACCTGAAATTATTCCATGTTTGCCTAATTCGTCAAATCCTAAACTTATTGTTGAACCTGGATATATTATTCTTTGATTTTTTTCTTCTTTGTAATATGCTTTATGTATATGTCCTAGTGCAATGTAGTCAAATCCAATTTTTTTTAATTTTGTTTCCCTTAGTGGATTATATTCTCTTAATTCGTCTGATCCTCCATCTAATGAAGCATGTGTTATTAATATATTAATATCTTGGGGTTCTTGAATCTCTATTTCTTCTACTCCTGAATTTTTACAATAGTAGTCTGCAAATCCATATCCATATATATGTATATTTTTGTAATCTATTTTTTCTATTTTATCTTTGAATATGTGTACATTTCCATTCCAGTTATATGTTGAGTAGAATGAATTTGCTATGTATGGGTCATGATTTCCTGGTGTTATAAATATTTTTGTATTTGGTATTTCTTTGAATAAATTGTTTATGTATTCTATACTTGATTTTCTTATATATTTTTGTTCATACAAATCTCCCGATATTAGTAATAATTCAATATCATTTTCTTTTATATAATCTATTATTTTTCTTAATGCTTTTCTTTGTTCTAATCTTCTTTTTTGTGGCAATCCATTTATTTGATTAAGACTATCAAATTTTGTATCTAAGTGTAAGTCTGCAAAATGTAGAAATTTCATTTTCATCTCCTTTGGTTCACAAAATAAACTTTTAATATATGCTTTGATATTTAAACTAAAATTTTGCTTGTAATACTTGTTCTTTTGTGAACATAAAAAATATTGACTAGATTATATCAAATGAATATTTTCTAGTCAATATTTTCAAACATTTGTTTTAATTATCTTCATTTAGACTTCCAAATAGTTCATCAAATTTTGCTTCTAATTCTTTTTGGATGTCTACCTCTGTTTTTTTAGGTTGTTCTACTTTTGATTCTTCTGTTGGTTCCATTGGTAACCCAATTGGCTCATCGTCAAAAAGGTCATTTAATTCTTCTACTTTTGATGTTTCTTGTTTTTGTTCTTCTTTTGGTCCTTCCTTTTTGTCTGGTTCAGCATCATCTTTAAAAAGGTCATCTAATTGTTCTATTTTAGTTGTTGTTTCTGTTTTTTCATCTTCTTCAACATATGGGTTATATGGATTATATTTTCTCCATTTTCCCCTATCTATATCTTCTCTTGCATTATGGTCAACCGCAAATGGTTTTATTTGTTTATCTGTTGGATATTTATAATAGTAATATTTTGATGCTTTTATAGGTTTTAGCCCTTTTTCATATATTATACATTCATCTACATCTAGTCTACGTAGTTCATCTGGTGTTAATAATGCTCTTCCTAAGTTTTGTTCTGAAACGCTTTTTCCTTGTTTCCAATCATTTTTATCTTTATTTATTGATTCGCTTTCTCTAAATATTGTTTTTTCTCCTAGTGCTTTTGAGAAATATTCTACTGTTTTTTGTGAGTTACTTCCTAGGAAAAGGTGTGTATCACAGTTACCCATAATTGTTTCGTGCTGTTCCTTATATACTGCTTCTAATTGGTCTAAGTTCTGCAATATAACACTAAATGAAATTTTTCTACTTCTTGATGTAGATATTTTTTTATCGAAATCTGGTATTTTACCGATATTTGCAAACTCGTCTAGTATGAAATATGTTGGTACTGGAAGTGCTCCTCCGCTTTCATCTGCAAAATCATATAGTTGTTGTATCATTTGTGAGAAGAATATTGTTAATAAGAAGTCGTATGCAGTGTGTGTATCTGATGAGATAACATATACTGCTGTTTTTTCTTTTCCTATATCTGTAAAATCTATTGTATTTGTTGATGTTAATTCTGCTATTTCTTTTGAGTCAAATTTACCTAATTTTGATTGTAGTGATGATAGAATTGAACCATATGTTTTTTCTGGTGCAATTTCAATAGATTTATAGTTCATTCTTGCTGGATGGTCAAATGGTAACTGATTCATTAGGTTTGTAAGTAAGTTATCTCCTCCATTGTTGTTTGCCGCTCTTACTAGTTCTGCACAGCTTGATAGGTTTTGTTCTTCTACTGGTCTTACAGCTTTTAGATAATATATTAATGCTTTTAATAGCATTTCTGCCATGTCTTCCCAATATGGATCTGAACCACTTGCTGAGTCTGATTGTCCTTTTACTACTGTATTTGCAATAACGTCAACATCTATTTCATTTCTTATATGTACTAATGGATTGTATCCATCGCTTTTTTGTGGTCTTACTAAGTTTAGTACTTTTATTTTATATCCTTTTTCTTTTAGATATCCTGCTGTTTTATCATATAGTTCACCTTTTGGGTCTGTAAATACGTATGAACCTAACATTTGACACGCATTAGGAATAACGTATGATGCAGATTTACCAGCACCTGAACCGTCCAACTACTAGTACATTTACGTTACCTCTTTTATTTACTGGTAAGTAATTTTTTTCTGCCAGTATTATTCCTTCTTTATGGCTTAGTATTGAATATTGTTCTCCGTTTTCACACCAATCACTTGAACCATTTTCAATTCCATCATATTGGTGTTTTGGCATTGCTTTTGCTATTCCTACTGTTGCTGCTGCTGTATATATTAATGTGAATCTCCAAAATGTCGCCCAGAAGTATCCCTGCGTTTCTCCTCCTAAGCATAATAATATTGATTCAATTGGTTTTACTATTTGTTTTCCTAATGTTAAGAATAATACTTCCCATTTTGATGCTTCTTCTGCTACTAATGCTGAATGTAATGCTATTGAAAAAGGCGCAACAAATACTATGGTTAATATTAACCATAGTACAATGCTAACTATTAATTTTCCTCTTATTTTTTTAATAGCTTTGGAAATTTTTTCTCCAAAATTCATATTACTTCATCCTTTTCTTTGGTTACTATAATTTTATCTATCTTCTCCACTATGTTCTTCATTATATTTTTCTTCAGCTCTTTGTGATAATTCTAGTTTTTCTCTTGCAGCTCTTTGTGTTTCGTTTTCTTTTCTTTCTCCAGCTTTTTCTGATTTTCCTTTTGACATATCAGTTACTATTACTACACCATTTCCATTAAATTCTGCTGCATATTGTGGATTTATTGAATCTCCTTGATTTTCTGGTCTTATTCCATCTTTTACTTTTGTTGGAGTTTTGATTTGTGCCGCCATTACATCAATGCTGCATTCTTTACCAACTTCTGTTTGCGCTGTTACTATTACTGTGCATTTATCAGTTTGTTCAAAACGCTCTTGCGCTTCTTCTGGACTTAAGTGATAATTTTTACTATCCCCATTACGAGTTGTAGTATTTTTCATTTACTTATTATCCCCTTTCGCTAAATTCTATCTTTTTTATCTTTCAATTCAATCATTACATATGTCTTTTGCGCTTGCAAAGTACATTTTCCTTTTATCTCATTTGTTTTCTCATCAAAATATAATTTTGGTTTTACTTCTTCTGTTGTTTCTGGGTCTATTATCGTTATCGGTCTTTTTAAGTTTGGTGTATATTCAAATTCTCTGTATTCTGTCTCTTCCTCATTATACAGAGTTTGAAATTTCATTGGAACTGGTGTATTGGATACTTTTACGATATTTGTGCTCGTTTCTAAAAAGCCATTATTTACAACAATTCTATCTTTCCCAAAAGAAAATATTAGTAGTTGATTTCCATCTGGTGCTGGTTCCATAAGAAAAAATGTTTTTTTCTTATTATTTCCTACATATTCTTCTGAGTATTCTAATCTTTCCATTGTAAACTTCGGTGATTTGTCTAAAAATTCTTTTTCCGTTTTATTTACTTTATATATTACAGTGTTTATATTTTCTGGTTCTGTAATACTAAAGTGTTTTCCAAAAATTTCTTCCATTTTACACCCCTTATATATTTTTTATCTTCTGTATAATCAAACTTAGTTAATTATACTACGATTTAGTTTTTATGTCAACAACTATGTGTTTTTTAGTTTTCTTGGATTAAATTTGCTTATTTGTTTTAGTTTTTCAAATAATTCTATTTCTTCTTGACTTACCGCTTTGGGGACCATTATTTTTGCTACTGCAATTAGTTTTCCTCTTCCACCTTTTCCATCTTTATAGCCTTTATTTTCTATAATAATTTGTTCTCCACTTTGTATTCCTTTTGGAACATCTACTTCTATTTCTCCATCTATGTTTGCTATTGTTAATTTTGTACTAAGTGCTGATTCCCATGGAGATATTAATAAGTCTGTATATAAGTCTATTCCGTCTAGTTTTAAGTTTGCAGTATTTTTTATTTTTATTTTTATGAATAGGTCTCCGTTTTTTCCTCCATTTTTTCCTAGCTTTCCCTGACCTATTAATCTTATTTTCTCGGTATCTCTGATTCCTGCTGGTATTTTTACATTTATTGTTTTGTTTCCACCGTCTACTGTTTTAAATTTTAATTCTTTTGTTGCTCCAAAGAATGCTTCTGATAATGTTGCTGTTATTTCTGTATATATATTTTCTCCTTTTTCTGGAACTTTTTTTGTTTCTTCTATTTTCTCTTCTTTCTTTTCTCCAAAGAATAATCCCATAAAGTCTTTCATTTTTGCATTTCTGTATTGCTCATTTTGTTTCATTTTTTTTCCTATGTAGTATTGCCACATTCTGTCATATTTTCTTCTTTGTTTGTTATCCGAAAGTGTTTTATATGCTTCTCCTATGTCTTTGAATCGTTCTTCTGCTTTGCTATTGTTTCCATTTACATCTGGATGATATTTTTTTGCCATTTCCCTGTATGCATTTTTTATTTCATCTATATTTACTTTATTAGTTTCAAAACCTAAAATTTTGTAGTAATCCTTTATTATCATTTAACATCCTCCAAATCTTGGATAAATTTCGTGCTAATTATATCACAAATTTTGTCGATTTGGAATATTATTTTAAGAAAAAAACGCCTTTTATGGCGTTTTTTTATAATAAATATTCATTTATTGTTCTTACTGTATTTAAGTGTATTTTTTTGCCTTTTTTTATTATGTTATTTATTGATATATGTAAGCACTCAAATATCGCTTGTTCTAAGTCTTTTTTAGCTAGTTCATATAAGTATTTAGCATCTTCGTATGTTCTGTCTTTTCCACATGCATCACTTATAAATAGTACTTTTGATAGTTTATCCATTCCTGGTCTTCCTGTTGTATGATTTGCAACTGCTTCTACCATGTCTTTTGAAAATCCAAATTCTTTTTCACATATTTTTGCTCCTACTGTTGCGTGTAGTAATTGTGAATTTTCTCTTTCCATTTCATCTATTATTATATTGTTTTTTTGTACATATTCTAATTTTTCTTGATGTGTCATTTCTTTTGCTATGTCGTGTGCTATTCCTACTAGTCTTGCTTTTTCTTCGTCTACTCCATAAAGTTTTGCTAGCTCTATACATCTTTCTTCTACACATTCTGAATGATAAAATCTTTTTTCTGATAATCTTTCTTTTGCTTCTTTTTTTACTTCATTATATGTTTTCATGTTTTATTACCTTTCTATTGCTAATTCTATTAGAATATCAATTAATCTTGAATATTCTATTCCTATTTCTTCAAATAGTTTTGGATACATGCTTATTTTTGTAAATCCTGGTAGTGTGTTTATTTCGTTTAAAACTATTTCTCCATTTTCCTTTAAGAAGAAATCTACTCTTGATAGTCCTTGACAGTTTAATGCTTTATATGCTAATTTAGCAGCTTTTTTTATTTTTTCTCTTTCTTCATTTTTTATTTTTGCTGGTATTATTGTTTGTGATTCTGGATTATTATATTTTGCATCAAATGTATAAAAGCTTTCAGCTGCTTTTACTTCTCCTACTTCTGATGTTATTACATGCTCATTTCCTAGGACAGCACATTCTAATTCTCTTCCTTTTATTTCTTCTTCAATTAGAATTTTATTATCAAACCTTTCCGCTTCTCTTATTGAGTTTATTAATTCTTCTTTGTTATTTGCTTTTGTTACCCCAAATGAAGACCCTTCTCTTGATGGCTTTATGAACATTGGATAGTTTATTTCTTTTTCTGCTTTTTGACATATTTCTTCTATTATATATTCTTTGTCTTCTAAATTGCATGTATAGTCATGGTCTTTTTTATTTATTATTATTGATTTAGCAACTTTTATCCCTGCTAATGATACTAGTTTCTTTGTAAATTCTTTGTCCATACATGCACTTGATGCAAATACTCCACACCCTACAAATGGTTTTTTAATCATTTCAAATACACCTTGAATACATCCATCTTCTCCATATTTTCCATGTAGTACTGGAAAAACTACTTCACAGTTCTTTATTGCTTCTATTAGGTTGTCTTTCATTATTAGGTCTGATGTATTAAGTTCTGTTATTTTATCATATTCACCTGTGTATTCGTATACATTGCTGTTTTTCTTTATATATATTACTTTTATTTCATATTTTTGTTTGTTTATTCTTTCTAGTATTGATTTTCCTGACATCAGTGAAACATCATGTTCTGATGACATTCCTCCAACTATTATTGCTATTTTTGTTTTTCTTGTGAAACCATCAAATATTTCTCCAAATTTCATGCTGTTTGATGCTTTTAGTAATATCTTGTCTCCTGGCATAGCTAATTTTTTTAATCTGTTTGCTGCTTGTGCGTTTGTATCATATGCAAATATGTTTTCTTTTGGCATTCCTTCTTCAATTGCTTTGTAGGCTATATATTTTGCATCTATTCCAACTGTAATTAGTATGTCTATTTTGTTTTTTACTACTTCAGTTCCTACTTTTTCATGTAGTTCTTTTGAAAATTCTCCTACTTCTTTTATGTCTCCTAATACTGCTATTTTCTTTCCTTTGCCTAGTTTTGATAAATATTCTAAGCTTGGTTTTATTGATTCATAGCTTGCATTATAATAATCTTTTATTATTAATACATCATTTATTTTTTCGATGTCCATTCTATTTTTAGTTAGTTCTACTTCATATATTGCTTTTTGAATTTTTTCAATTGGTATCCCAAATTCCATTCCTACTGCTATTGCTGATAATGCATTTAATATAAATGGTTCTCCTGGCTTTTTTGTTTCGAATTTATATTCTTTTGAGTTTATTTCTACTGTAAATTTGTTTCCGTCTTCTTTCATTTCTATGTTTTTAGCTACATAATTGCTGTTTTCATTTATTCCAAATGTTATTTTTGTTTCTTTTTTGTCTTCCAAATTCCATTTATGTAATAGGTCATTATCATTGTTTATGATAATTTTTCCGTTTTCCATTCCTTCTAGTATTTCTAATTTAGCTTTTAATATATTTTCTCTTGAGCCTAAGTTTCCTATGTGTGATGTTCCTATGTTTGATATTACACATAATGTTGGTCTTGCTATTTTGGTTAGTTCACTCATTTCTCCTGCATGGTTCATTCCCATTTCTACTACTAGTGCATCATGGTTTTTTAGTCCCATTATTGTTAATGGTAACCCTAGTCTATTGTTTTGATTTCCTTGTGTTTTTTGCAGATTGAATTTTTGTTCCATTACTGCTGATATTACATCTTTTGTACTTGTTTTTCCTACACTTCCTGTTATCCCAACTACCGGAATATCATATAGTTTTCTTTTTATTTTTGCCATTTCTACTAGTGCATCTTCTACATTTTCAACTTTAATTATTGTTACTTTTTCATTTAGTTTTTCTAATTCTTCTTGTGTGAAAATGTTTTCTTGAACAAAACATATTTTGGCTCCTTTTTCAATTGCGTCTTTGCAGAATATTATCCCATCAACGTTTTCTCCTTTTAATGCCAAGTATGTTTGCCCTGGTTTAAGTGTTCTTGTGTCAATACTTATTTCTTCTATCTCCTTATTAGTATCTCCACAAAGGACTTCTCCTTTTGTTTTTTCTAGTACATCATGTACATAAATTTTTTTCATAAAATCACCTTTTATTTGTCTATGGATTTGCTATATATTAATATTCACAAATACTTTAATATATTACCACTTTTTTTATTTTTTGTAAAATTTGTAACGAATTTAAACAAAAAAGTGACTAATTTTTATTTAAAAATAGCCACTTTTAACTTTCTAACATTTTATTAATCATTGCGATGATTATGTCTTTATCACGATTTGATAATTTATTAATTTTTAGAGTTAATTCTTTGTCATTTTTTATATTTTCTTTGAAGATCTCATAAAATAATTCATTTGGTGTTGTATTTAATGAAAGACATATATTTATTAGGGTATTAATACTCCCAAGTTTGCTTTTTGCTTCAATATTTCTAATAAATTGTGTAGTAACATTACATTTTTCTGCAAGCATTTCTTGAGTCATATTACTATCTTTTCTAGCATTTTTTAAATTTTGACTAAATATATTTTTTATTTCTTCATCTTTCAACATTCTCACCACCTATCTTTATTGTAAAATATAACATTTTATAAAAATAAGTTGAAGTAACAAATAGAGTATGTTATAATAACTATTAGTTATTATTAGAATAACAACAAGTTATTATTTATTTTTATAACAAATGAAAAATTGTATGAAGGGAGAAATTTTATCATATGAAAAAGAAACAATTAATTTTTTTATTGTCTTTCCTAATTGTAATTTCCATATTAGGACTACTTTCGTTTTATTTATTTAAAATAGATTTCATTAAAAATATTAAAAGTTCTAAATTACTTAAATCTGTAGAAGATAATATTACTACTATTGATGTTACTGGTTTAATTATTGGTCAAGAAACTCAACATGAACATATCTATAAAACTATGTATAATAATTCTAAGCATTGGGAGGAATGTACAGTTTGTCCTGCCAAAAGAAATGAAGTAAATCATACATATACTGATAATGGTTGGACTTATGGTACTAAGGATAATTGTAAGAGTGATAATGTTCATACATTTAGTTGTAAATGTGGACATTCTTATACTAATGCTACTGGAAGAAAATCTCATACTTCTCGTGCATCAAATTATGATGTTATTCTTTTTATGTGTTATTCTGATTGTACCATTTGCAAAGAAAAATTATCGTATCATTTTTGTGTTGATAGTAGTGGAAATAGAATAGGCTGTACAAATTTAAAGAAATGTAAAATTTGTGGTAATCAAGCTAAATTTAATAATCATGTAATGGGAAACTTTATAATCGGAGACTCTGATGATATAGTTGGAGGTATAATTCCTAATGAAGATACTAGTTTAAAGTGTAAGAATTGTAATACTAGTTTTTGTAATGTTTCTATAAATCATAATTATGTTGAACAAATATCAGATAATGTTTTTAAATTTTATGTTAGTATAACTACTCCAGAAAGCGCACTTTTTTCGAAAGTTGATGGAACTTATAATGCTTTTGGCACTTCAGCTACACTTAGTAATATTTCTGTTAACAATACTATTCAAAGAAATATTTGGGATTATGAAGCAACGATTACTTTTAATAAACATATAGAAACTTCTTCGATAGTAGGCTTTAGATCGTATATTACTATAAATGGTTACCCTACTTATATTTGGCTTTTTTCTAAACCTTTCAATGCAGATACTATTGCTCCTTTAATCGATACTGTTAATCTTTCAAATTCAAATGAATGGAGTAAAAAGAAAAATATTACTGTCTCTGGTAGTGAAAATTATTGTAATTCTGTATCTGTACAAATTTTAGATGATACTGGAAAAATTGTATATACTGGTAGTACAAATGTTGCTAATAAGAAATATTCTATTACTTGTATTCCTGATATTGAAGCTAATGATATTGGTAGAAAGTTTACTGTTATTGTTGCTGATACTTGTAATAATAGTGTTCAAAAAGATTTCAATATTTCTAAAATTGATAGTGTAGCTCCTAATCCTATATCTAGTACTGTTATTGGTGGTGATTGGGCTAAAGAAAAGGATTTTACTTTTACTGCTATTGACCATGGTATTGGTAATATTCAAATTGCTTTTAATGATTTTTCTGATTATCAGTTGGCTACCAAAAGTGAAAACAATTATTCAAGAAATTATAAATTTGTTGGTGATATTTATTCTCCAACTGATGCAAATGTTTATTATAAAGATCAATTAGGAAATGTTATAACTCAAAAAGTTACTATAGATAAGTTGGATAATACAGCTCCTACAATTACTAGAGCAAATTTTAACAATAATAAATTACTAATTGAGTCAAATGATATAAAAGAAGGATTAGGGGAAGGCTCTGGTGTTGTAAAATATAAGTATTTAGCTAGTAATGAGAAGTTAGCAAATCCTATATTGACATCAGATAATAGTATTGAGTTTTTGAAAGATGAAGAAATTAAAATTCCTGAGTTCTACAAAGTTAAATATGTGTATATTGTTGCTGAGGACTTAGTTCGGAAATATAAGTAGTGTTTTTGAGGTTAAAACTCCTGAATTAATTTTAACAAGTAAATTTAATTTAAATACTCAAAATGAAAAAGGTGAGATAATTTTAGATTGGTCTAGTTACGATATTTCTAATAAATATTTTGTGATTTATCGAAAACAAGAAAATTTACAAGATTGGGAAAAAATTGTGAATTTAGATGATAAATTAAATAGTAATAAATATGTAGATATTTTTGCAAATGATAAAATCGTTCCGACTACTCCTAATATAAGTATAACTGGAAATGAAGTTCAAAACAGTATTCATGTTGAAGTAAATTCAAATGATTTTGGTAGTAAATATAAATATTATGTGGAAAGTTATGATTCGAGTAGTTTGGAATTGTTAGATATTTCTAAATGATATTATTAAATTTTAAAAGGCAATACTTATTGTTTTTGGTATTGCCTTTTTTGTTTTATATATTAATGATTTTCTCTATAATTTTTATGTTTTCTATTTTATTATATCTATTATAAGACTGTATGCATTATATCTGTCCTTTAAAAAATATTTTTTACTTAAATTCTACCTCTTAAGATTTTTGTAATTCATTAAATACTATATCAAATTTTTTATTATGCTCTAATAGTTCATATTCTACTTTAGTTAATCTTTCAAATACTTGTCCATTATTTGCTATAAATTTTCGCATTTCTACAAATACATATTATAAATGCTTTTTGCTTCTATACTTATTGTCTTCTAATTTTGAAGTGGTCACAAATTGTGATCACAAGTTTTATTTCATTCGTTTTCTTTTATTTCTTCTAATACTTCTTCTTTAGTTTTATTTGTAATATATCTATATTCATTTTTTTCAATTTTTGGGTCAAAGTTACATATTGATTTGTATTCACAATACTCACATGGAGTTTTCTTATTCATATAAAATGGTTTTATGTCTATATTTCCACTAAAAATTTCTTTTGATATTTCTGATATTATATGTTTTGTATATTTTTGTAGTCTTTCGAATTTTTCTTTATCTAAAACATTTGATTTTGATTTACTTATATTTCCTTCTTTATCTAGATATACTGGTATTGTTTCTGAATAAGTTGATGGTGCTATTTTAGAATCCATCATTTTTATTATGTCTAAATCTGCTACTATTAGACCTTTCATTTTGAAATTTTTATTTAGTCTATTTTTTATTTCTTCATCAGTTAAGTTTTTATCTGCTTTTATAATAGTGTCTAACATACTGAAGTATAATACTCCTGCTGGGTCAAAGCTTTGTTGTTCAGAAATTTCGTCTAGGTATGTTAATAATTGTATTTGTATTCCTGATACTACTTGGTTTAAGTTTATATCTTTTACTGATGATTTATAGTCTATTATTCTTACATATGTGTTGTCTTTAGTTTTTGCAATGTCTACTCTGTCTATTTTTCCTGTTACTACTACTTGTGTTCCGTCTTCTAAGTTTATTTTCATTGGTTTTAATGGTGATTTTTCATTAAATTCTAATTCATGTCCATATAATTCAAATTTACTGTTTTTTAGTTGTTCTATTATGTAGTTTATAGATTCATATGTTACCTTTTTTAGTCTTTTTGACAATGCTATAAATTGGGGTGAACTTGTAAATATATAATTTTTGCTCATTCCTAGTCTTTTATTTATTATTTCTTCTATAATTATTTTTAGTTCTTCTTCACCTATATTTTTTATATTTATTTCATTTTCTTCAATTTTATTAAATACTTCATCTATTACTTCATGCATGAAGTTTCCTGTGTCTATTGAACGAATTTTAAATTCGTCTTCTTCTTTTAATTTTAATCCGATATTTTAAGTGAAAAGAGAATGGGCATCTTCTGTATTGTTCTAGTCTTGATATGCTTGTTCTTAAGCTTTTTCCATACATTTCTTTTATATTTGTTTCAGAAATCTTACTTGATATGTTGGTGTATTTTGCTCCTTTTAAAATTTTTTTCATTCTAGTTGATTCATTTTTCCTGTACCATTTTATTATTTCTTTCCATTCTTCTTCAATTTCTTCTTCATCAATAAATTCTTTGTATTTTTCTATTGATGTTTCTAATGTTGCTTCTTTTGTTGCTAGATAATATTTTTTTTCTATGATATCGCTGTCTTCTTTTATGTTTTTAAAGATTTTTTTGATTTGAGATATTAATATTGAACCCCTTAATGCTTTTCCATCTTTGTCTGTTACTGTATATGATAAATATAATTTTTCTTCTGGCATTGTTAGTGTTTTGTAAATATTAAATTGATTTTCATATAATAGCTCTACTGAGTTTTTGGCTATTTCTAGGTTGTTTTCTTTTAGCTTGTCTCTGTCATTATCATTTAAGAATCCCTCATCTTTTACTATATTAGGTATTATTCCATCATTTATTCCTAACAAAAATAGTACTTTTATTTCTTTTGCCTTTGATCTATCTATATCTCCAAATAGTACTTGGTCAAATGATGATGGTATTCTTCCAAATTCTGATTTTGAAATTCCTATTTGTAGGATTTTATTGTATCTATCAAATGTCATTTTGTCATTTTGGAATATCATATATATTTCATCTAATACGTCAAAGAATATTTTTATTCCTGCTCTATATTCTTCTGCAACTTCTATATTTCCTTGCTTTTCTAGTTCATCTGCTTTTTCTAAGATAGTTTTTTGTATATTATTCTTTTGTATGAATTCATAAAGGTTTTCAGTTATTTCTTTTGCTGTTTTTTCTTTTGTAAGATTTGATTTAAATTCTATTATTGGCTCTATTATCTTTTTTCTTGTTTCATTTATTCTTTCTTGTAAGTCATTTTCTTCTTCAAATTCAAAATCACCTTTGTACCATTTGTTGCCTCTTATTCCCCATTTATTAACATAGTTTTCAATTAAGAATATGTCGTCATCTTCAATGTCTAGTGCTCCTGATTTTATGTATGAGAACATTGATTCATATGAGAAATTATTTGTGAAAATATTTAAAAGTGAAATTATGTATCTCATTAGAATATTATGGTTAATATCTCTTTTTTCATCAATAAATACTGGTATATTGTATTTTTCAAATATTGCTTTTATATCTCCTGAATAAGTTTCTAGATTGGCTGATATTACTGCAATGTCTTTATATCTATATTCTTTTTCTCTTACTAGCTTCAATATATTTTGTGCTACATTTTCTACTTCTGAATATGGATTTTTTGCAATGAATAATTCTATATCTTTTGTTTGTTCTTCGTGTTTATATTGATTATTAGAATATAAATTTTTTTCTAGTATTTTTAATTCTTCACTTTTGAATTTTCTTGTTTCTTCTAAATGAATTTTGTCAATATAACAACCTATTCTTTTTGCAATATCTAATAATTTTTGTGCTGTTATTTGATTAAAATAATATATACTTTCATCTAAGTTTTCCACTTTTTCTAAAGAATCTGTGCATATTGTTACTGTTATCTCTTTTGCCAATGTGCATAATTTTTCTATTATTTTGTATTCATTTGGCGTAAATCCTGCAAATTCATCTATATATATAATTGAGTCATTGAAAAAATCTACTAGCTCTATGTTTTCTGCAAGTAGACTTAATGAATCAGCTTCATCTATGTAACTTCCTTGTATTCTTTCTTGATATTTGTCTAAGACGTTTTTTATATCATTTAGTTTTAATTCTAAATATTTGTCTTCTATTATATTTATTGCATTTTCTAATTCTTCTTTATTTATATTGTGTTTTTTAAATTCCGTTATTGTTCTTAAAATTAATTCTAGATTTTTGTCTGAGCTTTTTAAAAAGTTCATTTTGTCTTTTTGTTTATCTAGAACATCATATATAATCATGCTTTTTCCTATTTTTGATAGGTGAGTTTGGTAGTTTCCTATTGTTTCTGATATTACTCTATCTGCCATTCTGCTTAGTGTTAGTACTTCTGCATTAATACTACTTTTTCCCTCTATTGTATCTAATAGGTGTTTTTCTGCCGAAAAAGAGAATTGTTCTGGAACTATTATATATATTTTGTTTTTTTGTTTTATTTTTTCTTTTATTTCATTGTATATGTATTTTGTCTTGCCTGAGCCTGTTTTACCATATATTATTTTAAATTCCATTTTATTTTCCTTCTTATATGTATTTTTTTACTTCTTTTAAGTCTTTCCAAAAACTGATTTTTTTTGCTTCATCTCTTAGTAATGCTGCTGGATGAAATGTTGGCATATATTTTATTCCTTTTCTTTCTATCCATTTTCCTCTCGAACTTGTAATTGAATATTCTTTTCCTAAAATAGCTTTTAGTGCAACACTTCCTAATAATACAATTATTTCTGGTTTTACTAAAAGCACTTGTGCTCTTAGATAGTCTAAGCAACTATCTATTTCATCTTGTTCAGGATTTCTGTTTTGTGGTGGTCTGCATTTTACTATATTGGCTATATATACATTTTCTCTTTCTATTCCAATTCCTTTGAATGCTTGGTCCATTAATTTTCCTGCTTTTCCTACAAATGGAATTCCTTGAATATCTTCATCTGCTCCGGGTCCTTCGCCTATGAACATTATTTTTGCTTCTCTATTTCCTGTGCCTAATACTATGTTATTTCTGTTATTACATAACTTACATTTATTGCAATCTTTTATTTTTTCTTCTAATTCTTCAAAACTTTCTACCATTTATTTTCACATCCTATGTTATTTATTTTTATAAACTTATTATTGCTGTTGCTAATTTAAATTCACTTTTTTCTACTCTGTATGAATGTACCAGATCGCTGTTACATACACTACATAATCCAGAATCATATATATTTTCTCTTTTTATTCCTTTGTTTTGTAGTAAGCAATTGTTTATTCCTACTGTGTCTATATAGAATTTATTTTCTATGTATCCATTTATTATGAATTTATCTAGTTCTTCAATAAATGAAAATTTTTCTTGAAACATTTCTTTTACGTCTTTATTTACTTCAAAACAACATCTTCTTATACTTGGGCAAATACAAATTATTATATCTTCAGGATTACTTCTAAATTCTGATACCATTTTTTCTATTGCTTTTTCAACTATTCTTTGATATGAGCCTCTCCATCCTGAGTGCACATTTGCTATTACTTTGTTTTTTGGATCATATATTAAATATAAAATGCAATCTGCATTTGTTGTTGCTAATATTATGTTTTTTTGGTTTGTTATTAATCCGTCTGTTTCTTTAAGCTCTTCTCTTGTGCATACTTTGTTTATTATTTCAACTTTATCTGTGTGTTGTTGGTCTGGTCTACTTAAGTTATTTATATCTAATTCAATTGAATTACATAGTTTTTCATAGCTTTCTTTTTCTTTTTCAGGATTTACACATTTTTTTCGTATTTCTATATTTTCGCTTTTCAATGAGTATGCATGTTTTATTCCTAGTTCTAGAAGTTTTTTAAATTGTATGTAGTTTATGCCATTTTTACTTGTTTGTATTATGTTTTCATTACTTAAATCTCTCATTTATGAACTCCTTTTTTGTGATTTTATCACATTTATAAAATTATGTCGAATAGTTTTAGTTGACTTTTAGTTTTTATCATAGTAAACTAAATATAGGAAATGGAGAGCCACAAACGTGGTTTGCCGGTCATAATAGACACATCTAACCGTCAAGTTTACAGATGTGTCTGTTTTTTATTGGGTTATTTGCTTCTACTCAAAATTATTGTTATAATTATAATTAAGGTAGTGGCAGTGATAGTTATTCCTAGTAGTGCATAAAATAATATGTATATTGTTTCTATTAAATATGTTTCTATCATAAGCCTCACCTCCTTGCCAGAGGCAAACCACATCTGCTTATTTCTCATTCATTTCCTATTTGAAAATATATCATGAGTTTGGCTTCATATCAATGAAAATCGTAATACATATTTCGACATCAAAAAGCTAGGATTTTATTCCTAGCTTTTGTTTTACATTGTTAATATTCCACCTGGTGTTTCTATTATTACTAAAATGTTTTCTTCTCTTCCATTTGCTGCATTTATATATACTAAAAATTCTGTCTCATCTACTTTTCCTTTAAATTCATAACATAGTATTTCTGTTTTCCATTCTGTTGGAATTATTGCTAATTTTTCACTTTGTATTTCTAGTTTTGGATTTAACTTTGCTTTTGCTTGTTCTTTTGTTATTATTGCTCTTGTATCTGTTCTTTCTGTGTGTGAATTTAGATATCCTGTTGATTCTATTCCTAAAACTTCTCCATCATCTAATGCTATTTTTACTTTTATTAGGTCTGGATATACTGCTATTTTGTTTTGTTCATAAACATAGTTTATTGTTATTATATTTTCTTGTGTTTGAAAATATGTTTCTATCATATTCGGATACCCTATATTATTTAAGAAGTCTTTTCCTATTTTATTTGCTTCATCTCTTGATATATTTTCTTCTATTACTTCTCTATTTTTATTTAATATTACTATTTTTCCGCCTTTTTTAGAAATTGATATATATGCTTTTTCTTCTTGTTCTTTTTCTTTTACTTCAAATTGGTATACTGCTATATTTCCTTGTTCTATTAGCCCATTTTTTTCTATGTTTTCTATTTTGTCTTTATATATTTCTTTTATTATATTTTCCGCTTCTTCTTCTGATATTTCTTGGTCTGGTAATCCTTTTTTCTCTGCTAATTCTATGTGTTCTGAGAATGCTCCATCATATATTAGTCCTGCAAATTCGTTAAAATTGTTGTCTATATCTGTGAATGATACTTGTGAAATACTATCAACTTGTCTTGTGTAATCTGAGTCATTGTTTTTTACTTCTTGCCACGCTATTTGTCCACTACTTAACATATCGGCTATGTCATTTAAGTTATTTTTTAGTTCTAAGCTATATTTGTGCAATTCTTTTAAATTATCTAAATCTTCTTGTTTTAATTCTTCTTTATATATGTTTTTTCTTGATAATGAATAACTGTATTCACTTACTTGATTTAGAAATTTCGCTGTTTTGTTTAGTTGTTCTATGTTTAGTGGTAATTGTGATAAACAGTTTACTGCTAAGTCTGCTTCTCTCCAAACATGTGTTAATGTTTCTGCTCCTGCTTCACTACTTGTGGATATTGTTGATTTTGCAAGAAAGTTTTCCACATTTTCCACATAGTCTATTAATTGATAGAATGCCATATCATATGATGTATTTTGTTCGTTTTTTGTATCTGTTTGCATATTATACATTTTGTATAATAGCATTCCTATAATGATTATCAAAATTAATATTGTTCCTATGCAGATTCTTGATTTTAATGTTTGTTTATTTTTCATAATTCTCACCTTCTGATTCTATTTTTTCTTTATTATTTCCTTTTTATTCACTTTTTTTATTTTTTGTGTTATAATTTTTTTCGTTATAGGAGATTTATTTATGAAAAAAGTTCTTATTTTTTACGGTGCTTATGGCGGTGGTCATCTTGCTGCTGCAAAAGCTATAAAAAGTTATTTAGATGACAATTATCCTGATTGTGAAACTATGATGGTTGATTGTGTTGAATATATTAATAAATATCTTAATAAGTTGTCTACAACAGCTTATAAAGAAATGGCTAAAAAAGCTCCTTGGATGTGGAAACGTGTTTATAATAATTCTGACCACGGTGCTTTGGCAAAAATCTCAACTACTTCTAATAAATTGATGGCTAGAAAGTTGAATAATATTTTACAGGATTTTAATCCTGATTTGGTTATTTCTACTCATCCTTTTTCTAATCAGATGTGTACAGTTTTAAAAAAGAAGAAAAAAATTTCTTGTAAAATTGCTACTGTTTTAACTGATATGGCTCCGCATTCTCAATGGACTGTTAATTCAGAGTTTATTGATTATTTTTTTGTTGCTAATAGTGAAATTAAAGATGCTTTATCTAATGAAGGAATTTCTGATTTTAAAATTTTTGTAACTGGTATTCCTCTTTCTAAGAGATTTAGTGAAAATTTTGATAGTGAAAAAATTTATAATGATTTTAATTTAGATCCTAACAAGACTACTGTTTTGTTTTTCGCTGGTGGTGAATTTGGTTTGGGTCGCAAGAGAACTCATCTTGTTTTTAGAGCTTTAATTAGGTTATTTAAGAATTTTCAAATTGTTGCTATTTCTGGTAGAAATAAAAAAATGAACGAAAAGTTCCATACTTTGGTTGATTTGTATGGTGTTTCTGATAGGGTTGTAGTTTTGGATTATACTGATAAGGTTCCTGAACTTATGAGTATTTCTAATATTGTTATAACTAAACCTGGTGGTCTTACTACAACAGAAAGTTTAGTTTCTAATTTGCCAATAGTTATTATTAATCCTATTCCTGGTCAAGAGGAAGAAAATGCAGAATTTCTTGTTAAGAATGGTGTAGCTGTTTGGATAAAAAAAGAAGATAATATTGCTAGGATCTTGAAGAATTTGTATAGGCATCCAGAGAGAATTGAAGAAATGCGTAATAATATTCCTTCGCTTGCCAAACCTGATTCTACTAAAAATATTTGTGATATTTTAATGAGTACATTATAAAAATAATGGTGATAAAAAAATTTATCACCATTATTTAGACATTTTTATATTTCATGGCGACCTTCCATCGCTTTCATTAGTGTTATTTCATCAGTATATTCTAGGTCTCCTCCTACTGGAATTCCATGTGCTATTCTTGTTACTTTTATATTAAATGCTTTTATTAGCTTTGATAGGTATATTGATGTTGCTTCACCTTCAACTCTTGGATTTGTTGCTATTATTACTTCTTTTATTTCATTATCTCTAATTCTGTTTAATAGCTCTTTTATTTTTATATCGTCTGGTCCAATTCCATTCATTGGTGATATTGTTCCATGCAGTACATGATATACTCCTTTGTATTCATGTGTTCTTTCCATTGCCATTATATCTCTTACATCTTCTACTACACATATTGTACTTTGGTCTCTTTTAGGATTTGAACATATTGGACATGGATCTGTATCTGATATGTTAAAGCATGTTGAACAATATTTTAGTTTTTTCTTCGCATCATGTATTGAATTTGTAAATTCTTCTATTTCTTCATTGCTTAGGTCTAACATGTGGTATGCTAATCTTATTGCTGTTTTATGTCCTATACTTGGTAGTTTTTCAAAATTTTCTATTAATTTTTCTATTGATGGTGAATATTGTGACATCTTTTTTCCTCGCTATTTTACATTAATCCTGGTATGTTGAATTTTCCCATACTTTCATTTGCTGCACTGTCTGCTTTTTGCATTGCTCCATTTATGCATGTTAGTATTAAATCTTCTAATGTTTCTACATCTTCTGGGTCAACTACTTCTTTGTTTATTTTTATTTCTTTTAATACTTTTTCTCCTGTTATTTTTACTGATATAACTCCTCCACCTACTTGGTTTTCAAATTCTCTTTGTGATAGTTCCTCTTGTGTTTTTTCCATATCAGCTTGCATTTTTTTAGCTTCTTTCATTAGTTTATTTATGTTCATTCCTCCTGCAAATCCTCCAATTCCACCTGGGAATCCACCTCTTTTTGCCATTTCATTTTCCTCCTTATTCTTCTATTATATTTATTGGTATTCCAAAATCATTTTGTTGCTTATTGTTTATAACGTTTTGGACTTCCTCTACTTTTATTTGCATTTCTTTCCCTGCTTCTTCTAATATTGCTCTTGATATTTCTTGTTTGTTTTCAGGTTGCTCTATAACTGTCTTTCCAAATGCTGTTAGTCCAACTATTCCCACTTGTAAGTCATTTAACTCTACTGCTTTTGTATTTATTAAGTTTGTAAATAGTGTTAGTTTTCCTTTACTTTTTAAGTTACTTACAACTTTTGGCCAGTATTCTGTACTGCTTACATTTGCTATGCTTGCTTTTGGCTTTGTTTCTGTTTTTGATTTAGGTGTTTGTGCTGTTGCTTGTGCTATGTTTTGTGTTTTACTTACTTTTATGTCACCTGATTCAATTTTCTTTTCTAATGTGTCTATTCTTTTTTCTATATCGTCTATGTTTCCATTGCTTTTGTTTTCAATTGTTAATTTTATTATTCCTGTTTGGAACATTATTGTTTTTTGAGTTGACCATTTAATGCCATTTTCCATTTCTGATAGATTTTTTATTAATCCAAATAGTTCTTCTTTTTCTACTTTTTGGCTTAAATTCTCTATTTTCTCCATTTCATCTTTGCTATATAATTCTATCTTTCCTTTTGATTTGAATATAAGAACATCTTTTATGTATTTTATCATTTCCCATAAGAAATTATATAGGTCTTTTCCTTCGTCTATTATTTCTTGTGTTATTTCTAAAGCACTAGATGAATCTTTTTCTAATATACTATTGGTTATTTTATATATGTATTCAAATTTTGGAATTCCTACTAGATCTTTTATTTTTTCGTCTGTTATCTCAGTGTCTCCATCTTGCAAGCAACGTTCTAGTATGCTTATTCCATCTCTCATTGCTCCTTCAGATAGTACTGCTATTGTATTTAGTGCTTCTTCTGAAATGCTAACTCCTATTTCGTTTGTTATTATTTTTAATCTTTTTTTGATGTCATCATTTGATATTTTTTTAAAGTCAAATCTTTGACATCTTGAAAGTATTGTTGCAGGCAATTTTTGTGGTTCTGTTGTTGCTAATATAAATTTTACATGTTCTGGTGGTTCTTCTAGTGTTTTTAGCAATGCATTAAATGCTCCTGTTGATAGCATATGTACTTCATCTATTATATAGACTCTGTATTTTGCTTTTGTTGGAAGAAAGTTTACTTCTTCTCTTATTTGTCTGATATCTTCTACACTATTGTTTGATGCTGCATCCATTTCAACAACATCTGTTAATGAACCATTTAATATTTCTTTGCATATTTCACATTCATTGCAAGGTTCTCCATCTTGGAGATTTAAACAATTTACTGCTCTTGCAAGAATTTTAGCAGATGATGTTTTTCCTGTTCCACGTCCACCATTAAATAAATATGCATGTCCCACTCTTTCTGCCATAATCTGATAGATCGGAAGAGCACACGTCTGAACTCCAGTCACCCAAGTCTATCTC
>CANCZH010000018.1 GCA_947382445.1 uncultured Clostridium sp. | reverse complement strand
CTGCATTTGTTATGCTAGGGGCTGTATTATCTATTTTATCTATTGTTATCTTTTGAATTGATGTATTTCCTAATCCATCTTTATACATTACTGATAGTTGTTTCGGCTGATATACATCTCCTGTAAATTTGTAATCCCTTGAATATGTGTTTTCATCTACCTTTGCTAATTGTAAATCTTTGATATCATTAAATGCTATTGAAACTTGTCCTATTCCATAATCTGTTGCTGTAAATGTGAAATCTTTTGATTTTGCCCATTCTCCTAATATTTCTGTTCCAGATGTTGGTGTTGGTGGTATTCTATCAACTTTTGCTATTGTAAATTCTTGACTTGTACTATTTTCTAAGCTATCTGTTACTATAACTGTAAAACTTTTTCCATTACTATCACACTCTATTTCTGGTATACATTCTACTTGATAATTATTATTTGAAACTCCTCCTACTCCTTCAAAAACAATATTTTCATTTTCATCTAATATTTTTATTCTTACTGCATTACAATAATTTTCTGTTCCTGAAACTATGATTGGTTTTGTTCTACCCCATTCATTTAAAGACTCTCCATTTTGATTGCTTATATTTGATATTGTTGGTGGTATATTTTCTGCTTTTGTAGGAAATGCTACTATAATATATGACACAATTCCATTAAGATCAAACACATAAATACTCCTTGCTTTTGATTGCGTTTCAGAATGTACGTTATAATTTACTGTTTGTATATTCTCATAAACATTTCCATTTATATTAAGTGAATTAGAAAGTTGTACATTATTATCATATACATTATGATCTAATCTTTTAAATCTTGCACCATTTGGAACAGTTATACTAGAATACCATGTAAACTTTCCAACATTTGTATTTATTAAATGTACATCATTCATAACTCCTAAATAAGTATTACAATGTACACAATACAGTTCTTCATTTTTTTTTAAGTTGCTATTTACTACATGATTTGCACTTGTATGATTATAATTACATATCAAGCATCTTCCAAGATTTGTACAGGTAATTTCTTTTCCATTATTTCTATTTATACATCTATGTTCATTTCTAGTTATAGCCCAATTGCAATTTGTACATACCTCATAATAATTATAATCAATATCACTATTTACCACACTCCAAACATGTGCTTTTTTACCAGTTGTTTCAGATTTTAAATAACCACATGAACATACAAATTCATGTACATTATCTTTATGACAATTATTGGCTCTTCCCATCGTCCAGCCTTTATCTATATATTGATGATTTGATTCATTATTTTTCTTAAGACAAATTGTACATTCTTCCCAGTGTTTATTTTCATCATACATTGTTTTTATTATATGTTCATGTTCTAGATTTCCATTATCCTCTAAATTAGTAATATCAATTGTTGTAACTTCATTTGCTGTTTGTATTTCTTCTGTTTTACCTATTTTCTGTTTTATATTTTCTATTAGTGATATTTTATTAATTTTACTACAAAATAATGTTAATATTCCTAGAATTAATATTATTACTGCAATTGCTACTATCTTAAATATCTTTTTCATCTGTGTCTCCTATACTTTATTACTCTATTTTTAATATAAGCCATTTTCTTTTCAAAGTATAGGAAAATACTCTTTATAACATATATGTAATATACATAAAATTATTTCGAGAGACGTTAGATTTCTAATAATTAATAGCCAAACTATTTTTTTATTATTTTGTTCTTTGTTTTACGGCTTCATAGATTATTATTCCAGCTGAAACCGAAGCATTTAGTGATGTTATTTTTCCTCTCATTGGAATTTTAACTAGCATGTCTGTATTTTCTTTTACTAGTCTACTCATTCCAAAGCCTTCACTTCCAATTATTATTGCAATATCTCCTTTTAAGTCTTGATTATAATATAATGTTTTTGCTTCTCCATCTGTTCCTATAATCCATAAACCATTGTCTTTTAATTTTTTAATTGTTTCATTTATGTTATTTACTCTTGCTATTTTCATGTGTAAGGCTGCTCCAGCTGATACTTTTGAAACTGTACTGTTTACTGTTACTGATCTTCTTTTAGGAATTATTATTCCATGTACTCCAGCTGTTTCTGCTGTTCTTATTATTGAACCTAAATTGTGTGGGTCTTCTATTCCATCTAATATTAGTATAAATGCATCTTCTTCTTTTGATTTTGCATAATCTAAAATATCTTCTACTTCACAGTAGTTAAATGGTGGTACAACTGCTATTACTCCTTGATGATTTTTAGTTTTTGACATAAAGTCTAGTTTTGACTTTTCTACTTCTGTTACTACTACTTTATTTTCTTTTGCAATTGCAATTATTTTATTTATTGAACCATGTTTTTCCCCATTTTGCACAAATATTTTGTTTATATCTCTTTCTGAATTTAATAATTCAAGTACTGCATTTCTTCCTTCTATAATATCTTCATATTCGTTTTCTTCTTTTGGTTGTTGTTTTTTCTCAAACTTTTCTTCTGATCTTCTTGGTCTTTTTTCAAATTTTTCTTTTTTCCTGTATTCTGGTTTCATTTTTTCTCCTATTCTTCATCATCTAGTTTTAGTACTGATAAGAATGCTTCTTGTGGTACTTCAACATTTCCGATTTGCCTCATTTTCTTTTTACCTTTTTTCTGTTTCTCTAAAAGTTTTTTCTTTCTTGTAATATCTCCACCATAGCATTTTGCTAAAACGTCTTTTCTCATTGCTGATAGTGTTTCTCTTGCTATTATTTTGCCACTTACAACTGCTTGAATTGGTATTTCAAATAATTGTCTTGGTATTACTGTTTTTAGCTTTTCTGCCATTTTTCTTCCTCTAGTGTAACTACTATCTTTGTGTACTATAAATGATAATGCATCTACTGGTTCGTTGTTTATGTGAATATCTAGTTTTACTAGTTCTGATTGTTTGTATTCTTTGAATTCATAATCTACTGATGCATATCCTTTTGTTTTTGATTTTAGTGTATCAAAAAAGTCGTAAATTATTTCATTTAGTGGTAGGTCATATTCTAGAATTACTCTGTTTTCATCTAAATATTTCATGTCTAGATATATTCCTCTTCTTTTTTGACATATGTCCATTACATTCCCAACAAATTCTTTTGGTAGCATTATCTCTGCTTTCATTATTGGTTCTTCTATATATTTTATTTCTTGAACTGGTGGCAGGTCTACTGGATTATATAGTTCTATTATTTCACCATTTGTTTTGTGAACTTTATAAATAACAGATGGTGCTGTTGTTATTAGTCCTAAGTCAAATTCCCTTTCTAGTCTTTCTATTATTATTTCTAGGTGTAGCAATCCTAAGAATCCACATCTAAATCCAAATCCTAATGCTATTGATGTTTCTGGCTCATATTCTAATGCTGCATCATTTAATTTTAGTTTTTCTAGTGCATCTTTTAAATTTCCATATTCACTTCCATCTAGTGGATACATTCCGCAGTATACCATTGAATTTGCTTTTTTATAGCCTGGTAGTGGTTCTTCTGCTGGATTTTCGTAATTTGTTATTGTATCACCAACATGTAAATCTGATACATTTTTTATACTTGCTGATATATATCCTACTTCTCCTGCTTTTAAACTTTCTGCTGGAATATATTCTCCAGCTCCAAAATATCCTACTTCATTTACTGTAAAATGTTTTTTTGTTGCCATAAATAATATTTCATCGCCTGGTTTTACTGTTCCTTCTTTTATTCTTACATAGCTTATCGCTCCTTTGTAGTTATCATAGAATGAATCGAATATTAGACATTTTAATTTTCCGTTTCTATCACCACTTGGCGCTGGAATATCTTTTACTATTCTTTCTAATACTTCTTCTACATTTAATCCAGATTTTGCTGATATACATGGGGCGTCCATGCTTGGAATTCCTATTACATCTTCTATTTCTTTTTTTACTTCTTCTGGTCTTGCATTTGGCAAGTCTACTTTATTTATTACTGGTAATATTTCTAAATTGTTGTCTAATGCTAGGTAAACATTTGCTAGTGTTTGTGCTTCAACTCCCTGACTTGCATCTACCACTAGAATTGCTCCTTCACATGCAGCTAAGCTTCTTGAAACTTCATAGTTAAAGTCCACATGCCCTGGAGTATCTATTAAGTTTAATATATATGTGTTTCCATCTTTTGCAGTATAGTTCATTCTTACTGCTTGAGACTTTATTGTTATTCCTCTTTCTTTTTCAATATCCATATTGTCTAAGACTTGGCTTTCCATTTCTCTTTTTGAAAGTACTCCTGTCATTTCTATTAGTCTATCTGCTAGTGTTGATTTTCCATGGTCAATATGGGCTATTATACTAAAGTTTCTAATTTTATTTTGATTGTCTTCCACTTTTATTTTGCTCCTTCTGAATTTATTTTACATCCTTATAGTTTTTATATTTTTTGTATGAAATTATTGTAAATATTGTAAGTGTTGCTATTCCAATTATTATAGTTTCTATACCTGTATATGGTAATGTTTCTTTTGCTATTGTTTCATCTTTAGTATATTTATATTCTTTATTATTTGTATCTCCTTTGGGTTCGCTTATTGGTGTAGTTATTGGTTTATTTTCTTTTTTGTCCTCTCCATTGTCTTGTGGTTCGTTGTTTTCTTCTTTTTTCTGTGCTAATTTTATTTTTGGGCTATCTGTTTGTGTTGCTAGTACTTCTTTATTTGTGTAATCTTTATATGTACATTCTAATTTTTCGCTTATTGATATTATTTTATCTAGTAATTCTGAGTTTTTCATATCTTTTATTTTTATTGTGTATTCAAATGTTTGATTTTTATTATTTTCTAATTTTTCGATATTCCATGTTATGCATCCATCTGTAACTTTGTTTTTTTCAATAATTATATCAAAATTGTTTAATATTTCTTTTGATAAATATTCTTTTATTGAAACTTTTGTCATGTCTGCTCCAACTTTTTGCATAATATCTGTATAGATGTATTCTGTCACAATTTTTTCTAGATTATTATTGTTTAAACTATACATTTTTCCGTATGTTGGGTTTTCTAAAGTTCCATATATTTCTTTTACATAAGGGCTTCCGTCAAATTTTAATGTTGGTTTTCCTGTTGTTGAATCATAGTATTGTTTATCATAACTAGTATCTGCTGGTCTTAATAATATAAATTCAATATTTGATTTTTTTAATTCTAAAATCTCAGATTTAGTATTCTTTGATAGCTGTTGATGTTTTGCTGTTGCTGCTTCTAAAGCTGTTTTATATGGTGACAATAATCCACCATATGTAATTCTTGATTCTACTCCTATTGCTATTTCTGGAACATTGTCATATAAACAAATTAATAATTTATTTTTATTTTCAGAATAACTTTTTCTTGCTAATCTTATTGCAGCTTGCAAGTTATTACGATATCTTGTTTTACTGCTATTCATACTTTTTATTCCATTTTTAATTTGTTCTACATTTGATGTTGGACTTAATACAATTTCTGCATTACTTTCTTTTCCTTTTACATTTGATTCATCTTTTGGTCCAAATGTAGCATTTCCAACTTCATCATATGTTACATCTGCAATTGTACCTTGCATTCCGACTATTCCTATTTTAGTTTTAGAATTTTTCTCAAAAATATTTTTTGATAAAGTTTCTATATATTTAACATATTCGTTTAATTTTTCTTCTTTTGAAGCAATACTTTCTGGAATTATAATTAGTATTTCTGTATCATCATATTTTTGTTCTTCTACTTTTGTCGCTGTATTGTTTATTTTTACTTGTACTTTTACTTCACCTTTTTCACTATCAGATGATATTATTTGTTTTTCTATACTACCTTGTTTATTTTCTAAATATTTAGTTTCACTTTTCATTTGAATTACTTCTAAACTTGTTTTTATTTCTGTTGCATTTGAATTTATGCATATTCCTATTATTAATAAACTTGTAATTAAACTAATACAGATTTTTTTTAACATTTTTTCTCCTCCATAATTTTATCTGTTGTATTTTTATTTAATTTTATTGATGCTATTGGCATTAGTATTAATATGTATGAAATTATGTACCTTGATTTTGCTTCCCATAATATGTGAAATGCGAATCCTCCTAAGAATATTGTTAGTAGGAATATTGCATCTAGTGAAAGACTTTTTCTGTTTTTTATTAATGCTATTAAACTGCATGCACATATTAATATTAAGCTTGCTTTTTGATAAAATATTAGTCCTTTTTCCATATTTTCTACTTTTATATCTGATACTGTATTGTAGTATATTGATGAATATGTGTTTTCTGCCCACATCGATGCTATTTTCATAGTGTAGAAGTTAAATGTATATCCTAAGTTTTTTGAAAAATAGTTAACTCTATCTTTTATTTTCTCTGGATATTCTTGTTTAGCCATTTCTGGGTCTTTTATTGCTGGCTCTGCTATCCCCTCATTATACCATCCATTTCCTCTTCTACTTTCTTCCATTGCCATAATTATATAGCTTATAAATGGATAAGATTTATTTTTATCTAAATTGTATTTATTTGAATAATAATTTTTAACAATCGTTGATGGGAAAATTGAAATTATTATGTATGCTACTATTATTGCTATTTTTATCGCACTTTCTTTCAATTCTTTTTTATTAAATTTTTCGATTAAATTTAATACTAAGTATATTATTGTTGCTATTATAAAAATTGAACTATTCATTCTCATCATGTATGCTATCATCATAGAAATTGATGCAAGTATTGGATATCTTAGCTTTTGTGTTTCAGTATATTTCATCATTAAATATACTGAAATTAGGCATAGTGCTAATCCTGTTGTATCTCCGTATATAAATGTTGATAACATTGGTAATGATAAAAATGTTAGTATTAACGTTAAGGATAATATTTTATTTGTTTCATGTTTTTTTGATATTTGTTTTGTTATTTTATATATAGTAAATGCTATTACTATGCAACAAATAGCATTTACAATTCTTAATATTTCTAGTGCGTTATCAAAATTTATTAGATTGAAAAAGCAATTCCATACAAATGCTAATGTTAGTTGTTGTGGGTAGGCTTGTATGTATTCTATTAATGGAATTCCAAGATAAGTTACATTTGGCAGGAATTCTTGTAGGTTTCCCCTATACATAGTTTGTGCTAAATTGTAAACATGTACTGAATCTCCTCCAATTCCTGGTCTTACTAGAATTACCCATAGTATGCTGAATATACTATATGCAGTAAGTACTGTTATAAATATTTCTTTTCTTATATTCTTTTTTTCTATATCTTTATATAAATGTTTATCTATAATTTTAGTTATAAAATATAAAGTAACTACAAATACTATAATTCCAATTATAAATATTATATTATTTGTATTTATTGTTATTTCTTCTGATTGGTCTAATGTTGCTGTAAATATTAAATTTATTACAATAATTATTGCAATAGATATTATTCCTAATGAATGTATTATCTTTTTCATTTTGTATTTCTCCGTTCGTAGTTTTTATCTATTATACTTTATAATAATAAAGCTATAATTTCAATGTTTTTATAAAAAAAAGATACAAACTTCTAATTTGTATCTTCTTTATAATTTGTTTTTAAAAGAATATGAAATATCCTTTTGGCACTGTATATATTATTAATAGTACAGCAAATAGTATTTGCCAATCTTCTCCTTCTACATGTACTGGTTCAAATTTTTCAAATACTCCTTGTACAGCTTCTTTTGCATCTATTCCATTTATTTTTTCTATTGCTGTTTTTGCAAATCCTTTTAATGCTGTTATTGCATCATCTATAATTGTTTTGTTCACTGGTATTTCGTCTACATATGATACTTTGTATTCATCTATATTTCCTACTTCATAAAGTAGTTTAAATTTTCTTTCTTCTCCTGGTTGCATATTTTCAAATGCTAAGTATTTTTCTTGCATGACTTTTCCCTTATAAAAAGACTCAACTTTTACATATTGTTTGTCTATTACTTTTTTGGATGTATTTTTTACTGTTCCTGTGAAGTAACTTTGACTTTTATTTGCATTTGCTTTTTCTACATTTATTTCAAATCCATTGCTTGTTTTTTCTATTTGAATTTTTTCTTTTTCTACACTTTTGTATGAATTTTTTAACATTAAGTTTGTTGCTACAATAGAGAAAATCCAAAATAATATAATTATTAAAGCATATGTAAAAAATGTTTTCATTCTATTCATAGCTTCCTCCTATTTTTTACTCAATATGTATTATTATACCGCACTTAACATAATTTGTAAATAGCTCTAACAGTATTTAAATAAGATATTTGAAGTATTTACAAATGTAAAATATTTAATAATTCAATATTATTGTATTTTAATAGCTTTATTTAAGTATATTGAATATATATATGTTTCACTTACTTTTTTATCTAATGACTCTTCTAACGCTTTTTTGTATAGATTTAATTGAATTTTATATTTTTCTATTAGTTCTTTTTCTTCTGTTACATAATCTGTTTTGTAATCTACTAAGATTATATTATCATTTTCATTTATATAGTATAAATCTATAATACCTTGTACTAAGATGTTTTCTTCATTTTCTGTATTGTAGATTTCTTTTGTATTTACATATGTGTAAAATGGCATTTCCTTATAAATTTCTTTTGCAGTTTTTATTTTGCTCATAAATTCTGATGACATTATTTTGTATATTTTATCTATTGATACCGATTCTTTTTGTTTTTCTGTTATTATCTTAGTTATACACAGTTTTTCTACAAATTGTGTAATTTCTTCTTTTGTATATGTTTTTCTTAAATCTAGTTTTTGTAATATTAAGTGTATAACTGTTCCTTTTTCTGCTCCTGTTACTTTTTCCTCTTCAATTGTGAATTTTGGCTTTATTTCAAGATTCGCTCCTTGTTTTATCTCTGGAGTTTTTAGCTCTTTAATTTTTGTTACACTCATTTTGCTTTGAAGTTTTGTTATTTCTTCATATTTATATTTCCAGTTTAATATTTCATTTATTCTTGTGTATTGTTCTTCATTTGTAGTTTCAATATTCTTTTCTTTTTTTTCTATTATTTCATTTTGTTCCTGAATTTCTTTTTTAGGTATTTTATTTAATTCTATATTTTCTGAAATATTTTCATGATTTAGATATACGAGTTCTAACCATCCTAAATAACTTTTATATTTTTTTAATAATAGATGATTTATTTTTCCATTTTCTTTTTCGTATATTTCTAGTAAGTTTTTCTTTTCTTCTATCGATTTTTCTAAATCATTTTCTACTCCTGTTATTATAAGTTTTTCTTTGGCACGTGTTAGTGCAACATATAGAATTCTCATTTCTTCTGCAATTGATTCTTCTCTTGATTTTATTTTTATTGCTTCTTTTGCTGCTGTTGTGTATTCTATTTTTCTTTCATAATTTATATATTGAGGTCCAAACCCAATATCTTGGTGTAGTAATATATTTTCATTTAAATCTTTTTGATTAAATTTTTTATCTGCTCTTGAAATTATTGTTACTGGGAATTCAAGACCTTTACTTTTATGAATACTCATTATTCTAACAACGTCTTCATTTTCTCCAATTAGCTTTGCTGATGATAAGTCGTTATTAGTATTTTTTATTTTTTCTAGGTATCTTATAAAACTAAATAGTCCTTTAAAGCTAATTTTTTCATATTCTTTTGCTCTTTCAAAAAGCATTTTTAAATTTGCTTTTCTTACTTTTCCATTTGGCATTAATCTTACATAATTGTAGTAGTCTGTTTCATTATATATCTTCCAGATTAATTCATTTAGTGGTAAATATTTTTCTTCTTCTCTCCATTTTTCTATCTTGTTTAGAAAATCTTCTATTTTGGCTTTTAGTTCTTTATTGGTCTTTTCTGAATTACGTGCTTCTTTTATTGCTTCATAATAATATCCATCTTTTTTTGCTAATCGTATTTCTATTAATTCATTATCTGTGAAATCTCCTATAAAAGACCTCATTACACTTACTAGAGGAATGTCTTTGTATGGATTGTCTATTACTTTTAATAGTGATATCATCGTTCCTATTTCTATTGAATCTAAATAATTTTCTGATGTATCGCTAAATACTGGTATTTCTAATTTTGCTAGCTCTTTTTCAAAATATGTTGCTACATTTGATGTTGCTCTTAAAAGAATTACAATATCCCTATATTGTAACTTTCTATATCCTTTTTTTCTGTCATATACTTGATATTTTGAATCTACTAATTCTTTTATTCTTTTTGCTACAAATTTTGCTTCTATTTCTGTCTTCTCTAAGATTTCTCCTGTTTCTTCTTCATCTTCTTCGCTTTCTTCTTGCTTTAAATCTATTATATCTATTTCTGTTTTTCCTGCATATTGTATTTCTTCATTTTCTGGATTTTCGTATGTAGCTGCTAAATTTAAATATTCTGTTTCGTCATATTCTATTTCGCCAAATTCCTTGCTCATTATATCTTGGAAAATTAGGTTTGTTACATTTAATATGTTTTCTCTACTTCTGAAGTTTTTAAATAATTGAATTTTTTGTCCATATTCATTTTTTTCTAAACCATATTTTTCATATTTTTCTAAAAATAGCTCTGGTCTTGCTTGTCTAAATCTATAAATACTTTGTTTTACGTCTCCTACCATGAATATATTTTTTTCATTTGATATTGATGTTAGTATATATTCTTGAACTAAGTTGCTGTCTTGGTATTCATCAATTGCTATTTCTGTGAATTTTTCTTTATATCTTTTGGCTACTTCTGTTTGTATATATTTTCCGTTTTCATCTTTTTGAAGAAGTATTTTTAATGCATAATGTTCTATATCTGCAAAGTCCATCACATTTTTTATAGATTTTTTTTCATTAAATTTTTCTGTAAATTTTAGTACTACATATTTGATATTTTCTAATATTGGGTACATTTCGTTCATATCTTGAATTGCTTCTTCTGTATTATATAAAAATGTTTTTTTGATTGCTTCGCTTATTCTCTTTTTTATATTATCACGAATTAGCTTTACTTCTTCTTTTACTTCTAATACTACTTTTTTGTCTATTGGCCATGTTTTAAATTTCAAATTTAATGATTTTTCATATAACAAATCCCACGATTCTTGTGATTCTATTAAATCTTGCAAATTATAGATATCATCTGATATTACTAATTCGAATTTTGATAGTTCTTCAAATTTTGCTAATTTTCTTTTTGCATCTTTTAATATATTTACTGCATTTAAAATTTCTTCTTTGAAGTTTTTTAATAAAATTTTTCCCCATATAGTTTCTGCAAAATCTGTTATATTATCTGTTCTAAATAATTGAACTTTTTCTTCTAGCCATTCTTCTGGAAATGGGCTACTTTGTATGTATTCGTATATTTTTAATATTATATTTTTTAAATCTTCATCATCTTTATAGCCAGTATATAAATCTACTAGTTTGTAAAATTTTTCATCATTTGAAACATATAGTTCTTCAAATGTATCTTCTAAAGCTTCTTGTTTTAGTAATTCTAGTTCTGTATTGTCTGCAATTCTAAAATTTGACGAAATTCCAATTTCAAAAAAATTGTTTCTTATTACGTCTAGACAAAAAGAATCTATTGTACATATGCTTGCTCTATTTAATAATACTATTTGTTTTCTTAAACGTGCATTTAGTGGGTCTTTATCTATTTCTTTGTATAGTGCATTTAGTATTCTTTCTCTCATTTCTGATGCTGCTGCATTTGTAAATGTTACTATTAGTATTTTGTCTATGTCTATATTTTCATTTATTATTTTTCTTATAATTCTTTCAACAAGTACTGTTGTTTTTCCACTACCGAGCTGCTGCTGCAACTAGTATATTACTACCTTTTTCAGTTATTGCTAAGCTTTGCTCTTTAGTCCAATTTGTAGCCATTTATTTATCCTTTCAATTCTTCTATTCTTTTAATTTTCACAAATAACTATATTTTTTTCTATTCTATCTATTACTTCATAATTATTTTTTAGATTATATCAGTTTATTTTTCGTAATACAATAAATATAGCAAAACAAAAACAGCCATTAATAATATTGTCTCTGTTTTAAACATTTTAAATTCTACTTATTTATTCTTCTGTGAAAATTGCAGAGCAATTTCAAAACTTTACTAATATACTATAAAAAATCAAATAGGAATTCCTACTTGATTTTTTGCTTTATCGAAGTTTGCAATAAGTTTTTATTATCATCATATGCCTCAATATAATATGAATATTTATTACCATTATCACTAGATGTTGCATTTATTTTTATATTATTATTTTCAGCATCTCCACTTATATTAATATTAGAAACATTAGGTTTATTCTTATCATTTGCTAAAATATCTGTATAACTGCTTCCTGTAAGTCTTTCTTCTAAACTCACAATATTCTCCCATTCAGTCGCATTTTCTTCTTTCCTATATATTACAAAATATTTATCAGCTGTATCATAAGTAGACCAATCTAAAATTACCCCTCCTTTTCCATCTGCCAAACTAGTATCTACTCTACTTGTTAATACTAATTCTGGAATCTTAAACTCATATACTTCACTTACATTTCCTACTAAATCCTCTGCTTCAATATATATATATTTCACATTATAAATTTCATCTATAACCATTTTTTCATTTTTATTTATCTCTTTTCCAGTTGAAACATCTGGATTATCTAACTTTTTGTCACTTGTTATATATCTATATTTAACTACTCCTGAACCTTCTCCCAACTTCTCGTGAACGTCATTTGCTACAATACTCATCACATTATTGTGAATACTAGTATTTGTAATAGTTGGAGCTGTATTATCTAATTTATCAATAGTAACTTTTTGAATAGATGTATTTCCTAACTTATCTCTATACAATACTGATAATTGCTTTGGACTATATACATCTCCATAAAATTCATAATCCCTACTATACTCTACTTCATTAAATCTTGCTAAATCTAAATCTTTAACATCATTAAATGCTATTGAAACTTCTCCAATGCCTCCATCTGTTGCTTTAAATGTAAATCCTCTTGATTTAGACCACTCTCCTGTTATATCGTTACCAGATGTTGCTGTTGGTGGAATTGCATCAATTTTGGCTATTCTAAATTCTTTTTCTATACTATTTCCACAAGCATCTGTTACAATAGCCTTATAAGTTTTTCCATTTGTGTCTACTTCAAGTTCTGGAATACATGATATTGAATAATTACTATCAGTAGGATTATTTACACCTGCATTTCCTTCAAAAATAATATCTTTATTCTCATCAGCTATCTTAACACTCACAGATTTACAATAATTCTCAGTGCCAGAAATAACGATTGGCTTAGTTCTACTCCACTCAGTTAATTCTTCACTTTCTTTCATTGTAATACTATTTATAATTGGAGCTATATCATCTACATATCCTATATTTGCGTTTGCCACAATAATAGTTCCTTGACCATTCATACTTCCTATAATATTCATTTCGAAAAATCCACCATCCTCTATATAATCATTATAGTTAATTTTTCTACTAAATATAATTGATGTACTATTATTCGAAGTCGAAATTTTTGAAATAGTATGATTTCCTGCAAGATAATCATTTTCGCTCAAACGGCTATAATAATTTCCATTTGTTAAATTTATTCTTCCCTCAAAAATATACTCTGCATTCGAATTTTTAATCTTACGTAAATAATCTACCTTTCCCAATTCTATATTGCATGTTGTACATTTAATAATAGTTTCATTAGAATTAGAATTAACTCTTCCTACATGTTGCATGTTAGATGCTCTATAATAAAAACCGCAAAGCATACATCTTCCCATATTATTACAAGTAATATTTGATCCATTACTTAAACGACAATAATGAACCCTAACACTATATTCACATCCGCTATTTCGACAGAAATTCAAAACTTGTCCTCCTCCTTCTACAAAATTAGCTGATGTCATATTATGTGATGGTTTTCCAACTTGTGTAGTATAACCATACCCACAATTGCAATTATATTTATGTACATTTGCTTCTTTACATGAATTTCCAAATATCCATCCATTATCTATATAACTATGATCCCATTCACTATTTCTTGTATGGCAAATAGTACACTCCTCCCAATGTTTATTCTTATCAAACATTGTTTTAAAAACATGTTCATGATCTAGATTTCCATTATCCTCCAAATCAGTAACATCAATTTTAGTAACTCCTTTTTCTTCTATTTTTTTACTTTTAATATTTTCTATACTTTTAATAAAATCTATCTTCCTTGAAAATATCAAAATTCCTAGTAAAATAACTAATATTGAAAATATAAATAATATAGTTTTTTTCTTCATTTGTACCTCCTAAATTGTAATAACTAATCTATTTTTATTATCAGTTATTATTTTTTAAAAGTATAGCAAAATGACTTATTTAACTATATAATAATCTACATAATATTTAAAAAATATAAAACAGAAGTAGACATTAATATTGTTTCTGTTTTAGATATTTTAATAATTTTACTATAATACTAAAAAGGTTCTAGCAGTCTAGAACCTTTTTTTCTACTCTACTTCATTTCTTGAACCACATTACATTTTCAAGAATAATTGCGGGCACTTTGTCTAATTCGCGCTTTTTTGCTACTGCATACACGGTTTCTCCAATTAACAAAATGTTATTGGCTGAAATAATAGCTACTCTTGGAAGCTTTTTATACAAATCATAAAAATTTATCATTTTGTTATATTGCTTACTTCCTCTAGTATCTATTGACGTCACTTTTTTAATCACTTCTAAAGGAACATATGTTACCCATCCTTTTGGTAAGTCAAATCCATACAAGTTGTTTGTGTCACATTTTTTTTTCCTTTTCCGCTTAATAGTTTCTTTGTAAAAGATCTTCTGTGAGCTTGCTTCTTCCAAACCTTTCCATATTTGGAACTCTGCATAATTAAGATTAGACTTTTTTTCATTGCATTCTTCACATGCTGGCTCCAGATTGTTAGGAATTGTTATTCCACCAAAATCTCTTGGAAAAAGATGGTCAATTGTTACTTTTTCTGGAGCTATTTCTTTACCACAATAATAGCATTTGGTTCGACCTTTCATCTCATATGTTAGCTCTATCATGAGTTTTTCATAGTTAAATGAAAAGTCTCCATGAATCTCTAAAGTTCCATCCCGTACTTGTGCAAATCCCCTGTCCCCACATGTTTTGTAAAAATTTTTAGGTAATTCAATTATCATACGAACACCTCCACCAAACTTTATGTTTACAAGTTGAACATATCCTAACATGTTTTCCGACAAAAATCAACATTGATTTTTAGTTTTTATTATATTATAATTGGTTGCTGTAAAGGAGTTTAAAAAATGGTTTTATTTGATTTACCGGTTTATCAATTTGTAATGTCTATTTTTGTTCCGAGTAATGCTATGACTGTATTAATGAAATTTATTACAACCCTTGGTTCTACTTTAGTACTTGTTACTGCAATTCTTTCAGTGGCACTTTTAGTTAAAGATAAAAAGTATTTTAAAATTTTTTTAGTTGCCAATTTAATTGGTGTTATTATAAGTAGTGTTATAAAATTAATTGTTCGTCGTCCTAGACCGACTGCTACAATGCCTTTTACAGTTGAATCAACTTATAGTTTTCCGAGTGGTCATTCAATGATGTCTATGATTTTTTATGGTTTACTTATTTATTATATAGCAAAATTTGTTAAGAAAAAATGGCTTCGTAATTTACTTACTTCTGTTTTATCTTTGATTATTTTTTCTGTTGGTCTTAGTAGAATTTATTTAGGCGTACATTATGCTACTGATGTTCTTGCAGGATTTGTATTTGGTGCAGTTTATTTATTTATTTTCACAAGATTTTTAGAAAAAAAGAATATATAGGAAATTTAGTAGTATATATAACAAAAAGAATCAGAATATAGTTTTAGTAATGACGCGCAGTTTGGGCAGGCATTTGGCGAATACGTCTTTATCGAGATTTTGACAAACACGCCCCACGCCGACAAATGCGCCCAGGCAAGGAATACTAAAACTATATTCTGATTCTTTTTATAAAATTTCCTATATATTCTTTTTCTCTATTACTTTTCCCAATAATTAGATGGATTAACTGTTTCCCCATCTTTTTTCATTTCAAAATGTAAATGAGCGTTATCTGCAATTTCAAATGCTGCATTATCTCCAACAGAACCTATCGTTTGACCTTTATCAACGGCTTGTCCTTCTGAAACAAATTCTGCTGATAATAAATTAGAATATATTGTTTTATATCCATTTTCATGAACTATTGTAACAGTAGTTCCATATCTTGGATCATTTTTTATTGATTCAATTGTTCCTGCTTCTGAAGCTAGAACAGCACTTCCCTTTTCTGCTTGTATATCAATTCCTAAATGAACAGTCCATTCTTGTAATGTCTCTGAATATACTAAACTAGAATCTGAAAAATCTTTTGCTATTTCTCCTTCTACTGGAACTATAAAATGTAGTTCAACTTTTTTTGGTTCTTCAACCTTTTGTTCTACTGGCTCTACTGGTGTCTGATTTATAACTTGGTTTACTGTTTGATTTGATGTATTTATTGCAATTTTATTTTCTTCTGTTTCATTTTTAACCTCATTTATACTTTTGTCCTCAGTTGTACTTACTATTGTTGCATCAGATGAATTAATTTCTCCCATTTCTGCAATTCTACTATCTGCATCTTGTTTTGCTTGATAAATTGAAAGTGTAAAAATTAATGCTATTAAGGCTAGTAATACTCCTATTCCCACTATATAAAGAACTTTTTTCTTATTCTCAAAGGGTAGTTTTTCATATCTTTTTCCTCTACTCATAATTCCCTCCTATATATTTTCTTTATTACAAGTATTAACATTTTTTAGAAAAATATACTGGTGTTCATTTTACATTTTTAATTTCTATGTCTTTATAAAAGTGCTGAATTATCTCTTTATAATTTTTACCTTGTTTAGCTAATGTATTGCTTCCAGTTTGGCTCATTCCAACACCATGACCATATCCAATTACATTAAATTTTATTTTATTTTCTACTCTTTCAATTGTAAAATTTGATGATTTTAGTTCAAAAATTTTTCTTGCTTCTACTCCTGAGATATTTTTATTTCCAACTTTCAAAGTTCTTATTCTAGAACTTTCTGTGTATTCTAAAATTGAAATAGCATTTTCTTCATCCCAATTTATTTGAAAATCATTATAGCTTTCTTTCATTTTGGCTTCTATTTCTTGCTCTGTGTATTCTTTTTCAGAATAATATTGGCTGTATTCATCTTCTCCACTTGTTTCTACTACTTGTAAATATGGAAAATCACTTCCTCCCCATACATTTATTGGTATTTCAGTTGTTCCTCCACTATTTGAATGAAAAAATGCATCTATTGGTTTTCCTTGATATGTAATTATATCTCCTGCTGTTGAATATACTGCCTCTCTTATTTTTGCCCATTTTTCATCTTGATTTTCTTTCCATGCTGCATATCTTTTTTCTTTAGATATCCATGCTTGACAACAATTTGAACTATCACACATATCTGCATTTTCATGTTTTTTACTATTTTCTATTTGATATAATGTATATGTTCTTGCAACTGTGGCTTGGGCTTTTAAAGCTTCCATTTCATAATCTACTGGCATTTCTCCAGATACAACATTTACTAAATATTCTTCTAATTCTATATTTTCTACTTCACCTGTATCTTTATGTAAAAGATTAATAGTTTTGTATTTTACTCCATAATCAATTTCGGGCTCTGGATCTTTTATTTGTATTTCTACATTCTCTACTTCGTTTTCTATAATAAATTTTTTTGTAAATCCTAGTGGCAATACAAAAAAAGAGACTACAATTATTAGAAATAAAAATATAGAATAATTTTTTATCTGAAAATCTCTTAACTCTCTCAAATTTTCTCCTTTATGTTTTCCCTCATTTTTAGTAATATTTTCTTTTCTATTCTTGACACCTGTACTTGACTTATACCATAGTTTGCAGCTACTTCTTTTTGTGATTTATTGTAAAAGTATCTTAAAATTATTATATTTCTTTCCTTTGAATTTAGTCTTTCTAATTCTTCTTTTAATATTATTTTTTTAATTGTATCTTCTTCATGACTTTCTGTTTTTATTTGATTATATAAATTATTTTCTTTATTATCATCTCCAATTTCTTCATCCATTGATTTTACTCCGATTATCTAATTCCATCGCAAGTAAAATATTTTCTTTACTTTCTTTTAGTTCTTTTTCTATTTTTTCTATGCTTAATTCTTTTCCTTGTTTTTCATATTCTCTTTTTAATACTTCTATTTTGTAATTCAATTCTTTTAGGCTTCTACTTACTTTTACTATTCCATCATCTCTTAAAAATCTTTTTATTTCTCCTAATATGTATGGAACAGCAAATGTTGACAGTTTTACATCATATTGTTTATCAAATTTTTTTATTGACTTTATTAGCCCTATGGCTCCTATTTGAAACAGGTCTTCTGCTTCATATTTTCTGTTTTGAAATCTTTTTACTATGCTCCATATTAATCTTGCATTTCTTTCTACAATATCATTTAATTTTTCAGTGTTTCCATTTTGTGCTTCCAAGATTTCTTCTATTGTAGTTTCATACAAAATTTCCATCTCCTAACTTTCTAATGGATTCTCCTCTTTTCTTATTATTTTTTTCATTGTTATTTTTGTTCCTAATCCTAAAATTGATTCTACTTTAAGCTCGTCCATAAAACTTTCTACAATTGTAAATCCCATTCCAGATCTTTCAAGTTCTGCTTTTGATGTGTATAGTGGTTTTCTTGCTTGTTCTATGTCTTCAATTCCTTTTCCTGTATCTGAAATTTCTATTGTTATACTATTATCTATTATCATGCAATGTATTTTTATTATTTCATCACTTGTTTCATATGCATGTATTATTGAATTTGTTACTATTTCAGATACTGCTGTTTTTATGTCTGAGATTTCCTCTATTGTTGGGTCTAGCTGTGAAGCAAAAGCTGCTACTGCTATTCTTGCAAATGATTCATTACAAGATTTACTTACAATTTCAATTTTCATTTCATTGTCATATTGTTTTTTCATAGTTTTCTTCCTCCTCTATGATTGGAATTATTTTTAATACGCCTGTCATTTCAAATATTTTTTTTATATTCTTTTTTACGTTTTTCATTTCCAATTTTGCTCCAATCATTGATGCTGTTTTATATCTTCCTATTACCATTCCGATACCGGCACTATCCATAAAAAAAACATTATTAAAATCAAGTACAACTCTTTTAGGATTACGTCTTTGAATTTCATAATCGGCTACCCTCCTTAAATTTTCAGCTCTGTGATGGTCTATTTCTTCGTCTATCTCTAAATTTAAGAGCTTGTCCTTTTCATTAAAATCTATTTTCATATACTCCTCCTTTAGAAATTTATATTTCTTATATTCTATTTTTTATTCATTTATCCTCTGGCGAATTTTGGGAAGTTTTAGACCTTTTTCGACAACCTCCTAATTTATATATTTCATGTAGAATTATTTATTATAATGTTGAGAAAAGAAATGTGATTATGGAAAAAGACACAATGATGGAGCAGTTTCGTGTGGTAAAAGAATGGTATTAGCTTTTACACAAAGAAGTAAGTTAAGTAAATTAATTTATTGATTCCAAGAATTTAGAATTTTCTGGAAATGCACAACTTTTATAATTTCATAAAAAAGCAGGAAAGCCGGGCAGTTGCCCGGCTAATTCCTTTTTATTTCATTTTCTCTAATTTTTGAGTTACATTTTCTAGTAATTCTTTGTAGTTTGCTAATTTTTCTTTTTCTTCATTTATCTTCTTTTCTGGTGCTTTGCTTACAAAACCTGGATTTGATAGCATTTTTTCTCCTCTTGCTACTTCTGATTCTAATTTTTTCTTTTCTTCTTTAAGACGTTTCTTTTCTTCTTCAATATCAACTAGTTCTTCAAATGGGATATGTACTTCCATATTCTTTGAAATTATTGCTACTGCATTTTTTGTTATATTTTCATTATTTTCTTGTATTTCTATTTTACTTGCAAATCCTAGTTTCTCTAAGTATTCTTGTGATTGTTCAATTTCTTGTTTGTATTCTGTTGTTACAAAAATTAGGTTTGCTTTTCTTGATGGATGTACTTTCATGTTTGCTCTTATGTTACGTATTTCAACTATTATTTGTTTTATATTTTCTATAAATTTTTCTGATTTTTCAAAATTTTGTGTTTCTCTGTGTGATTTTGGCCAATTTGATATCATTATGTCTTGTTCATTATAGTGTACTAACTTTGAGTATATTTCTGTTGTTACAAATGGCATAAATGGATGTAGTAATTTTAGGCTCACTCCAAATACATAGTCTAATACATAGCATATTTGTATTTTCTCTTCTTCATTTTCACTGTATAATCTTGTTTTTGCCATTTCTATATACCAATCACAAAATTCATTCCATAGGAAGTTGTATATTTTGTCTAGTGCTATCCCTAAGTCGTATGATTCTATGTTGTTTGTTACTTCTTCTATAAGTGTGTTTAGTTTTGCTATTATCCACTCATCTTCTACCTTTAGACTTCCTTTTTTGTATGTATGTGTTTTAATATCATAATTTTTTTCCTTAAATTCAATTATTTTTTCATCTTCTACTAAATTCATTGTTATAAATTTTGCAGCATTCCAGATTTTATTTGCAAAGTTTGATGCTTGCTCTAATTTTTCTGGCATGTATCTTACGTCATTTCCCATTGTTGTTCCTGAAATTACTGAGAATCTTAGTGCATCTGCTCCATATTCATTTATTACATCTATTGGATCTACTCCATTTCCTAATGTTTTAGACATTTTTCTTCCTTGATTGTCACGTACTATTCCGTGTACTAAAACATCTTTAAATGGAACTTTATCTGTTAATTCTAAGCCTTGTGTCATCATTCTTGAAATCCAGAATGTTATAATATCGAATCCTGTTACTAGTGTTTGTGTTGGATAAAATTCTTTATAATCTTCTGTTTCTGTATTTGGCCAACCTAATGTTGAGAATGGCCATAATGCAGAGCTAAACCATGTATCCAAAGTGTCTTCATCTTGATGTAATTTTGTACTTCCACATTTTGTACATTTCTCAGGAGCTTGTTTTGCAACTTCTATGTTTCCACATTCTTCACAATAATATGCTGGTATTCTGTGTCCCCACCATAATTGACGTGATATACACCAGTCTTGAATATTGTCTAACCAGTTAAAATATTGTTTTTCATATCTTTGTGGTACAAATCTTGTTTCACCATTTCTAACACTATCTGCTGCACGTTTTGCTAAATCTTTCATATTTACAAACCATTGCTCTGATATTTTTGGTTCTATTGTATTTTTGCATCTTTCACATTTTGCAACATTGTGTGTGTAGTTTTCTACTTTTACTAGTGCTCCTATTTCTTCTAGTTTTTCTACTATTTTTTTTCTTGCTTCTAGTAATTCCATTCCTTTGTATTCTGGTACTAAATTTCCCATTTTGAAGTTTTCATCAAATACTTCTATTATTTCTAAATTGTGTCTTAATCCTGCTTGGTAGTCATTCATATCATGTGCTGGTGTAATTTTAACACATCCTGTTCCAAATTCTTTTTCAACAAATTCGTCTGCTATTATTGGAATTTCTTTATTCATTATTGGTAATATACATGTTTTTCCTACTAAATGTTTATATCTTTCATCACCTGGATGTACTGCTACTGCTGTATCTCCTAACATTGTTTCTGGTCTTGTTGTTGCAACTTCAATGTATTCGTTTTCAGTTCCTGTAATTTTGTATCTGATGTGCCATAGATGTGATGGTTCTTCTTTGTATTCTACTTCTGCATCAGATATTGATGTGTTACAGCTTGTACACCAGTTAACCATTCTTTTTCCTTTATAGATTAACCCTTTTTCATATAATCTTATAAATTGTTCTAATACAGCGTCTGACATTCCTTCATCTAGTGTAAATCTGTTTCTTTCCCAGTCACATGAACAACCTAATTTACGTTGTTGTTTTTGGATTATTCCTCCATATTCTTTTGTCCATGCCCATGCTTCATCTAAGAATTTTTCTCTTCCTAAGTCTTGTTTTGATATTCCTTGTGCATTTAATTTTTGAACTACTTTCATTTCTGTTGATATTGCTGCGTGGTCTGAACCTGGTAGCCATAATGTTTTATATCCTTGCATTCTTTTAAATCTTATTAATATATCTTGAATTGTGTCATCTAATGCGTGTCCCATATGTAGTTTTCCTGTTACATTTGGAGGTGGCATCATTATGCAATATGTCTTACCTTTTTTATTGTTTGATGGTTTAAAATATCCTTTTTTTTCCCAATTTTGATAGATCTTCTCTTCAAAATCTTTTGGGTTTAATTTGTCATTTAATTTGTGTTCCATTCTTTATTGTCCTTTCTAAAAAAATTTTATTTTATATTTACATTTAAATTTTTCTTTTGGATTTAATCCAATTATTTTTTTCTTTTCTTCAAATATTCCACTTGAGTCTTTATAATCTGCTGTATTATACCATGGTTCGATACAGACGAATGGTGCTCCTTTTTTTGACCAAATTGCTAGGTATGGGAATCCTGTAAAGTCAAATTCTAAAATCTCTTTTTCATTTTCTATTTCTTTTAATGTTATTTTACTTGATTTTAAATTTTGCATTATTATTGCATCTTTTTCAAAACTATCTTTTTTAAGATATATTTTATTGTCTTTTATTATTTCTTCTTTTAATCTTGCTTTTGCAATTATTCCATCTTCTAGTTCCAATATCCCTACTTCATCTTCCTGTTTTTCAAATTCTAAGTAATATTTTTCGCTTGAGTAATCGCATTTAAATGCTGGGTGTGCACCTATTCCGAAGAATATGTTTTTATTATCTTTATTTTCTACTTCATATGAAACAATTAATGTGTCATTTTTTACTTGATATTTTATTGTTAACAAGAATTTGTATGGATATTTTTTCAATGTTTCTTCATTTTCTTTTAATTTATATTCTACTGAATTTTCTTCTTTTTTTACTAATTCAAATTTCATATCTCTTGCAAATCCATGTTGCCCCATTTCATATTCTTTATTTTCTATTATTGTTTTTCCATCTTTTAATTTTCCTACTATTGGAAATAGTATTGGTGCTTGCCTATTCCAATATTCTTTTCCATCATGTAACTTTTCTTGTCCATCTTTTTTTATACTTATTAATTCTGCTCCATCTGATTTTGTTTTAATTTCTAACATTTTTCCTCCTAATAACAAAAAATCCTTATGTTATAAAATATAACATAAGGACGATGTTTCTTCGTGGTACCACCTTAATTGGTTCTCAATAGATTTTAACGTATCTTACACGGATATAACTATTTTATATTTCTCATTATATCAACTCAAAAGCTACATTCCATTTATTTTTCTATTAGAAGCTCTCAGCAAATTACTTCTATTCTCTGTGATAGATTATATAAATGTACTCCTCTTTTTCTTAGTATTTTAATATGTTTTATATTGTAGCATATAAATTTATAAAAGTCTAGGCGTATTGATATTTTTTTCTGTTTAACATTAAGAATGTAATACTTACGATTAATGCTAATATTTCAGCTACTACTACTGCTAGCCAAATTCCATTAATTCCTAATATTGCTGGTAATATAAATATCATTGCTATTTGGAATAGTAATGTTCTTAAAAATGATATTGCTGCTGAGACTACTCCATTATTTAGTGCTGTGAAGAATGATGAACTGAAAATATTAAATCCGCTAAATATATATGAAATAGCAAATAATCTTATTGCATTTGTTGTCATTTCAAGTAGCCCTGCATCATAACTTACAAATATTGAAGCAAGTAATTTTGATAAAATTTCTGCTAATCCAGTCATAACTAAAGATGTAATTGCAATTAATTTTAAACTCTTTTTTAATAAGTTTTTCAATTCATCTGTATTTTCTGCTCCATAATGGTATCCAATTATTGGTGCTGTTCCTACCCCATATCCTAAGTATGTACCTGAGAATATAAATCCTACATACATTATAATTCCATATGCTACTATTCCATCTGCTCCTGCATATTTCATAAGTTGCATATTGTATAACATGTTAACTAATGACATTGAAAGGTTTGTTAACATTTCTGATGAACCATTTACACATGTTTGTATTATTGGTTTTAATTCAAATTTTGTTTTTACTAATCTTAATGGACTATTATTTTCTCTTATAAAATATATTAATGGAATTATTCCTCCTACTAATTGACTAATTCCTGTTGCTAAAGCAGCTCCCAATACTCCCATTTTTAATACATACATAAATATAAAGTCTAATATCATATTTGTAACACCTGTAACAATTGAAATTATTAAACCAAATGTAGGTTTTTCTGCCACAACTAGAAAACTCTGAAAGCAGTTTTGTAATCCAAATGGAACTAAAAATATAAGTAATGTTCTTCCATATGTAACACAATACTCAAGCATATTTTGATCTGAACCTAATAGTTTTGATATAGGTTTTATTAAAAATATCCCTATTGTTGTTAATACTACCCCTACAATTATTAATAAATATATTAGCATTGAAAAGTATTTATTTGCTTTTTCATTTTCTCCTTCACCTATTGTTTTTGAAACTAGTGCACTTCCTCCTGTTCCTATCATAAATCCTATTGTACCTAATATCATTATTGCTGGCATAATTAGATTTACTGCTGCAAATGCATCTGAACCAACATAGTTTGATACAAATATTCCATCTACTACACCATATATTGATGTAAATATCATCATTATTATTGTTGGTATTGTAAATTTTATTAATTTTTTGTATGTAAAATGTTCTGATAATTGTATTTTCATTTTTAACTTTCTTTCTCCTTTTAGCATAAAAACAGACTCAATTATTTTTTTAATAACTGAGCCCACTCAGCATCTTTTTCGACTTTGTAATTTGGATTACAAGTCCTCCGATGACTACTATATTATTTTATTTCTTCTTTTAAGTAAGATAATTGAACTTGAAAGAAGTTTATTACTTTATCTAATTCCCTTTCATTTACTTCTTTTCTCAATACATACTCTCCAAAATTCGACAAGACTTATTGTAGTCTGAAATAAGACTATTGTCAATAGTTTTATTTATATAAATTGCAAATGGCCAAGGTTTTATCCTTGACCATTTGTCTTGCAATACATATTGCCACTAATACTTTTTTCAGCTAAGTTTCTAAATAGGAAAATCCGGAAACATTTCTTTTATGTATTCCATTATATTTTCCACTTCAGCTTCTTTCCGATATATATTCTTTTTCAAGTCAAACTCCCATGCTGCTTTTGGATATGTATACTTGTAAACACCTTTCTGGTATGAATACCACTTCTCCCCTTCTATCGCTTCGTATTCGGTTACTTCTCCTGCTACTCTGCACAATTTAGTGAAAATTTTCCCTTCTGGAGCTTTAATAGGATTATATTCTATTTCAAGCTCCTGATCTTCATCAATTTCCGCATAATCCAGTATATCTTCCAGAATTTTATCTGCCGAATAGCTTTTGAATGGATCGAATGTTGTTTCTAGCCACAGTATCACTTCTTCTGCTTTCTGAGTAGCCTTTGATGGGTTTTGCAGTCTAAGATGAAGTACCTTTTTTTCATCACAGTAAAATTCATATACACTAACACTACTGTCTCCGTACCACGCCTCTATGTATTGGTTTTGGGCTATTCTTTTGATTATTCCGCTTTCGTATGTGATTGGTGCATATCCCATGGCATACTTACAGGTGGTAACACCTTTTGTCAAGTATATCTCACCATACCCATCTGGTGATGTTGCAAACCTCAAAGTATACCACCTTTCGTTGCCTGCCTTAAGCCTCATTTGTCCAAGAGAATTATAAGAATATACATTTACTGGTGTCTGTATTCCTTTTTCCTCTAAGAATCTGGCCAAGTCTGACAAATTCCAATGCCGTAATTTTAGCCATTCTGAAGCATGCTTTTTGAACTTCCGATTTAAAAAATTAATTTTGCTGAAAATACCCATAACATACCTCCTTAAAATTATTCAATGGGCTTGTTTGTAGTATCATTATATACTAAAAAAGTACATGTATATATTTTAGCACAATTATGTATACTTTGCAATCACGTGCCAAACATTGTATGAGTTTTTTCTATTGGGGTTTTCCTTAGATTTCAATACTTTTAAGCACTAA
>CANCZH010000017.1 GCA_947382445.1 uncultured Clostridium sp. | reverse complement strand
TTGTTTAAAGCAATTGTTCCTATTCCTTTATTTCTAAACTTTTCATCTATAAAAAATCTATACAAATATATTTCTTTTTCTCGTTCCTTAATTCCAATAAAACCAACCATTTCATTATTAAACATAATTTTATAGTACACTTCATTTTCTTCAAAGGTTAACTCTTCTGGTTTTATAATTCTTAATTGATATATTGAATCAACAGTATTATGATGTTTCCATTCTTCTATAATCCATTCTCTAAAATAATCATTATTTTCTTTTACTAATTTTACTTCATCCATTTTTATTCTCCATTTCTTTTTAAAAAGGGTCTTTTACATCAACATAAATTGGTTCTTGATTTAATAGTAGTAATTGCTGATTTGATAAATATTTTCTATCTATAACTATGCATAACACAAACTCATTGAAAAAGTTATCATTCATTATATAATATCCATTTACTTTTTCTTTATCTCCATAACTATCCTCTACTTTCCATCTTTGAGGTAAATCATTTACTAAATTAACACCAGTAAAATTCATAATATGATGCAGTCTAATATCATATAAATTTAGTGCTTCCTCTTTAGACAATTTATTAAAATTTAATGTATCTTCATAATTATATAATCTAGTATCTAATACACCTGACTTATTATCTCTAAATTTAAAAATATGTGCACCCATATATACTGGAATTCCATCTTTTAATTGCTTTATAGTTAATTTCTTTAATTCTTCAATTGGTAAATTTAAATATTTAACACTAGAATTTTGATATACATTTTCTAAATATTTCTTTTTATATATTTTATAATATTCCTTGTTATACATAGGCATATTTCCTATTGTAACAAAATCATCTAAGTTTAAATTCAAAAATCGATTTTTGAATTCTATTGAAGTTAATTTTTCATATCTCTTATAATTACCATTTTTATCTTTATATTCATAATCAAACTCTGTTATTGGCTCTCCTAGTATTTTACATAATAAAATATAATTTTCTTCTAAAAATTTATTTTTAGTTTCTCTCAGAAAATCTAAATCTTTTCCCTGTTTTCTTAAAGCTATCAATTTTAAAACATCTTTTTTTACTTTTTCAGTATATAAGTACTCTATCTTTTCATAGTTAGTACTTTCAACTGCATTCGGATTATAAACATCAGGAACAATTCCATATTTATTTACAATAGAAACAAACCATTCCCAATATCCACCCTCTGAAACACAATATTTAACAATCTCTTCATTATTAATATAGTCAAAATCAATATTTTCACAATTTATAATATTTTCATATGTATTATTAGATTTTTCTAATTTATCAAAAAAAGCTATATGATTACTAGATAACTCTAAATCAATTACATTTATATCTAAATTTTTAGCAATATCATGTTTTATTACATTTAGACCACCATATATCCAACACTTCCAACTATTTTCTTGATCATATCTTTTACTTTCTGGTAATTCAATATTAAAAATAGGTTGATTTTCAATTATAATATCTCTATTAATACAAGCATTTTCTAGTCCATTTTTAGTTATTGCATTTTCTATTATCTTATTGGTTTTATTTTCATTATAAATTTCTCTAAATCTTTTAATTTGTTCGATAGATATTTGACTTTCCACTTTTATCTCCTTTTCATGTATTCTTCTAATATATATCTTTGATATTCATGAAAAAGTTTATCTACATATTCTTTTGGATTTACCCACAAAACTTTATGAGTTTCTTCAATTGGCTCTGTTACCTTTTCATCAAATTGTGCAATATATGCAGTTGCTGTTACATCTAAAGGTCCTCTTTTTACTCCATCAGCCCATGCAGTAACCTTATCAAAATATTCAATATTTTTTATACTATACCCAGACTCTTCTATTACTTCTCTTCTTAAAGCTTCAATTTCTGTTTCATCATTTTCAATGCCCCCACCTAAAAGAAAATAAGTTCCATCTGTGGCTATTGCTACTTTTTTATCTTCTTTTCTTTCTATTATTACATATGAAGCAAATCTTTTAGTATACTTAACACCATCTATCTTATTACCTATTCGTACCATTTTTTATCACTCCATTTTGTTTATTTCATTGATATTTTTTCTACCATTTCTCCTGGATAATCGAACAATGCCAACGTATCAAATTCCAAAAGAAATGGTTTAAATTTTGATTTTAATTTATCCTGAATTTTTAAAATATTGTCATAGTTTTTATCAATATGTATTGTCATATGAAAAGTAAAATTATCTGGATTATAATTTTCTTTTGGAAATTCATTAAAAAATATTCTTTGTAAATCCTTAAGTTTATCATTTTCTTCTATTGATAAATATAAACAATAGCTATCATGGCTTCCATTCATAACTCTAATATCATTTACTTTAACTTGTATTTTTTCAATATTTATTTTTTGAGCCATCTCTAATATTTTGTTTTGATTTTCTTTATTAGTAGCAAAAATAGTAAAATGATAAGGTAAGTTATCTATTTTATCCCTATTTTCATCATTAATTCCATATGGCACTTTACACATTTTTTCATCCATATTAATCAATAAATTATCAACTTTACTCATTTCATTTTGATTTATAAAGCTGATTAAAGTTATTCTTCTACTCATATGCTACCTCTTTTTTTTAATCTATCTCCATATATCCCCATTAATATATTTTGTTAATGCCATAACAAACGCATTTCTTGTTAAGTCAATTCTTGATACTTCATTTCTAGTTAAAAAACTTATACCACCTTTTCCTTTATTTAATTCTTGTCCACTAAATATTTTATCCATAACTTTTCCAAGTTCTGTACTTTTTATTTCGTCTATATATTTATCTGGAATTGGGAAACCTTGACTTATTCCAACACTTTGAAAACCATTTTTGTCTTCAATAACAGCAGCATTAAAACCAATCCATTCTCCTAATAAATCAGTAATTCCAGCTTCACTTGATACATAAAAATCAGCTTCTATTTTATTTTCTTTTGCATATTTTTTTAAATTTTTAACTCTATTTTTAGCACCTTGAATCATCTCTTCATTTATTGGTTGATTACTAACATCAGAATTTACACCAATTCCATCTATATCTACATTTTGAAAGTATTTCTCAAATGCTTCTTTTGCGCCTTGTATTTTCCCTGGATTTTTTGTTCCCATTAATATTTTCATAACTATTACTCTCCTAATTTTATATTATTTTTTTCTTCTATAAATCATTTTTTCTAACATCAATATGTGTATTAGGATTAAATGGCGGATTCATAATAATCCATTTTAAGACCTAAACTGCCATTACTTAATGTATATCCTTTTAAAAAATTACCTTGTTCAAAACTAGCTTCTTTGGGAAACTTTTTCACATATTCCATTTTTATTTCCTCCTAAATTAAATTTCACAACTTAAATTCTCTTTATCTAATATCTTAATTTTAAATTCTATAATATTAGAACTTAAATCGATAATATGTATAAATTCATCTATTGCATTTTGTAGTTCTTATAAAACACTTAAAGTATCTAACATTATTAATACTTCATTAGTATTTTCATCAATTTTAGTAATTTCACTATCCTTATGATTCCAATAACGACATACAGGAATATCACCACAATAATAGCAGATTTCTGCTTCATCTTTAATTTTTTCTAATTGTCCTCCAAGCCCCATTGGCTCAAATTTAACTCCACCTGTAATAGCATATTGTAATTTTAAATCATCATATGGTAATTTTTTTATATCATAACCACCCATAGGAATCCCATGTTTAACAGATATATAATTATAAGCATCTACAAAATAATTTATTGGTTTTAGTTCTCCAAATCTATCAATAATACTCCATAATGCTACTACTGATGGGAGTCTACGCTCACTTGCATGCATATCATCAAAATCCAATTTATTAACTAACATTACTACCTCTTTAAATCTTTTTTATTAAAACATGATAATTAAAATTAACTTTCAAAATAGAAAGCTAATCTTGAATTATTTCTAATATATTTTTCAGTAAAATTATCATTTGAAAATTTTCTTATTGTATTTCTCCAAAAATTTTGAGCTCTTTCATTCTTTAACAAAGTTCTGACTTCCCATTTTCCTTTATATAATTCAAATATCCTATTTGCCATAAATGTTCCAGCCCCTAATTTTCTATACTTATTAAGAACAAAAAACTCTGCAATCTCATTCATATTTTCCTCATTAAATCTTTGTAAAACAAAACCAGCAATTTCATTATCACATTTCAAAATATATGGATGTCTGTTCTCTTCTTCCCAATATTTCTCAATATATTTAAGCTCATATAAACCAGAATCTAACATTTTAAATGTTGTAGTTTCATCTTCAAAAAAGCTAAGTTCATATTTGTATAGTTGCATTAAATTGTATATTACGTTTTTATCTTTTTCTTCAACTTTTATTAAATCAAATTTCATTTTTTCCCCCTTATTCAATACAATATTTATATCATTTTTCCATTTAAATGTAAATTTATTTCATAAAAAAAGAAATTAGATTTACTCTAATTTCTTAAATTTTCATTTCTATACCATTTAGCAAATTCTCTCATAGCATCTACTGATTCAAACTTCTTTCTATTTATTCTCTCTTCATTTGTCATTTCAGCCAAAGTTTTATCATATCCACATGGCTTAAATACATACCATAAATCTGACCATTTTTCATCTGTATCATTTCCTAAAACACTTTCAGATAAAACTCCATCATGTCTCCCCATAAATTGACGCAACTCTTTTCCATCATAATATGATAAACATTCAGTAAATCTACATTTTCTGTTTTCTTTTCCCTCCATTAATTTTAGCATACCCTCTATACCAATTGTCTCTAATGCAAAATTAACAAAAGCTCTTGGAAATCCATTTAGCTCATCTATCCAAAAACCACAGTCCAAAGAAATACAAGGTTTATTAACTAATTTATATGCCTCCATAACCTTATACTCTGATATGTATTTTATATCATCACTTCTAGGCTCGTCTAACTCATATTCAAATATTTTAAAATTTACTTCCTCTAATTGTCTTTTAGCAGATTCAATTTTACCTTTATTATGTGTTACAAAAATAACATCTTCCATTTTAACATTTCCTCCTACTTTTAAGCACTAATTAAATCAAAATATTCACCTTTTTTATTCATTAATTCCTCATGATTTCCAGATTCAATTATTTCTCCATTTTTCATTAGTAATATTTTATCGCAATTTTTAATTGTTGATAATCTATGAGCAATAATAAAACTAATCTTTCCTCTAGTTATTTCTTCTATTGCATTTCTAACTAGCATTTCAGACTTATATGAAAGAGATGCAGTCGCCTCATCTAATATAATAATCTCTGGATTTTCAAGTCTAACTCTAATAAAATTCAATAATTGTTTTTCACCAGCTGAAAAAATATCTGTATCACTAGTAATTTTCGTTTCATAACCATCTTTTAAACTCATTATCTTATCATGCAAATTTAATTTCTTACATATTTCGATTATTTTTTCTTTCGAAATATCTTTATTAGCATAATTTATATTTTCTAGTACAGTACCATCAAAAATCACAACTTTTTGCATTATATATCCTATTTTATTTCTTAAACTTCTAATACTGTATTCTTTATAATTTCTTCCATTTATCTTAATAATTCCATCATTCAATTCATAAAATCTACAAATTAAATTTACCAAACTAGTCTTACCACTTCCAGTTCTTCCAATTAGAGCAATACTTTGATTTCTACTAGCCTTAAAAGATATATTATTAAGCACATGTTTTTCATTATCATATGAAAAACACACATTATTAAATTCTATTGATTCTACTTGTTTTAACTCAATTCCATTATCAATATTTTCCTCCTCCAGTTGTAATATACTATTAATTTTTTCATAAGCAATTTTTCCAATATTTCTATATTGAAAACCTTGTATTACCCACTTAGCATACACTTCTGGTGATGACACGTATCTTGCAAGTATTATAATAGCACTATATTCCATAATTCCTTGTTCAACACTTATTGCACCAATTAATACATTTATTACACCAACAAAAGAAACTATAAAATCATACAAACAACTATATACTCTAATATTTTTTTCTAATCTATTTGTAGCCTTTTCATACTGAGAAATAAGTTCTTTTAACTCTCTTACTCTAGTAGCCTCAACTTCTAAAGACTTTATTGTTGAATATCCTTGAACTTGTTCATTAGACCAATTCAATATTTTAGCATTAGCTTCTCTTTTTAACTTCGTATATTTAATAGAATTTTTATTAAATATATGAGTTAGCAAAAATCCTAATAAATATATCAAAAACGTTATTGTAACAATAGGAATATTCAAATATGCCAAAACTAGTAATGTACCTGCTAATCTCACTACGCCACCAAAATATGACCTACAAATTCCAGCGCCATACCATTTTGAAAATTCTTTTGTATCATTTATTATATTCTCTAATATCTCTCCAACTCTTATTTTATCAATATCACTTTGCTTAACATTTTGTAATTTTTTATATATTTTTTCACGATAGTCTGCTTGTAACTCTTTTTGAAATCCCTCATCATTAAAATCTTCAAAAAATGTAGCAGCAGACCTTAAAATATTAACACCAAAATAGCTAATGCCTAATACCCATATTAGATTTATATTTCTACTTGGAATAGCATACTCAACCATAACTATTGTATACACTATAAAAGCTACAATTGTTAAACTACTAATAAACCATCCAAGACCAGTTTTAATCATTTGCTTCTTATAATTTTTCCACATTTCTTTAAACATTACAAATCCTCATCCTCTAGTATTTTATTTTTACTAACTTCTATAATATCTTTATAAAATACATTATTTTTTATTAATTCTTCATGCGTTCCAACCTGTATAGTCTTATTATTTATAAATAAAACTTTATCACATCTTTTAACAACCTCTAAATCATGCGAAATAATCATTGTTCCCATTTGCATATATATAATATTATCCAATATATTAATTTTAGTTTTTGTATCGAGTTTAGACAGCGAATCATCAAAAATTATGAATTTATTGTCTTTAAGCAAACTTCTTGCTATTGCAATTCTCTGCTTTTGACCACCAGAAATATTATTTCCGCCTTTACCAATCATATAATCAAGCTTATTTTCAAATCCATTTACATCTTCATATATCTCTGCAAGTTTCAAAGCTTCTATTATTCTATCTTCTTCAATATTTCTATTAGTTATATTAACATTATTTTGTATAGTATCAGTAAATAAATATGTATCTTGAAGAACTACACCTATATAGTCTCTAAGGCTTTTCTTACTAACATCTTTTATATTATGCTCACCTATGTATATATCACCTGTGTAATCATAAAATCCAAGCATAGTCTTTGAAATAACTGTTTTTCCTGCACCATTATCACCTATAATTGCAACATTTTCATTTCTTTTAATTATAAAGTTCAAATTTTCTAATATAGTATTATTTTCTAACTTTATAGCTACATTTTCAAAAACAATATCTCCATCTAGTTTAACATCAGGATTTGTCTCTTTATCTTCTTCAAATTTCATTAATTCTGATAATTTTTTATAAGCCACAAAAAATTCATTTACTTCTTTTAATTTATCAACAGTATCATACACATAATGAAATATTTTAGTAGTATAAGACAATAAAATTGATAAACTTGCAAGAGTAAGTTCACCTTTTACAACTAATATTCCACCCCATAATAATATAAAAGGTTCTTTAAAATTTCTCAAAGTATGTGTGCCTATACCATAAAACACTTTCACTTTTGCTAATTTTATATCTTTCCTTTTATATTCACTATTCATCGTAGAAAAATCTTCTATTTCTTTATCTCTTCTATTAAATATTTTAAGCATCTTGGATTCTTCAATTCCAATAGTTGTCTTATTAATTACTTCTCTATTCATTTCTACAATATCTTCAACCAATGGTTTTGAAACCTTAAAATACCATATAGACAAAAGCACTATTAATGTACATATTGCAGCTATAAATATACCTATTGTACTATTTAATTTTAAAGTTTCTGAAACAGCAAATATAATTACAAAAATTGTGTCAAAAAATAAATTTATTTGAGAATTAAAAAATTCAGAATATGTAGTTGCATCATTATTAACTCTTTGTATTACATTTGATTTATCTATATTGCTAAATTGCATATATTCAATTTTAGGCACATGTTCTAAAATTATTTGTTTTACATTTCTATTCACTTTTAAATTAAATTTAGTATTAATTTTACTTTTTAAGTAACTTACAATAAATACAGCTATATTAACTAATATTAATACAAAAATAAGAATCGTAATTTTAGTTATTTTATTATTTGAATAAAATAATCTACTTATAAAATTTGGAATTACTGATTCATCTCCCATAATAATTCCATCAAGTGCATATCTAAGAAACATTGGCACAAAAATTAAAAGCCTTGAATATATTACACTTAAAACTAATATAACTACTATATATAATTTGGTTCCTTTTAATGTTCTATCTAAAAAACTATTTTTCATTTTTACTTTTCCTAGCTCTCTCTATTTGTTCTTTACATTCATCTTCTAATACACCAGTAATAATGTTTATATCACCTTTAGTTTTTTGTTTTATATCAAACACTGTAATATTAGGATTCATATCCTCTTCACTTGGTGCTCCAAAAATAAAATTCTTTATTTTAGCTTTTATACTAGCAGACATACACATACTACAACTCCAAGCATTTGAAACTAAACAATAATCTGATAAATCTCTAGTATTTAAGTTTTTACACATCCCGAGTTATAAGATTTATTTCTGCATGCATTACTGGATTATTTTCTGTTTTAGCTGTATTATGTGCTTTTCCAATTATCTCACCTTTATCATTAACTAAAATAGCTGCAAAAGGTGAATTTCCTTCATTTATAGCAATTTCAACTTCTTCAATTACTACTCTCATTAATTCTTCTTGTACTTTCTTATCAATCATATTCTTCTCCTACTTTATCAAGTTCTTTTCATATAAATCTTTGAATATTAATTTGTCAACTGGAGAAATTATATCTAAATCATTATAATCTAGCCACTTAATCTCCTGAATTTCTGAGCTTGCCTCAATCTCACCTGTAAAATCAGCCATATAACAAGTCATCTTTACCAATACTCCCTCCGATTTTCCATGAGCTTGTGCTTCAAATGTACCATAATATTTTATTGTATCTACTTTTATATCAATATTCAATTCTTCCTTGCATTCTCTAATTAAAGTTTCTTCGTCTTTTTCTATTCCCTCTCTTTTTCCTCCAGGAATATAATATGTATCTTTTCCTTTTGAAAGAGTACTTAATATTTTACCATCTTTCAAATATATAAATGCTATTTTATCAATTATTTTCATAGACTCACCTCTAACCAATTTTATAGAATTACCTTTTATATCTCATTCTTAAAATTTTCTATTTCAACTCAAATACAATTAATGGAACTTCCATCTCATTTCTAGTCAAACCACAATGTGTTGACTTTTTTTCATCTGGATGCTTTAATTCTTTTGACAAATATGTTCCTAATTTTATTCTTGTATCTGAAATTGCTACTGCAACATAATCGCTAACAAAATCATCAACTTTTCTATGTTTATCTCCATAACCTAATAAATTACTTTTCAAAAATTCTTCCTTAGAATATAAAATATATTTATCTTTAAATTGTTTATTAAAAATCTCCTCAAACTCTTTTTTTCTGCTATCTTTTACAAAAAATCCAACCATTCTTGACTCAAAAGTTGGAGGCATTATTAAGCAATCTTGAATATCTTCTAAATCTAATATATCAACCGCTTCATTTATATCTTGATGTCCATGATCTGCTGATAATATTATTAATGTATTTGTATTTTCTAATTCTTGTAACATTTTCTCAAAAATTTTTTCTGTATTCAATATAAAATCTCTTGTTTCTTCTGAATAACAACCTGTTTTATGAATAATACCATCTGGATTATCATTATAAGCTAGCACAAATTTTCTTTCAGTATTTTTACACAATGTTACTATACTATCACACATTTCTTCAACATTATCAGCAAGCATAGTTACTTTAGATTTTTTAGCACAATAACTTGGTACAATTTCATATGATTTTACATTCTTTTCTTTAATTTGTTCATAAATAGTTTTGTATCCTACAATATCTGATATTTTTAAATTATTTATCTGTAATTTTTCACCTGTATAAGAATCTTTCTCTGGCAATAAATCAATACTTCTTCCATATTCTTTAAAATACTGAGACCACGCTATCCAACCTGTTTCAATAGGAGGTCTGCCAGAATAATATGTTGTCATTGCAGCAGTTGTAGTAGATGGAAAAACAGATGTTATATTATCTATTTTATTACTATAAAACATTCCTTTTGGAGAAATACTTTTTAATATATTTTCTCCCATTCCATCTAATATAACTAAAATTACATTTCGATATTGTTTCTCTAACATTTTATCTATTTTCTCTAACCCAGTATATTTAGTTTCTACATCATAATGTTTTAATACAGATGTAATTAAATTTAAAATACTATGCTCATAATTTGGCATTAAAATATCTTTATTCATTAATATATTCCTCCAATAAAACTATAGTTTTTATATGCTATAATCATTTAAATCATATTTAAGTAATTTATCTCCATCATATTCAAATTTAGCTGTAAAAAATCCATCTTTCTCTTGCATTCTTTTTATAAATATTTTGTCACCTTCCCATATATTTAATTCTGCAATCTTTTGTTTATCAACCCATTGCAAATCACCTTCATTGCATTCTGTTAGTTCTCCTTTAAAATCATCTGAAGTAAATACATACATATACTCTGTTTCCCAATTTGTAGATATATAAGTTACTACACATCTTAATTTATATGAATTTAGTATAAGCCCTGTTTCTTCTTTTACTTCTCTTAAAACACATTCTTCTGGACTTTCACCCTCTTCAAATTTTCCACCAATTCCTATCCACTTTTCTTTATTTATATCATTTTTCTTTTTAGTTCTATGTAACATTAAATATTTTCCATCTTTTTCAATATAACATACTGTTGAAAGTATCATATAAATTCCTCCCATATATTATTTTAAACTAGATGTATTCTCTTCACATATCTAGTTTTGCCAGTCATTTCATCTATATCAAATATACATCCATTAATCATAATTTCATTAGTAGACATTCTATCTTTTACTGATATATCTTGAAGATATTTTTTTATAGAATTTTCCATATCACAACCCAAATCAGAATAGATGGCACCAGTCATTCCTATATCTGTTATAAATCCTGTTCCTTTTGGCATAATAATCTCATCTGCTGTTTGAACGTGTGTATGAGTTCCATATACAGCACTTACTTTTCCATCTAAAAAATATGCCATATTAAACTTTTCCCCAGTTGATTGTGCATGAAAATCAACTAATATTATTTTTATATCTTTTTCCATTTCTTCTAAGATTTCTTTAACTGTTATAAAAGGATTATCAGAATAATAAACTCCTTCCATATATACTCTTCCTATCAAATTAACTACTAATATTTTTTTATTATCCTTTTCATAAATTGTAAATCCTTTTCCAGGAACTCCTTTTGTAATATTAGCTGGTCTTACAATTCTATTATCATCTATAAATTCATATATTTCTTCATTATCCCAAGTATGATTACCCATTGTAACAATATCCACACCACTTGACAATAATTCATTAAATAATTGTTTAGTTAATCCTTTTCCATTTGCTGCATTTTCACCATTTGCTATTACCACTTCTATTTTTTCTTGTTCTTTTATATCTTTCAAATTGTTTTTTAATTTTTCTACTGCTCTTTCTCCTACGATATCACCTACTACTAAAATTTTCATATTTTCTCCATTTCTACCTTTTAGACATCTTATCATAAAGCATAAAAAAATAAAAGAATATCTATTAAATTTCAAGATGTAATGATACAATATTAAATATTAAATTTATTGGAGTTTTTATGATAGGATTAAAACGTGGAACAGTGAAAATAATTGATAATCAACCAGAATGGCATGCTATTGCCGAAAAAACAATTTTGGATTTAAAAGAAATCTTTGGTAACAAAGCTATTGATATACAACATGTAGGAAGTACAGCAATATCTTGTATTAAAGCTAAGCCAATTATTGATATTGCAGTTGGAGTTAAAACATTTGAAAATCTAAATGATGTTTTACAATGCCTTGATAATAGTAAAATTTATACTAGAAGTCATAATAGATTTAGTAATGACTTACTTTATGTTGTTCAAACATCTGATAATGTAAGAACACATCAAATACATATTACACTTTATGATGGACCTCAATGGCACAATTATATAGATTTTCGTAACTATATGAATGCCTTTCCTGAAAAAGCCCATGAATATGAGAATTTAAAAATAAATTTAGCAAAAACATGTAATAATATTCAAACTGATTATACAGATGGGAAACAAGAATTTATGAAAAAAATACTACTTGAAGCAAAATCATTTGCTAACAAATAGTATTTCTCACTAATTTTGAAATTTAAAATTAACGCGTTTTAAATTAAGAACAAAAGTTTGATTATTTTACTAAAAAGTATTGATTTCTTGCATAATTCTGTTATAATAAATCATACAAGAAAGGATACTTAATTTATGCAAGAATTACTAAATATTTTAAATACCGCTAAAAATAGCCTTGATAGCTATTATGAAATTCACAAAGCTGAAAACTTTTATAATAAAAGAAATACACCTAAGGATTATCTTGAATGGATAGATAAGAAAACCAAAATTATTATTAATTCTTCTAGCTTTATAGAAAAATCTAAAGAATATATCGTTCGTGGTGATGTTGTTTGGATTGAATTTGGATTTAATATAGGTGAAGAATTTAGTGGCAGGCATCCAGCTGTAGTTTTAAAAAATGGAGGAAAAACACTATTAGTTTTACCCATTACAAGTAAAGAACCAACAGAAAAACAACTTGCTAGTAAAACCTATGTTGAACTCAATCAAATATATAACTTTAAAATAATGAGAAGATGGGTAAATATATTTAACATTAATCCTGTAAGCATTGAAAGAATAGATTTTACAAAGAAAAAAGGAAATATAAAAGGAATTGATTTAGATAACATATCAAAAGCTTTTTTAGAATCTGACCTATTTAAATATAGATCGCCAAAAAATAATTAATAATTTATTAAAATTTATGCATAAAATTCTTGCTTTTTGTATAAAAATATAGTACCATCTAATTAATAGGAAATCTATTTAATTAGATGACTGAGAAGGCTTATTTCGGTAAGCAGTTATGATTTAGAATGTAGCTTATATAGAAATATATAAGCTACAGTTTTTTATTTTTACTTTCTAATAATCATACAATTTCAATATCTTTAAAAATTCTTCTATATCCAGTTTTATTAATCTAGCATCCATTCCTAATTCTGTATCAGTAATATCTTTTCCAAACCAGTCTGGAACTTGGAAATTATTATATTCATACTCGCTATCAAACTCTATCTCTGCTCTTACTAATCCCTCATATACTCCATGATATATTTTTATTGTTATATTAGGTTTCTCATTTACCAAATAGCTATCTCTTATAATTACTTTTTCACAACCTTTAATTAATTTAAGAAATTCTAGCTCTGAAATCTCCTCTTTTTCTCTTTCATATTCTATTTTGCTAATTTTCGTTTTAGTTTCTAATATAAACTTATCATCTTTCTTCTGAACTCTTATTTGATTATCAATATCATCATTTATATAATATCTTTCATATCTAATCGGTTTTATATTATCTAAATTAGGCATTTGCTTTATTAAATATTTTCTCTCAATCTCTTTATCTCTATAATATTTCTTTGCCAATTTTACTGCTTCTTCTATTTGACTCTTGCCAACCTCTCCCCAATTTAATAATTCAATAGCTTCTTCTGGCATCTTAAAAACTCTTTCATACGTTTTTCCGTTATCTAAATCGGGTCTATTTTCAAATATTTCATCAATTTTGGCTATCATTCTTACTTGTGCATATGGCTTAACTCCATTTTCCTCATCAACTAATTGATAACCTAATATATGAATATTTTTTAATGTTATATTTGCTTCTTCTATAAATTCTCTTCTTAAAGTATCTTCTATAGATTTATCTTTTATTTCAGGTCTTCCACCTGTTAATTTGTATATTCCATCATCTATTCTTAAAAAAATTTTTCCATCTTCATTAAAAACAATTCCGTAAACTTGTTTTATCTCTATATCTTTTGGAACTTCTCCATTATACCATTTATAATTAATCATTCTATATTTATACTTCCTTTTTATTCAAACTGATTTGCTAACTGGTCTATTGTTACTCCTTCTCCAGTATAATTCCAATCTATTTTTATTTTATCAAATTCTTCATTTCTGAAAATATTTAATTTTTCGTAATCTTCCTTATTCATTTCAAAGTCCAATGAATCTAAATTCTCATTTATTCTTTCAATATTAGTACATTTTATTATTGGTTTTATTCCTTTTTCTTTTATAATCCAATTAAGAATAATTTGATTTTGAGTTTTATTATATTTTTCTGATAATTCTAATAATAATGGATAATTTCTTTTAGCTGTTCTATTTCTTCTTAATGCTTGATATGAAATAAAAGTAATATTGTTTTCTTTACAATAATCCAAAATACCAATATCTTCATTAGTCTTGCATTCTAGATTATAAACTCCCTCAAAAAAGTCTACTTTAACTTTTTCATTCACTTCTTTCAATTGACCTAAATTACAGTTACTTATTCCTAAATATCTAACTTTTCCTATATTAACTAACCTTTGCATCTCTTTATATGTATCTATTAGTGGTAATTTTGTTGCTTTTGGAGTATGTAATTGTAACTCATCTATATATTCTAAATTTAATATTTCTAAATATTCATCTAGCTGCTTCTCTATATCTTCTATCTTTTCTATTGTTGGTTCTATATTAACATTTATGAAAATTTTATCTCTATCTAATTCTTCAACATATTTTTTTAAACATCTTACAACTGCACCACCATTATACATCATATATAATGATAAATAATTTTGTCCACTTTTATAAGAATGTCTTAATCCTCCTATGTCATTTTCTATATTTTCATAATCAATTTTCCATGTTCCTATTCCAATAGGAAATATCTCATTTTTATCTAGCATAAAATCCCCTTTTCTAAAACTTTTATATAATAAATATATTTTCCTCTAAGTTGTCTAGATGCTCTAAATTAAATAAAATCTATCTAGCTGTCTCATTGCAACATGTAAATCTAAAGTACAATTATCTGGTTATGTTCTTAAAATATCTTCTAATTTTTCTATTATTTATATCACAAGTTTGCTTTTTTTCATAGTCTTCTGCTAATATTTTAGAAAATATATTCATAATTATCTTTACATAACTTCACAAATTTTTCTCAATAAAAAATAGGTATCTAATAACACCTATTTTCAATTTATTATCTTTCTAATACATTACTTACTATACATACTATTTTTATTACTAGTACGTAAATATAGCATAAAATAAATTCTTTGAACCTCTATTTCTATATGTGAATTGTTGTAATATTAGAAAATTTATTATATACTAAGTCTATCCTTTTTCTAAAAGGAGAAAGGAGGGTCATTTTATATGTCAGATTTACTACAATTGTTACAGCTTATTATAATTTATTACATAATAAAAAAGTTGAGCAAGTAACAAAAAAAGACTAGAGTCTCATACACTCTAGTCTTTTTTATTAGTCATTTATATAGACTTACTACATCGCAATTGCTATGATTATATTAGCATATTTTCTATTATATGTCAAACATCTTTATTTGTGCCTAGAAGTAAATCTAATTCATTTTAAAGCTTATTTTTTATTTTAAAAATATATTCTTTATTTATTAAAAATGAAATTAATTTTCATATTATAATTTTCTACTATTATATTTAACTCTTTAGGATTAAATATAATAGTGTCAGTATTTATATTAGGATGAAAATCCCCTATTTTATAACTTCATAATTCAAATATTTCTCTATATTGCTAATAATTTGTTTTGTAGCTCTTTTAAAACATTGCTTTGTATCTCCTGTAATCATATCTGTGTATAACACATTTTCATAATCTAAAATTTCTCTTATATCCTCATTAATTGTTGGTTTATCACATATATAATAATTATTCTTATTTTGTAACCATTTTTTTAAAGATTCTATTTCATAACAATAACCTATTGAAGTATTTACAATTATCTTTCCATCTCCATATGCATCTAAATTACCATCTCCTATAAGGCATACATTTCTATTTAAATTAATAGAAATGACATCTACTGTAGATAATAATTCTTTTAATTCCAAATACTTAATTCCATTTTTCTCTTCAAGTTCTTTTCTTGTTCTACTGTAATAATAAACATCAGCTCCTAATAATTGAAAAGTTTTTGCAATTCTACTTCCTATATCTCCTAAACCTAATATTCCTACTTTTATTTCAGTTAAATCTAATTGTTCATCTTTCCATCTTTTATTGCCAAATCCATGAATTAAACTAATTACTTGTGAAACTGTAAATTCAACAACTCCATTATCTCCATGTCCTCTTAAATATGAAAATGAAATTCCTTGTTCTTCTACTGCGTCTATATCAACTTTCGAATACTGTTTTCCATAAAAAGAGCAACACATTGCAATATATTTTAAATTTTTACAATTACTAATTATATTTTTATTTATTACAGTCTTATATGATACTAATATACAATCAGCATCTCCTATTCTTTTTATAGTGTCTTCATCATTAATTGTATCTGTCTGATGATATATAAGTTCTTTACAATATTTTTTTAATTCTTCTACTCCATCTTCAGTTAATAATACAGGTTCAAATATTACAATTTTATTAAACATTTTAAACTCCTTATCTATTCTTCTAAAAATTTATGTTGTTCAGGATACCATGCTGGTGTACATGGCATAACAATTGTGCAATGAGCATTCCAATAATAAATTTCTCCTCTATCTATTAAAATTACATCCCCCTTATTAAATTCAATTGTTTCATCTTTTTTATTTAAAGTTCCATCTCCATCTATAACATATATTAATTCTTTACATTCTTCATTTACACAATAACCATTGTCAGGATATCTTCCAGTTATTGTAGCAGTAGCAAAATTAATGTCCTTATCTCCTAATGGATATTCCTCTACTTGGCACTTTTCACTATTTGAAAATTTTTGTGCTTGTTCAGCTTTTACTAATTTCATAAATTTCTCCTTCCAATTACATTTTATTATCTTAACTGTTCATCCTGCTTTACTTCTCGTTTTTTAACAACTTCACTAACAAATTTCATAACTCTTGCTCTATCTAGCTGTCTCATTGCAACATGTAAATCTAAAGTACAATTATCTGGTTGTGTTCTTAAAATATCTTCTAATTCTTCTATTGAATACATTGATACTCCTATAAAATTCTGTTCATTAAATTCTTTAGGCAATAACATAAATCTATATCCTACGTTTTCATATAATTCGATATTATCAACAGTCTTTAAATAAAATGTATTTCTTCCATCTCTAATATATCCAGTAGGATTTCTCTTCATTTCTTCAACTTGATATGAATAAATACTTTCTGCTAATTGCCCCATATCTATTAATTTATCTTTATTTCCAATAAACCAACCTTCTTCTATCCCTGTTTTACTATATTTTCTTTCTCTCTTTCCTATTTCTCCTGCCATTTGCACTTTATACTCATTTTCATCTTCACAATGATTCTTAATTAAAAAGAAACCTACTTCTAGAGCTAAATTCTTTTGATAACCATCTCTAATTCCAACACAATATTTAGGGAAAATTGAATATTTTCCGTCTTCATTTATTGGTATTACAATTTTTCCATCTCTTGTAAATACTACTGTAAGTTCTGTTTGTTGCACCAATTTATTATTTTCCATTTTTATCTCCTATAAATTTTATTTTTCTTATTTATATCACAAGTTTACATTTTTTCATAGTCTTATGCTAATATTTTAGAAAACATATCTATAATTATCTTTACATAACTTCACAAACTTTTCACAATAAAAAAATAGGTATCTAATGACACCTATTTTTTAAATATTTTTTCTATTAAACAAGAAAAATTTATTGATATTTCTTTATCTTTCTCCATCTAAACCTAAGCTTACTTCTTTTTGTTTTATTATTTGCCTAGCTATATTTTCAACAATAATTTTTGCTTCTTCTTTATTTGATATAGATTCTTTACTCGCCAACTCAAATATTTTAAAATATGTATTACTAGCTATATCAAAATTTCTTTCTGACAAATAATAAATTCTTTCTTTTGTTTTTTCATCTAAATATTGTTTTATTCCATCTGTTATTTCATATTGCTCATATAATTCATATTCACTAATATTCTTATCAGTATAAAGCATCTTATCTACATATGATACAGGCAAATTATATTTTTCACCTAAACTTTCAGCAAATTTACGAGAATAACTTAAAAATTCATTTCCATACATATAACATAAGATTCCTTTAGCTTTAGATTTTGACCTATCTAATATAACTTCATTTACAGTTACAGCACTTTCATCATGTAACTGCCTATACTTTATAACTTTAGGTGTAGATAGTATTGTTGCTGGTTCACCAGTATATAAATCTCCAAGCTCATCCTTTCTTATAGTATAAATATCATTATAATCTCCTCTAGACATACATGTTCTAGAAAACATTGAATCTCCTGTTGCCGCATCTCTATAATTTGCTGCTATATAATTAGATTCATCTACTTGAATAATTGCTGCAATATGTGATTCATAAAATAAACTAGTTAGTTCATCTACTACTAGTGATGTAGATAAAAATCGCCTTTTATTATCTTGTAGCATATCCATTCTTTTTTCATATTGTTCCTGTATTAATCGAACATCATCTGAATATTTTAAATTTGGATTCATCAAAAGAGAATAAACTACATAACAATAGCTATTACCATTTTTAAAATTATCTATATCTGTTAACTGTGTTTCCCAAACCTTAACACTATATTTTTTTAATAATTGTTCAATTTCAAAAATTTCTTGAGCCGCCTTTTTAAACTTTATATGAACACTTGAATGACATTTTCCTTGTGTTAATATACTTTTATATTCTTTTAATGATTTTAAATATTCCTCTATTTTACTAGTACTTTGAGTAATTAATTCTATATCTTCTTTTTCAAATGTTTCTTGGTAGTCTAATAATAAACTTAAAGCATTCAAATTTATATTTTTAGCTAATTGTATTATTTCATTTATATATTGTGAATTTAATTTTTTAGTTATTCTTCTCGGAGTATTCAAAACAGCATCTTTCATTTAAAATTCTTCTTCCCTTCTCAATAAAATCAGCTCTATCATTTTTTATTCCATAAATCATTGATGTTTGCATTATATATCAATACCTTAAATTTTTAAATAGTAATGAACTTAAATTTCACATTATAATCTTCTAGTATTATATTTAACTCTTTTGAATCGAATACAATAGTTTCAGTATTTATATTAGGATGAAAAGCAACTCTATCATATTGTAATATTTCTTCATCTATTATAAAAACAACATCTTTATCTTTTAAATTAATAATATTAAATATAGACACTGAGCCAGCTTTTACACCTAATTTTTCTTCTAGCATATTCTCATCACTAAAACTTAATCTTGTTTCTCTTAATAGATTTTGTAAAGACTTCAAATTTATTTTCTTTTCTATTGGTAAAACAAATAAATAATATTGACTTTTATTGCTATTTCGTATAAAGAGATTCTTACATATTACTGCATCAAATTCTATATTATATTTTTTACTATCTTCACAAGTAAATAATGGTGGATGCTCAATTTTTATATAATCAATATTTAATTTTTCCAATAATTCATATACTTTATTTTTCATTTTTTAATTTTCTTTCTCACATTTATTTTTTATTATATTTTGAAATGATTTTTCTAATTCCTCATCTGTTGGAATATAATCAGTCATAGTTTTATCTAAATAAGATGAATATGCTGTCATATCAAAATATCCCGTTCCAGTTAATCCAAATAAAATTGTTTTAGCTTCACCTGTTTCTTTACATTTTAAAGCTTCATCTATTGCAACTTTTATTGCATGAGAAGATTCTGGCGCTGGAAATATAGTTTCTTTTTGAGCAAATAAAATGGCAGCCTTAAATACATCAGTTTGCTTAATTGCAACTGCTTCCATATAACCATCATGATACAATTTTGAAATTATTGGAGACATTCCATGATATCTTAATCCTCCTGCATGATTTGGTGCAGGTATAAAATCACATCCTAATGTATACATTTTGGCAAGCGGTGTCATTTTTCCTGTATCACAATAATCATATACATACTTACCACATGTTAAAGATGGACAAGATGCTGGCTCTACTGCAATAATCCTTGGATTACTAATTCCTTTTATCTTGTCTCTCATAAAAGGAGCAATTAATCCACCTAAGTTAGAACCTCCTCCAGCACATCCTATTATTATATCAGGATATTCATCTAATAATTTTAATGCTGTTTCACATTCTAAACCAATTATTGATTGGTGTAACAAAACTTGATTTAATACTGAACCTAAAACATATTTTGAATTAGGTGTTGTTATTGCCTTTTCAACAGCTTCGGATATTGCACACCCCAAACTTCCAGTTGTATTTGGATTTTTCTTTAAAATTTCTCTTCCAACCTTTGTTGTATTACTTGGACTGCTAATTACGTTTGCTCCAAAAGTTCTCATTATATCTTTTCTAAATGGCTTTTGTTCATAAGAAGCCTTTACCATATATACAGATAAAGGAATATCAAAATAGCTACAAGCTTCTGATAAAGCTGTACCCCATTGTCCTGCTCCTGTTTCTGTTGTAAGACTAGTAATTCCTTCTTGCTTAGCATAATACACTTGTGCTATTGCAGAATTCAATTTATGACTTCCAGATGTATTATTTCCCTCAAATTTATAATAAATTTTAGCAGGTGTTTCTAAATATTTTTCAAGATTATATGCACGAACTAAAGGTGATGGCCTATAAATTCTATACATTTCTTGAACTTCTTCTGGTATATCTACATACCTAGTTTCATTATCTAATTCTTGTTTTGCTAACTCTTTACAAAATACTGGTAATAAATCTTCTAAAGTTGCTTCTTTTTTTGTAATAGGATTTAACATTGGTTCTGGTAACTCTTTCATATCAGCTCTTAAATTATAATATTGCTTTGGCATTTGTTCTTCTGTTAAATATAATCTGTATGGATTTTTCTTATTCATAATATATTCTTCCTTTCATTTTAGTTTTATTTATAAAATCTTTTTTGCCACCATAATTTATATTTCAATCTTTTCACCTCCTTGAAATCAAAAACAGAAGTATATCTATTTATACTTCTGTTTTTATCAAATAAACTATAAATTAAAAAATGTTTAAAATTAATACAAAAAAAACACAAGTATAAGTAATTTTATATCACCTATACTTGTGCTATTTTTTATATTAAAGTCTATAGCATGATTAATGAGTATGGGTGATTTTTAATTTTTTCCCATACTAATTGCCAATTATTTAATTTAAAATTAGCTTTATTAATCATTTTATTTGCTCCACTTTTTAATTTTATATTAATATTCTAACTGCATTTCATATATTTGTCAATATTAACTCCTTAGTCATTTTCAATTATTTCTACTAATATTCCATCTGGATCATTAATAAAGAAATATTTTTTTCCCAATCTTCCATTTTTTATATCTACATTCTCACATATACCATTTTGTATTACAAATTCTTTTGCTTTTTCAATACTCTCTACACCTAATGCAAAATGTTTTGTTCCTAATATTGGTAAGTCTGTTGCTGTTGTTTTAGCTGTTTCTGGTAATTTTATATATTCACTATAACAAAATATTTCTAAGGCTATATTATTTAGTTTTAACATATTAATTTTTATGCTATCATCTTCTGCTTTCCATGACTTAGATTCTTTAAATCCAAACTTTTTATAAAATTCTATACTTTTCTCAATATCTGTTACACTAATAGCAACATGATTTATATTAAACATAATTTCTTCATCTTCTAATAATTCTTTATCAAATATTTCAAATAAAATTTCAAATTCTTCTGTATGTATAAGCAAATCAGACTGTTTATTATTTACCATATCTTTAAATTTTTTATATGAGACAAAAAATATTTCTGATATTTCCTCCTTTTGAAACTTCATATCATCTATACTTTTGTTAGTTCTTAAAATGTACAAATCATCAAACTCATTGTTTATAAATGTTTCTGTATATTTTGAACTTTTTTTAATTGTTTTTATAAATTGTAATTCATGTTGCTCGATATCTAAGTTTAACTCTTCCTTTAATTCTCTAATAGCACCTAATAATGAATTATCTCCAGCTGACAAATGTCCTGCACATGAAACATCTAACATATTTGGATTGCTATCTTTCGTTGGACATCTTCTTTGTAAAAGTACATCTCCTTCATTATTTATAATCCATATATGAACAGCTTTATGCCAATCACCATCTCTATGAACTTCACTTCTTAATTTTATTTTTCCTGTTTTATTTCCATTTTCATCTAATACATCAAAATATTCTTTATTCATTCCCATTCCTCCTAATAAAATATCTATTTACAAACTTTAGTTTTTATCCATCATCTTTTCACCCAATATATTATCTTGTAAATCTCCATTGTTTAAAATACGAACATTTTCCATCATTATCTAGTGAAATTTGAAATATACCATCAATTTCTTGTCTTTCATTTGTTTTTGTCATTACTCTAGTCATTTGCCAATTTACTATGCAAGTATTTTCATTAAAAGATATTATATTAAATTTGTATTCTATATCTTTTTGATTATCAGCAACAACATTCCATAAATTTGTTACTTCTTCAAAACTTGAACATGGTTTATCAATTGGATTTTCATAATATTCAACATTTTTATTTAGTGTTTCTAATGTCCTTTTCCAATCTAATTCTTTCCAAGACTCCATAAATTCTTTAATCCATTTTTCATATTTTAATTTATCTGTATTATTAATCATAAATTTCCTCCTTTTTTAATCTTCCCAAACCTATTTTTAAACTCTTATTTTCAAGTAATTGCTTTTTTAATAATCTCTGCAAAGATGTATTCTCTAATAAATTATTATAATCATCGCATTCCTGCATATTAAAAACAAAATTTAATATATCTTTTATTGCATCTTGTCCATCTTGCACTTCAAATAAATTATAAAATTTAGCAATATTTGAATTAGAATCTATAATAGTATTTATTTGATTACTCAATATCCAAGAATTACAATAATACTCTGGATTTTTTAAATTAAAGTACTTCTCTATCTCATTTTCAGAATCTTTAATTGAAGTTACTACTTCTTCTATTTCTAATTTCTTTCCAGAAGGTATATGTATTTTTATATAATCATCACATTTTTCATATTGTAATCTGCCAACTTCAATTAACTTTGTATTAATAAAATATGAAGCCCAAATCATTTGTGAAATTCTTATATTTTCTAGTTTTCTAAAATAAATATCATTAATCAAAGCATCTTTAACTCTTTTTTTGTATAACATTTTCTGTGTATCTGTATAATTTTTATTTATCATGTTTTGTTCATGCAATTTATATCCTAATAATACTAAAATACTAGTTATAAATGAATTATAATATTCTCCAAAGAGTTCTCTCATATTTTGTATTTTCCAAAGAGCCTTTATTTTCAATGATTTATCATTATATAAAATATCATAAACCGCTTCTGCCCTAGAATTAAAATTTATAATTGAGTTTAAATCTTCAACACATTTATAACATTTATTTTTATAATTTATATCATTTATTTGATAATACTCTAATGCATTATCAACATCTATAAAATCTACTTTCATAATACTTTCCTTACTATTTTCTATTATTCATTAAATACAAATTTTCGAATTGCTTTTGCAACACCACTATCATTATTACTTGTAGTTATAAAATCTGCTTTTTCTTTTAAACATTCCACTGCATTTTCCATTGCTATTTTTAATCCTGCACATTCAAACATTGAAATATCGTTTCCTCCGTCTCCCATTACTATTATTTCTTCTTGTTTTATTCCTAGTTTATCTGCCAAAATATGTATAGCATTCTTTTTACTACAACCTTTTTTCATTATATCTATATATTTTGATTCAAATGTTTCATCTCCTGTTTTATATAAATAATTACAAATAACTGATGGCTCTATTCCATCTAACATGCCTATCTTTTTAATAATTTTCTCTAATGCTAAAGTATCCCCACCTATTACACATAAAAACTTCATAAGATTTGAATCATTTTTTATTACGTCTTCTATATTTTCTGCCTTAATTTTCTTTTGACTTACACTTATTCCTGAATTTTCTAGCACTTTACCATTCTTAGCTTCTGTTATTGTTTTTTCATCTGTATAAAGCATCATATAATTTGTATTTTCTTCTAAAAACATATTTCTCAAATTCAGCACTTCATCATTCGTAAAAGTAACCTTATAAATATAATCATTATTTTTAATATCTTTTATAATGGCACCATTACATGCAATTATGTAATTAGCAAAACAATTACCATATAAATTAAATATTTCATTTGCATATTCTAATGGTCTACCTGTTGCAATTACTGATATTATTCCTTTCTCATTATATGCTCTTTGAATTAAATCCAGATTTTCTTTGCTAATTTCTTTATAATCATTTAGCAATGTTCCATCTAAATCTAAGATTATCATTTTATACATATATTTACTCCTATTTCTATCTACTATAATTATTTATCATCTTAACATAAAAGTTACAAAAAAGAAAGCACTCATTATTCATAACATTTTTTCACAACATTAATAATTTTTTTACAAAAAATTAGCCAGAATAATCTCTGGCTAATTTCATATTCACTTTATTTCTCTATAGTTTTTTCTGCATAAGTATTATTTATAAGTTTTTCATAAGGCACTTGTTTTTCAAGTTCACCAGCTTCTATCATTACTTCTTCTAACCTTTCAAAACTTTCTTTGGTTAATATTGGTGTATCATTCCAAGCATCTATATCTTTGTAACTTTGAATTGCAGCTTCAAGTGTCTCTAAATCTGTACCTGGAAAGAATTCCTGCACACTCTCAGCTATTTCTTTAGCTGTATGCTCCTTTACCCATTGTTGCCCTTCATATATCGCATCTGTAAATCCTTGAATTATATCTTCATTTTTATTAATATAACTTTTCTTTGCAAAATATGCTGTATACGGAATCTCTCCTGATGCCTCTCCAACAGATGCTACAACATAGCCTTTTCCTTGCATCTCAGTCATTGACGCAGTTGGCTCAAAAAGCGTAACATATTCAGCACTTCCACTACTAAATGCACCAGCCATTAAATCAAACTTAATACTATCATCAAGTATCAAATCTGTCTTTGGATTTATTCCATTTTTCTTTAAAACATATTCAAAAGTCATATATGGAACTCCGCCTTTTCTACCTGGTATCACAGTTTTTCCTTTTAAGTCATTCCAATTAAAATCTTCTGTATTCTCTTTAGATACTAAAAATGAACCATCCCTTTTTGTTAATTGAGCAAATACTTGTGTATGGTCTTCTTTTCCTTCATTATATACATATATTGATGCCTCTGGCCCTGCAAATCCAATATCTACTTGATTTGCAAGAACCGATGTCATAACAGCATCAGCTCCTTGCCCTGTTGTAAGTTCAATTTTGATTCCATTTTTCTGAAAAAATCCTTCATGAATTGCTACATATTGTGGAGAATAAAATACAGACCTTGTTACCTCACTTACATTAATGTTTTTTAAGTCACCATCGCTTGAATTTGGTTTTTTAATTGCAATAACAATTCCAATTAAAACAACTAGAACTATTATTGATAAAGTAAGTAATACTTTCTTTTTCAATTTATACCTCCTTAATTTTTTATAAAAATTCATCTACATTGTTGTATTTAATTCTTTTACAAAATGCATTTGAAATATTTTATAGAATATACTATTAATTTTCTTTGACAAATGTGAAAAATTTAACTTACTCTATGTTTTAGTACAAATTTTTCTAATAATAAAATTGCACCATACATAATACCTGCAAGTATACCAAGTATTATTACACTTGTCATAACTAAATCAAGTTTAAAAACTTGACCTCCATATACAATCAAATATCCTAGTCCAGCTTTTGATACCAAAAACTCTCCTGATATTACACCTACTAAAGATAATCCTATATTTACTTTTAAAGAATTTATAAAAGTACTAATATTAGCTGGAATTACTATTTTAGTCAATATTTGAAATTTA
>CANCZH010000016.1 GCA_947382445.1 uncultured Clostridium sp. | reverse complement strand
GTGTTTCCTATTTTTATTTTATATCTATTTGTGTCATATCTATTTTAAACCTATATATATGAAAACTATATAATTTTTTTAAATTAATATAGGTGTAAAGTATGAGTGAAATTGTAAAAGTAGAAATAGAACATGGATATTATTTATTCAAACTTGGAAAAATAATGCACGACAGAAACATAAGCATAAACAAACTAACAACTGATACTAATACTGATTTCAAAGTTGTAAAAAGAATGATGACTGGCGAACTTGTAAGAATGGATATTTTTGTTCTTGCAAGATTATGTGATTATTTAGGATGTTCATTAAATGATTTAATTGAATATAGAGCAAGCTAAAAAAGAAATAATAAAAATTATTTTAAGTTTTTGTTGATTAATAAAGGAAAATGTAGGAATAAAACTCCATAAACATTTTCCTTTATTAATTTTATAATATTTTATAAAAAATGGAAAAGTTAAATTTAGCATACTGAATTATACAAAATTTAACTTATATAATATAAATTATATTTTATTTATGATATCTATAATTTGCATTAGTGCTTCAGTTTTTTCTGGGGATAATGTACTAATTTTTTCACTTAATTCAATTTGTTTTTGTAAATTAGAGTTTGTAATAAAGCTTTTATACAAACTATTTGGAGTAATTTCTAACAGATTCATAAAATCTATATCAGTTTTTTTACTTGTTCCGTCTTTTCCAGTTTCAATTTGAGATATAGTTTTTGTTGATTTAGATAATTTTTCAGCGATTTTTTCCTGCGTTAAATTATTTTTCAATCTATATTTTTGAAATGTTGAACCTAAAATTTTATTTATTTCATTATTTGTAGTATTTTCCATTTTTGCCTCCGTTTTTATTTAATTATATTGAAATAGATTTAATATATACACCATGTATTAACTACATAGAAATAGAAAATAAAATAAAAAAATACCATTGAAATATTAGAATATATATGCTAATATAATTGATATCATATATGTAGTTAATAACTACATATATGATAAGAGTTTTACTATTATATGAAGTTATTAACTGTATTTTTAAATTGTAAAAGGAGAAAACTAATGAGAAAAAGAATTTTAATTTTTGTATGTATTTTTATTTTAGCTTTTATTGGAATTATTTTATATTTTTCATTTTGTAATACTATTCCATTGTTTAATAATGGAAAAATTGCTATAAATAAGCAAAATGAAAGTGGAAACATTACTGTTGTGGATGTTACAAATTTAGAGCTAGGTGATGGGACAGTCCATCAACATGTTTTTAAAACCCAATATGATGAAAATGAACATTGGGAAGAATGTACACTTTGCCATTTAAAAGAAAAAAATGCAGTACATAGTTTTACACAAAGATGGATTCTAGGGTATGAATCATGTGAAAGCAATAATGCTCGTATAGACACATGCTTATGTGGATATTCAAAAGAGTGGCACAGACCATGTGTATTTAATAATAAATATGCGCAAGACCATAGTCAGCATTATCCAGCATGTTCTTATGGACATACTCTTACTCAATATGGATATTATATTAATTCATATAATAATGGAAATATACATTATTTTCCTGAAAATAATAGATGTATAATTCCTGGTGGACAAGAAATGAATTGCTATACTCCATCTAATATTAAATGTACTATATGTGGTGCTTATAGTAATAATAACCACAGTTTGTATATAGTAGATAGAAAAATAATATGTAAAATATGTAGTACCGAATTTGGTGAAATTTTAGAAAATAAATTTGAGATTATTGAGAATAATGAAAATATTCCACCAATACATATAAGTACTATTAAATTGAAACTAATTAATGGAGCAAGATTTGGCGAATTTTGTGGATTTTGGGGTAAGAAAAATTTACAATTAAATAAACAAAGTAAAGTTGATAATTCAGATGGAACGATTACAATAACTACTGAAATGAGAGCAAAATCATCAGTAAAAACAATACTAAAAGATAATATTACAATTTTTTCTAATATTAATGGTAAAACATCTATTACTTTCATAGATACTGTTAATATTTATTCAGATTGTATAAAGCCAGAAATATCAAGTATAGAGACTAATGAGGGAAAAGACTTAACAGAGTGGAGTAGAACCAAACCGATTGTCGTTTCTGGAACAGAGAATTGGTGTAATACAGTCAAAGTAAAAATTGTTGAGTTAGATAATGAAGAAAATGTTATATTTGAGGGAGAAACTACTGTTAATGAAAATCAGTATTCAATATCATGTACACCTGAAATAGAATGTAGTTTAGCTCGGAAAGATGTATAAATGTATTGTAATAGATGCATGTGAAAATAGTACAGAACAAATTTTTGAAGTTGCAAAAGTTGACAGTATTGCACCAGTTCCAACGTCAGAAGATTCAGTAAGTGATGAATGGGCAAAAGAAAAATTATTTACTTTTACAGCAACAGACACAGGTATAGGAGAAGTACAAATTGCTTTTAATGATGAAACTGATTATAAAATGGCTGTTGCTAATGGTATTGAATTTTCAAGAAATTATAAATTAGTTGGAGATGTATATAGACCAAAACAAGTAATTGCTTTATATAAAGATGGACTAGGAAATATTTCAGGTAAAGAGTTAACACTTAATAAACTTGATAATACAGCACCAACTATTACAAAAGCAAGCATTCATAATAATGTTGTAACAATTAGTTCACATGATGAACATATTAGTTTAGGTGAGGGGTCAGGAGTTACAAAATATAAGTATGTGATAGTAGAAGAAAAACTTGAAAATCCTAATGTACTTGAAATGGATTACTTTGAAGTTACAAAAGATGAAGAAATAGTAATAGATGATGTTTACAAAATTAAGTATGTATATATTGTAGCAGAAGATGTTGTTGGAAATGTAAGTGAAGTGTATGAATTCAAAATACCAGAATTAGTATTAACAAGTTCAGTTAATTTAAGTAATGAAAAAGGTTCAGTAATCTTAGACTGGTCTACATATGATGTATCAGATAAATATTTTGTAATATATAGAAAAGAAGAAAATGCAAGCAATTGGGAAACTATTGTTGATTTAGAACAAAAATTTACAGGAAGTACGTTTACAGATATTTTAGCAATAGATAAAAACAATTCTAATGTTCCAAGTATTAATATAAAAGGTAATAGTGAAAACAATAATATAGAAATAACTGCAAATTCTACTGATACTGGTACAAAATATACATATTACATTGAAGCATATGATAGTTCTGGCTCCAAATTATTAGATGCTTCGAATATAGTATAAAAGAAGACGGTGCTTTTATCACCGTCTAAATTTTTAATAAAATTATTTTTTAAGGTTTTCTTCAAATTCTTCCCACGATTTACTGAATTTATGATTAGAGAATATTTCTTTCATACCTGTAATTTGTTTTAGCCTAATAATTTCATCTAATTCCATACCTAAATGCTTAGAGATTTCTTGTTCAGACCAACCTTTTTGAGTTAAAGTTAAAACAATGTGAGACATATCAACGATTTGATGTGTACCTCTAGCTCTATTATGTCTAATTGTACTAGCCATTCTATTTTCTAAATCTTTATCAATAGTAACAATGGGAATTTTTTTTAAATGAAAATATTCTTTCGCACATCTATATCTATGAAATCCATCTACAACAATATATAAATCTCTATTTTTATCATAATATGTAACAATTGGTTGAGTATATCCATCTTCTTCAATTGAATGTTTTAGTAATTGCATTTCTGGTGGTGCTACTTTATTTGGATTGTAATCATTTGCTATAACTTTGTCTATATCTATCATTTTTACATTTAAAACTGGAAATTCTATTTCATTCATTTTTTTTTTAGACCTTTCTATAAATAAATTAGTGTATTCTTACAAAATTTTTATGTCTAGGAGATGTATCAACTTTGAAATCACATTTTTCATATATTTTTAAATATTTACTTGTTACAATACTACTAGTTATAGTAATTTCTTTTTTTATTTTTTCTAAAATTTCTATTAAATAGTCTTCCTTAGTTGTATAAATGTTTTTAATTACATTATTAGATATTGAAACAAATGCTTTAACTCTTTGTTTTTCTAAATAGATATACCATTCTTTATCATTATCATCGTATATTCTGTCATTAGTTTCTTTTTCTAATATCCTTGAACCAAACAACTTTCCCATATATTGGTAAAAATTTTCTTCTTTATTGTTCATTTTGACAATCATTATATTTATGAACCTCCTAATTAAAATTTTCTTTGATTATTTTTTGTAATGTTTTATCATCAGTTATTGTAGTTTTATTTAATAAATTATCCCATTTATGAATTAATTCTTTTAATTCTTTATCATCATTTTTAGTTTGAGCAAAGGATAATCTTCTCATATAAAAATCATTTTTTTCAATTGCTCTTGCTATTCTTCGCCACGAAATAGCTTTTTTCTGATTTTCTAATTTACAATCTGCAAAGTCGGGGATATCATTTAAATCAACATTATATTTATTTCTATACCAAATCATAAACTTTTTAATTTTTCTATAATAATGTAACATTAAATCTCTATTATATATTCCTATACTTTCTAATAAAAATACAGTATATTCTTGCCAAGACATGAATTCTGGTTTACACGATCTTATATTTCCAAGTGCTGTTGTTTTACAATAAATGTTTCCAAAATTAACTCCGATTAACTCTACTTAATACTTTGCTCCAGGTATCATATTCTAATGCTTTAAATTGATTTAGACCTTTTCGTTGGTCATCTCCATATGGTTGACAAAGTCTTTGTTCATAAATGCTTACTCCATTTTTATACATTAATTCATAAATATAGTTGAATTTCAAGTCTAGTTTACTTATTGCTCCCCAAATATCTCCTGCTGACCAGTCATAAATTGGGTAGAAATTATATGCATTAATATGTTTTTCATTTATTTTTAGTTTTGTTGTCCAAAGATATTTTTCAAAGGTAACTTTTCTTTCTTGTAAAGCAATTGTTCTAAATCTATTTAAACTTTCATCTGTTCTAATTCCTATTCCACAGGCTACTTTGCCTTTATATTTTTTTTGATACCAATCAGCAAATTGAATAATAAATTCTTCAAATTCTTCACCTTTTTTAAACCAAGGAAATGGACAGTTTCCCATATTTATGCTGTCACTAGGCAAGTTTCTCACCCAGAGATGTTTACTTTCTTCTTCCCAGCAAATCCATTTTGGTTGTAATACTGATACTGCATTCCTTAATGCAAGTGGTAATGCAATATGATAGAAATCTCTTATTTGAGATAATTGTTTAAGTTCTTCAATATGTTCAATAGTGTTACGATATTGAGCTTCCAAATCAATGAACAATACATCAAATTTTTTATTCATTTTTTTTGCTACTATATTTGCTAATTGTACCATTACTGAACTATCTTTTCCACCACTAACACTGAAATACACATTATCGAAATTGTTAAAAATAATTTCTAATCTTTCAAATGTTGCGTCTAATACATTTTTTTCTAGATATTTTTTTGGCATTTATTTTCCTCTTTTTTATTTTGTATAATATCATTATGGAAAAAAATTGTAAAGTATTGTCGAATAGAAATCTAACTAAAAGTGAGTTACTTAAATTTGATTTAAATAGAGTAGAGCATAATAAAAAGCCCAACCAAAAGGTTGGACTTTTTTTGAAAAAAATTTTCAAAGTAGAGTAAAACGCATTGATTGTAAGCAGTTATGAAGAATAAACGATAATTGGCATTGTATCGTCAATGTATTCATATATTATTCTTGCTGCTTCTTTCGGAAGATTAACACATCCATGGGAACCATTTGTTAAATATATTTTACCTCCAAATGAATTCCGCCAAGATGCATCGTGTAAACCTATTCCACCGTTGAAAGGCATCCAAAAGTCTACATGTGAAGCATACTGTGTTCCGTTGTCGTTGTATCCTCTAAGAGTTCTATCTGTTGTCTTATAAGTTAAGAAAAAATAGCCCAGTGGTGTATCATGCTTGCCAGCATTACCTGTAACGCAATCGGTACTTGCCAAGCACTTTCCGTTTTTATATAACCAAACGTGTTGTCTGGTTATATCAATTTCAACATAGCTGTCTCCAACGTTTAAGTTATAAATAGGGGAGTGAGTATAATTGTTAGCAGTCCCGAGCTCTGATTTGATCAGTTCTATTTCTGCTTCCTTATCAATTGTGATATTTTTCACAGGGACTGTGACAGTTCCAAAATCCGTTGCTTGAAATTCAAAGTCAATTGTAGAATTAGAAACCATTTCAGAAAGCTGATCGACGAATGCAGGTAAGTTTGAGTCGATGTCAATCTTATAGGTGCCATCATCGTTAACAACCAGCCAGTTGCACATCACAGACTTGTCTAAAGTTAAATGTGAACCATTTCCAATCTCAAATGTTATAGTTGTATTTAACACATTGTTTATTGAATTGGTTGTTTCTTGCAAGTCGTCATAATGCACCATAGGTTCTGAAACTGTAATAGAGGAAAAATCAATTGAAGTATATCCATATAGTAGACTTTCATATGCTAGTTTGATGGCTTCGTCAGAATCAATATGATTTCCTCTGACCTCTGGTATTGTGTACAACTGATTATCTTCTACTGTTAAAAATGCATCATGAGGATAAATCATTTTGCTTTCATCCAGTTCAGGAATAGACTTCATAATATCAAGTACTTTATTCTTATCAAAAAATACTGTTATTATAAAATCCTTTTGATTATCACTGAAAATTTGATTTGCCAAAAGTTCTTCAACTTCGTCAGAACTTACATGCAAATCAAAATCTGCGCCAGTGAATGTGTAACTGATGTCTGTGAAAATGAATGAAATAGGTCTCGTTTTAAGTTCCGTATTCAATTTTTCTGTAGCATCTTCGGCAGTCAGGTTAGAGCAGTCAACCTGGTTGATAGTTGTGCCGTTGCTGAAATGATTTCTTGTAAACCCTATGAGAAATATTTCAGCAATAATGAATAGTGTGAGCACTGCCATTAGAAGTAACATTATCCGTGTTCTTCTTTTACGTGCTCTCCTTTTCCTTATTGCAGACGTCCTCCGTGATGTTGTAGGTCTTGAATTTTGATTCATAATGTTAATCTCCTTTCTGAGTTTTACTTTATAAAATTTTTTTATAATTTTTATTATAATATACTTTACATAAAAAGTCAAAATAATATTTTATATGAAAAGCCAGTATATTCTGTTAAATATACTGACTTTAAAATTTTTACATATTATTTTTTGCTGTCATGTTCATGTAAAAGCTTTTTTCTGCAAGCTTTTCTTGAACACCATTTAATGCTTCACCAAATCTTTGGAAATGAACAACTTCACGTTCTCTTAAAAATCTAAGTGGGTCTATTACATCTGGGTCATCTGCACATAAATCAATTAATTTTTCATAAGTTGCTCTAGCTTTTTGTTCTGCTGCTAAATCTTCTTGTAAGTTTGCTACTGGATCACCTTTACAAGCAATATATGATGCTGTGAATGGTACACCTGCTGCAGAAGATGGATATACATCAACACCATGGTCTGTATAATATGCTCCTAATCCTGCTTTTTCTAATTCCTCAGGACATACTCCATCAGTTAATTGATGAACGATACTACCAACCATTTCTAAGTGGGCTAATTCTTCTGTACCAATATCATTTAGTATAGCTTTAGATTTTTGATCTGGCATACCGAATCTTTGAGAAAGATATCTTAAAGATGCAGCAAGCTCACCATCTGGACCACCATATTGAGATATTATAAATTTTGCTAAACGAGGATTAGTATTTTTTATTCTAATAGGATATTCTAATTTTTTCTGATATAACCACATTAAAAACTACCTCCTTTTTCCCAAGGCCAAGGCTGTTCAAGCCAACGCCATTTATTACATGGAAACTCTATTGTAAGAGGTCCATAAACTTTTTGATAATTATCTGTTTGCATTTTTAATTTTCTTGCAAGTTCATTATATAAGCATAAAGCTCTCTTATCATCTGGGTTAATATCTAAATATAAGCCAAGTTCTATTATAGAAAAATTTGTTGCACGAATTTCATCTAATAATTCGCCTCTTTTATTTTCATTACATCCACAATCTTCTTCTATCATGAGTTACATCCCTCCCCAATAGTATTTGAGTTTTTTAGATAATTGATAACTTCCAATGATTGACCTGGACAGTAAGGACTAACTAATTCAGGGAAAATAGTTCCCATTTTTAAGCCAATTTCTGGAGTATATACTTTATTCATTCTTTGATGTGGTACATAAGAATGCCCATACATCCAATTTTGTGGGAATGCAGAGTATTCATCAAAACCACATGAACAAGAATTTTCATCCATATTATTATAGCAATTACTTACGTCTTCACATGAGTTATTGTACATATTATTATCACAATTATTATCATTGTTATCTTGAACATAATTATTACAAGAACAACTACAATTTTTAAACATTAAAATTCCTCCTTTTGTTTGATAATATAAATTATGTCTTTTTATAAAAAAATGTGTCGAAAAATAATACTAAAAATAGTTGTATTTAATATTTTTTTTATATATAATTTCTTATATGCATTAAATAAGAAAATTTATGGATGATGTGACGAAAAAAAATTTTGATAATGCTGTGTTTATTTGATAGAAAAATTATGACCATAATTAAAAATACTTAATCTAAAGATATTGAAGTAGATATTTTATATGAGGCATTAACTAAAGATAGTAATAGACTTGAATTTAAAAATAGTTATAATTAGAAATTACATATCTACGCTGGTAAAGATAATACAACAGTAGCGGTTTATGATAATACGAAGGGAGAAGAAAGATAAAATGGATAGAATTGTAAAAATTATTGATGAAGAAAATAATGTAGGGGAGTATGAAATTCTTTGTACATTTGATTCAGATGTAACTAAAAAGAGTTATATCATGTATACTGAGCATACAGAAGATAAAGAAGGTAGCTTATTAATGCATGCTGGTTCATATGTTAGAGATGGAGAAGATTTTATAGTTAATAAGCAATTAGATAAACAAGAATATAATATGATTTCTGATATTATGAATAATATAATTGATTATGCTAAAAATGCAAATAAGTAATTTGTGTGCAACATGTTTTATACAATATGAAAATATCATTTTCATATTGTATAATAAAACTCGATAAAACTTTTGTTTTATCGAGTTTTTTCGTTAAAAACTATTTTAAAAAAAGTAAAAATAATATATAATAATAGCTACGAATTGTATTTTAGGAGAAAGAAATGAGAAAAAAATGGAAATATAGAGAAATAGATGATGAAAAAGTTAAAGAAATTGTAAATAGATTTAATGTTTCTGAATTATTAGCTACTGTACTTTTAAATAGAGGTATAACTCAGGAAAAGGAAATTGAGATTTTTTTGAATCCAACTAGAAATAATTTTCATAATCCATATTTAATGCCAGATATGGAAATAGCAGTACAAAGAATTATAAAAGCAATAAAAGAAAAAGAAAAAGTTATTATTTATGGTGATTATGATGTTGATGGAATTACTAGTATAACTGTACTTAAAAAGTTTTTAAAAGATTGTGGGTTAGATGTTCGGTTATTATATTCCTAATCGTTTAAATGAGGGATATGGCTTAAACAAAGAAGCAATAGATAAAATAAAAAGTGAAAATTATACTTTAATTATTACAGTTGATTGTGGTATTTCAGCAATAGAAGAAATAGAGTATGCTAATTCATTAGGAATCGAAACAATTGTAACAGACCATCATGAGCCAATGGAAACTTTACCACCAGCGTTAGCGGTTGTTGATTTAAAAAGAAAAGATAATAAATATCCATTTAAAAGTTTGGCTGGTTGTGGAGTTGTTTTTAAAGTAACTCAAGCAATTGCTAGAAAATTAGGAATGGAAGAAAAAGAATATTTGAAATATTTAGATATAGTATGTATTGGAACAATTTCAGATATAGTGCCATTGGTTGATGAGAATCGTGTTATAGCAAAACTTGGACTTAAACTAATTGAGGTTACTAGAAATCCAGGGCTTAAGGCTTTACTTAAAGCTTCAGGATATAAAGAAATAAATTCAAATACAATTTCATTTGGTATTGCTCCTAGAATTAATGCTTGTGGAAGGATGGGATATGAGGAAGAAGCTTTAAAATTATTTTTAACAGAAAATATTGTTGATGCAAATGATATAACTACCAGACTTAACAAATATAATAGAGACAGACAGGAAATAGAAAAAAATATTTTTGATGAGGCTATTGCTCAGATTAATAAAAATAAGCAAGAAAAAAATGCTATAGTATTAGGATCAAGTAATTGGCATCACGGAGTTATAGGAATTGTTGCTTCTAAAATTACAGAAATTTATTTTAAACCATCTATTTTAATTTGTTTTGAAGGTGAAGAAGGAAAAGGTTCAGGAAGAAGTATACCAGGTTTTGATTTACATGAAGCATTAGTTAGTTTGTCAGATGATTTGGAAAAATATGGCGGACATGAAATGGCTGTTGGTCTTAGTTTAAAGAGAAATAATTTTAATAGATTTAAAGAGAAATTTGAAAAATATGCTGATGAAAAACATATTGAGGAAATTGTTCCTGTTATTGATATAGATAAACAAGTTGACTTAAAAAACCTTAATTGTGAAAATGTTAAGGAATTAAATTTGTTAGAACCATTTGGAGAAGCTAATAGAAGACCTGTTTTTGTATATAAGAATTTAAAAATTGATTCAATAAGAGCTTTATCTGATGGAAAACATTTAAAAATGACTGTAAAAGATGGTAATACTATAATAAGTGCAATTGGTTTTAATATGGGACAGTTTACAAAAGAATATATGATAGGTGATAAAATAGATATTGTTCGGAACTTTAGAAATTAATTCGTTTAATGGAAAAGATTCGATTCAAATAAATATAAAAGATATTATGAAATCTTACTAATAGGGGGAGGGATATATTTGAAAGATGATACTATTGAAAGAGGAATTGATGAAGTAATAAAAGTTGCTAAGGAAAAGAATAAACATGTAGATGTTAAAAAAATAACCAAGGCTTATAATTATGCTAAGGCAAAGCATCGGAGATCAAAAAAGAAAATCAGGTGAGCCTTATATAATTCATCCATTACAAGTTGCGTATATTTTAGCGGATTTAGAACTTGATACTGATACTATTTGTGCTGCACTTTTACATGATGTTGTTGAAGATACTGAAACAACACATGAAGATTTAATTAGAGAATTTGGTGAATCTGTTGCAGAAATGGTAGATGGTGTTACTAAACTTGGAAAACTACAATATACAACTAAGGAAGAACAACAAGTTGAAGATTATAGAAAAATGTTCTTGGCTATGGGAAAAGATATAAGAGTTATTCTCATAAAACTTGCTGATAGACTTCATAATATGAGAACTTTGAAGTTTTTAAGTCGTGAAAGACAAATAGCTAATGCACAAGAAACTATGGATTTATATGCTCCTCTTGCAAATCGTTTAGGTATTTATTCTTTAAAATGGGAACTTGAAGATTTATCTTTTAAATATTTATATCCAGATGAATTTCATGATATTGTAAAGGGATTAGATAAAAAAAGAGATGAACGTTTAGCTTTTATAGATAAGATTATGGAAGAAATTAGAGAAGAACTTAAAGGTGCTAGAATAACAGCAGAAGTTACTGGTAGAGCAAAACATATTTATAGTATTTACAGAAAAATGAAAAGAGATAATTCTAGTTTAGACCAAATTTATGATTTGTTTGCTCTTAGAATTTTGGTTAATTCTGTAAGAGATTGTTATGCTGTTTTAGGAATTGTTCATGATTTATATAATCCAATGCCAGGCAGGTTTAAAGATTATATTTCTGTTCCAAAAAAGAATATGTATCAATCAATACATACAACATTAATTGGACCTAAGGGAACACCTTTTGAAGTTCAAATTAGAACCTGGGAAATGCATAGAATTGCTGAATTTGGTATTGCTGCACATTGGGCTTATAAAGAACAAAGTAATAAAGGTAAGAAAAAAACAATTGTAGTTAAAGAAGATAAATTAGCATGGCTTCGTGAAACTTTAGAATGGCAAAAAGATACTGAGAATCCAGATGAATTTATGAATACTTTGAAAAAAGAATTATTTGAGGATGAGGTTTATGTTTTTACTCCTAAGGGTGATATTAAAGTTTTGCCAAGAGGAAGTACACCTATTGATATGGCATATTCTATTCATCAGCAAGTTGGTCATAGAATGGTTGGTGCTAAAATTAATAGCAAGATGATGCCTATTATTACTAAACTTAAAAATGGTGATATTGTTGAGATTATTACTTCTGATCAAGCAAAAGGACCAAGTAGAGATTGGCTTAAATTTGTTAAGAGTAGTGGTGCTAAAACTAAAATACAACAATGGTTTAAAAAGGCTCAAAGAGAGGAAAATATTGAAAAAGGTAAAGAAATAATTGAAAAAGACATTAAAAAATTAGGTATGAAGCATAGTGATTTATTTAAAACAGAATGGGTTCAAATTGCATTAGATAGATATAAGTATAATTCTGTTGATGATATGTATGCAAGTGTTGGATTTGGTGCTATATCTGCTACAAAAATATTAGCTAGATTATTAGAGGAATATAGAAAAGAACATAAGGAAGAAGATTTAGAAAAAACAATTACTGAACTTGCTAATAAGAAGAGTTTAACAAGACCATCAAAAACAGGTGTTGTTGTTGAAGGAATTGATAATTGTTTAGTAAAGCTTTCAAAATGTTGTAATCCTCTTCCAGGAGATCAAATTGTTGGCTATATTACTAAGGGGAGAGGTGTATCTGTTCATAGAACTGATTGTGTGAATGTTAAAGATTTAATTTCAGAAGAGAATAGAATGATTGATGTATATTGGGCTGATGAGGGGAAAACTTCTTATAGTGTTGATATTGGTGTTTATGCTAATGATAGACAAGGACTTCTTTCTGATGTTATTAAGGAGATTACTTCCGCTAAGTTTAATATTTTGGGTGTTAATACTAAAACTACTAAGGAGAGAATAGCTATTATTGATATTACTGTCGAACTTGAAAATTTGGATGAGTTGAATAAGGTTATTAGAACTCTTATGAAAGTTGATAGTGTATATGAAGTTAAAAGAAACAAGTAGGTATGATTTGGAAAATATTACACAAGGTGCAAAAATAATATTTTTAGATATTAATGTACTGATAATAATTAAAATTATGTAATTACAGAAGAAAAGGGAGAAAAAATGATATTAAAAACATTAAAATTAAAGATAGAACATTTAAATTTGGTTACAAATTGTTATATTATAGTAGATGAAGAAACAAAAGAGGCAATGGTTATTGATCCAGGTAGTGAGCCAGAAAAAATTATTGAGATGCTAGATATTTTAGATGCTAAATTAAAATATATTTTTATTACTCATTGTCATGCTGACCATATTGGTGCTATTGATAAGTTAAAAAAAGTTAAAGGCGGAAAAATTTTAATTAGTAGAGATGATAGTAGAGGTTTATATGATGAGTCTATTAGTTTAACTTATTATGTGGAGACTCCTAACCCAGAGTTGGAAGCGGATTCTAGAATTGATGATGGTGATTTAATTCATATTGGTAGTTTAGAATTTAGAGTAATTGCTACTCCTGGTCATACTAAAGGTGGATTATGTTTGTATTGTCCAGAAGAAGAAATGATTTTTACAGGTGACACTATTTTTTCTAGTACATGGGGAAGAACAGATTTACCTACTGGTAGCATTGAGGACATTATGGATTCCATTATAAATAAAATTCTTATTTTACCTGAGAATACTATTATTTATCCAGGACATGGAAAGTCTACTATGATTAAAGAAGAAAAACCTATTTATTTGGAACTTCGCAAAAAAGATTATTAAAGGAGAGATTTTTATGATACAAAAACCAAAAGGAACGAGAGATATTTTGCCGAATGAAATATATAAATGGCAATATATCGAAGAAAAAATAAAGAATTTATTAGAAAATTGTGGTATGAAAGAGATAAGAGTTCCTGTTTTTGAACACACAGAGTTATTTTCAAGAGGTGTTGGAGAGACTACTGATGTTGTTCAAAAAGAGATGTATACTTTTGAAGATAAAGGTGGTAGAAGTATTACTTTAAGACCAGAAGGAACAGCTGGTGTTGTTAGAAGTTATATTGAAAATGGTATGGCAAGTATGCCAGCTCCACTTAAATTTTGGTATGAAATGCCAATGTACCGTTATGAAAATGTTCAAAAAGGAAGATTAAGAGAGTTTAGACAAATAGGTACAGAGGTTATAGGTACAGCAAGTTATTTAGCTGATGTGGAAGTTATTTTATTGGGAATAGATATTTTTAAAGCTTTAAATATTCCTAATATTAAACTTAATATAAATAGTATAGGTTGTCCTACTTGTAGGGCTAAATATCAGGAAGCTTTAAGAGAATTTATTAGACCTAATTTAGATTTATATTGTGATACTTGTAAAACTAGATTTGAAAAAAATCCTATGAGAATTTTAGATTGCAAAGAAAAGAAATGTAAAGAAATGAATCAAGGTGCTCCTGTTATTTTAGATTATTTATGTGATGATTGTAAGGAACATTTTGAAAATGTTAAAAAACTTTTAGATAATATGAATGTTGAATATGAAATTGATAGCTCTATTGTTAGAGGATTAGATTATTATACTAGAACAGTTTTTGAATTTGTTTCTGAAGATGATGGATTAACTGTTCTAGGTGGAGGAAGATACGACGGTTTAATTAAAGAAGTTGGTGGTCAAGATACTCCTGCTGTTGGTTTTGCTATGGGAGTAGAAAGATTATTAGAAGTTTTTGAAAGATATAATCAAAATACTATTAATGAAAAGAGCTTAGATGTTTATATTTCAAATATTGGTGATGAGGCAAATTTGTGTGCGACTAAGTTGGTTCAAGATTTGCGTATGAAAGGCATTTTTGCTATGAAAGATATTTGTGAAAGAAGTGTGAAAGCACAATTTAAGTATGCAGATAAAATGAATGCAAAATTTGTTATTACTCTAGGTGATGAAGAAGTTCAAAATAATAATGCAAAAATGAAGAATATGGCAACAGGAGAAGAAGTGTTAGTTGAATTAAATGCTGATAGTATTATTAAGAGATTATAGAAATTTGAAAAAATAATTGACAAAAGTTGGGGAATAAGTTATACTACAAATAGTAGAAAATTTTAGATTTTTCATTTTAATAAAAAAACCTAGGTATGTGTGTGCCTAGGTTTTTTCCTATTAATCTTTTTTATTATTTACAATTATGTATATAATGATTAAGATTAATATGTCTTTTAGATTTTTCATCTTAATACTCCCCTTTCTTTAGTAGATTACCTTAGAAAGGTAGGTATGAGTATACAAAGATTTATCTGAAAAAATTGTCATAATCTGAAATATTAGTTATATTTTAGAATTTACTTCATATATTAATATAGAATATATGAGGTTACAATGATAAATTTTAGAGTTTTTAGATTAGGTGATGTAGTAAAAAATCTATTAAAATTTGTAATACTAATTATTGGTATTCTTATTTTATTTAGCTTTTTTAGTAGTATAAAAAAAATTAATTTACAAAGTTTTATAGAAAACAGAAAAGAAGAACTTGAAAGTAAAACTTTAATTGAGTGCTTAGATGATAACTTAGATAAGCCATATAAAAGAGAAGAAAAGCAGAACTTAATATCAAAAGAATTAGATTTTATTAGGTCTGTTTTTTCTTCTGCTGTAATAACAAATGATACAAATGAAGTAAGTGAAAGTCCTACTAGTACACCTGTGGAAGATAATGATGTTCAGGTTTCTCCTGCTACACAAGTTGTTGCTGAGCATAATAAGAAAGATGTATATGATGTTACATATTCAAATGTTCAAATTAGAAATCAAACATCAACAGAACTAACAGAAGAAATGCTTACTCCAAATGCTGAATTAGATTTAAGTAATATAGTAGTTTTTCATACTCATACTAGTGAAAGTTATACAGCAACAGAACAATATCAATATCAGGCAAGTGGAAATTTCAGAACTCTTGATACAAGATGTAGTGTTGTTGGACTTGGTGATGCACTTGCTAATAGATTACAGAAAAAGAACATAAATGTTATTCATGATTCTACTTTTCATGATTATCCAGAATATAATGGTTCATATACTAGATCAGCGCAAACAGTACAAAATATTTTATCTAATAATTCTGCTGATTTAGTAATTGACTTACATAGAGATGCTTTGGCTGATAGTACATATGCTCCAAGTGTTATGATAGGTGAAGAAAAAGCAGCACAAATTATGTTTGTTATGGGAAGTAATGAGGGAGGACTAGAACATCCTAATTGGAATACTAATTTGAAAATTGCTATAAAAATTCAAGAAAAGGCAAACGAGATGTATCCAGGATTATTTAAACCAATAATGCTTACTAAGTATAGATATAATCAACATTTAGCAAGAGGTTCGTGCATAATGGAAATTGGTGCTACGGGAAATACTATGGAAGAATGTCTAGTTAGTATGAAATATTTAGCTGAGGTTATTGGGGCAGTTGCAGAAGAATAGATTATATGAAAAAATACTAAAAAATACTTGAACAAAAAAAACTTTATTCATATAATAAAGAAAAAACTAAGGAGGAAGTTTAAATGGTTAAATTTGATTATAAGAATTCTAGTATAAATGAAAGAATGATTTATGAATTTCAAGATATAGTCTTAAAAAATCATGAATTACTTCATAAGAATCCAGATGATGAGAAAGAATTTTTAGGTTGGATAAATTTACCTGAAAATTATGATAAAAAAGAGTTTGAAAGAATAAAAAAAGCAGCAGAAAAAATTCAGTCTGATTCGGATATTTTAATAGTAATTGGAATTGGTGGTTCATATTTAGGTGCAAGAGCAGTTATAGAATCAATAACAAATTGTTTTTATAATATGTTACCATCTAAAAAAAGAAAAACACCAAAGATTATATATGCAGGAAATAATTTAAGCCCTAATTACATGAATGATTTATTAGAGTTAATTGGTGAAAAAGATATTTCTTTAAATGTTATTTCAAAGTCAGGTACTACTACTGAGCCTGCTATTGCTTTTAGGGTTTTAAGAGAAGCTATTGAGGCTAAATATGGTTTAGAAGAAGCTAAGAAAAGAATTTATGTAACAACTGATAAAGCTCGTGGAGCTTTGAAAACATTGGCAACAAAAGAAAACTATGAAACTTTTGTTATTCCAGATAATGTAGGTGGAAGATTTTCAGTTTTAACTGCTGTTGGTTTACTTCCAATTGCAACTGCTGGTGTTAATATTGATAAATTAATGCAAGGTGCTAAAGATGCTAGAGAAAAATATATGGATTCAAGTATAAAATTCAATGATTGTTATAAATATGCTGTTGTTAGAAATTTACTTTATAATTCAGGAAAAAAAATAGAAGTGTTGGCTAACTATGAACCACAATTACATTATTTTACAGAGTGGTGGAAACAATTATATGGTGAGAGTGAAGGAAAAGATGGAAAAGGAATTTTCCCAGCAGGTGTTGATTTAACAACTGATTTACATTCAATGGGTCAATATATTCAAGATGGGGAGAGACATTTATTTGAAACTGTATTAAGTGTAGATTCTCCAAAGAGCGATATTGAGGTAAAAGAAGATGATGAAAATTTAGATGGTTTAAATTATTTAACTGGAAAAGGGTTAGATTATATAAATAAAAAAGCTATGGAAGGTACTGTTCAAGCTCATGTTAGTGGAAATGTTCCAAACTTAATGATTACAATTGATAAATTAGATGAAGAGAATTTAGGTCATTTAATTTATTTCTTTGAAAAAGCATGTGCAATGTCTGGTTTAATTTTAGGAGTAAATCCTTTCAATCAACCAGGTGTTGAAGAATATAAAAAGAATATGTTCAAATTACTTGAAAAACCAGGTTATTAATAAAAATAATGTAAAAATGGGGACTTAAAATGTTTGACACAAATTAAGTCCCAATTTTTACATTATTTTATTAGATTGATTCAGTTATTTTAGAATATTTAATTTCTTCTGCAGAGTATTCATCTGCTTTTAATCCTAATCTATTTTTCATATAAATAATTATAAGAATAAATAAAACTAAAAATGTAATTCCATATATAAACATTGCAATATATGCATTAGAAAGGTCTAGTACTATTGATGCTAATATTCCAAAAATTGTTTTACAAATACTATTAAATAGTAGTGTTACTGAATATATTTTTGAATCTATTTCTTCATTAGTAAAGTTACTTAAGTATTTTGTTATTAGTACATTAAATATTCCAACTATTATATATCTTACAGCAAATGAAACTAGTATTATAAGAAATGTTACAAGTTTTGGAAAGTTTAAGAAAAATCCTAAAGTGGCAGTTATACAAGAGATACTTATAGACAATCCTAAAATACTTAATGCTTTATTCTTAAATTTTTCATGAAATTTATTTTGTTTTTTTGCTGCAATTCCTGATATAATTCCAAGTATTGCAAAAGTAAGTCCAACTATGCTTGAAGATATTTCAAGTTCTTCTACAAGGTATACTTCAGATGTTGCCAAGATTGAAATTAAACCAGCCATAACTGAAGAAAATAAAATTAAACTTTTTAATCTTCCAGATGAGAAAATAAATTTTAAAGAGTCTTTAAATTTTAAATTTGTTTGTGGTTTTGATTTATTTTCTTTATTATCTGATAATTCTAATGGTTCTATAAAACAGCTTGATAGTAAAAATGCTAAAACTACAATTGATAATGATAATAGTATAGGTATATATCCATTTATACTATATAATGCACCTGAAATTGCAAGTGAAATTGCATTTAATATGTAATATCCAGATAGCGCTTTACCATTAAGTTTGGCAAATATTTCACTTTTCCTTTTTGTTATTGGTATTGATTCATTAAGAATACTTGGTGATGCAATATCTTTTAGAGCATATCCGAAGGCACATAATGTTTCAGCAAATATAAGATGAAATATATTTTTACTAAGCATGATTACTACTAGATAGGCACAATTTAATAGATTTCCCAAAATCAAACTTTTTTTTCTACTTGTTTTATCTAATATAATACTTGCTGGTATTTGAAAAAATATTCCAAAAAGAGAATAAAATGCGTCTACCAATAATATTTCAGATGGACTAATATGTTTTACTTGTGTTAAAAATAAAACATTTATTGTATAAAAAAATAGAAAATCAAATGAGAGTGTGTGGTATATAGGGTATAGTTTCATATTATGTTTACATATTTTTGCTTTTTCCATTTTTAAATCCTTTCTAATTTTTCTTTTGTTTAAAGTATTATATAGATAATAAGTTACTATATCAAGAAGCCTTTAAAAATGAAATAAAATTGTAAAAAAGAATGTTTGACTTTTTTTTAATAACGGTGTACAATTTAGTATGTAAACTGTGATGGGAAAAAGTAAATTAAAGGTTGTTAAAAGAGATGATTAGTCGTTTGGGCTGAAAGCTAATCTTAATAAACGTTTTTGAAAAACTACCCCGGAGTTTCTTTCTGAAAGGAAAGCGTGGATGTTGCGTTAAAACGGTTAAGAGTTAAACATTAGGGTGGAACCGTAAGAAATAAAACTTACCCCTATAAGTCATGTGTGACTTATAGGGGCTTTTTGTATGTAAAAAGCTTCTATAAGAAGACTTAAAATAAATTTTGTTTAGCCTCTAAATTTTGAGGCAGAGGAGGAATTTATATGTTTAAAATTAAACTCGGCGGAGGAAGAACGCAAGAAGTAGAAGAAGCAATGTATTGGCATACAACTTCTCATATTATGGCTCAAGCTGTAAAAAGATTATTTCCAGTAGCTAAAGTTACAATTGGACCATCTATTGAACATGGATTTTATTATGATTTTGATGTAGAAAAACCATTTTCAGAAGATGATTTATCTAAGATTGAAGAAGAAATGCTAAAAATTATTAAAGAAGATTTAGTAATTGAGAGATTTGAACTTCCAAGAGAAGAAGCTATTAAATTGATGGAAGAAAGAGCAGAAACCTATAAGGTAGAATTAATAAAAGAATTACCAGATGGTGAAATTATTTCTTTTTATAAACAAGGTGAATTTACAGACCTTTGTAGAGGACCACATTTACCATCTACTGGGTGTGTTAAAACTATAAAATTATTATCCTCATCAGGTGCTTATTGGAGAGGTGACGAACATAATAAAATGCTTCAAAGAATTTATGGTATATCTTTCCCAAAGGCAAGTATGCTTGATGAATATTTACAAATGTTAGAAGAAGCAAAACAAAGAGACCATAGAAAGCTAGGAAAAGAACTTGAATTGTTTATGACTCATCCATTAGTTGGTTCTGGTCTTCCTATGTATTTACCTAATGGTGCAACTGTAAGAAGATTGCTTGAAAGATATATTCAAGATAAAGAAGTTAAACTGGGTTATAATCATGTATATACTCCATCTCTTGCAAATACTGAATTATATAAAGTAAGTGGACATTGGGATCATTATAAAGAAGATATGTTCCCTGTTATGAAGATGGAGAATGAAGAAATGGTTTTAAGACCAATGAATTGTCCTCATCATATGTTGATTTATAAAAATAAATTACGTTCATATAGAGATTTACCTATAAAAATTGGTGAACTTGCACATGATTTTAGATATGAAGATAGTGGAAGTGTTTGCGGATTAGAAAGAGTTCGTGAAATGTGCCAAAATGATGCCCATTTATTTGTTAGACCAGACCAAATTAAAGAAGAATTTGGAAAAGTTGTTAAATTGATATTAGATGTTTACAAAGATTTTGGATTTGAAAATTATGATTTTAGATTATCTTTAAGAGATAAGAATAATAAAGAAAAATATTTTGATGATGATGAAATGTGGGAAAAAGCTGAAAGCCAATTAAGAGAAATATTAACTGAATTAGGTGTTAATTTCTATGAGGCTGAGGGAGAAGCAGCATTTTATGGACCAAAACTTGATGTTCAAATTAAATCTGCTGTTGGTCATGATGTTACTGTATCAACATGTCAATTAGATTTCTTATTACCTGAGAGATTTGAACTTGAATATGTTGGTGAAGATAATGAGAAACATAGACCAGTTGTTATTCATAGAGCTATTCTTGGCTCTTTAGATAGATTTATGTGTTTCTTAATTGAAGAAACAAAAGGTGCTTTCCCATTATGGCTTTCACCTGTTCAAGTTGCTGTTTTACCTATTTCAGATAATCAAAGAGAATATGCAGTAAAAGTTAAGGAAAGATTAGAAGAACTTGGTATTAGAGTAGAGCTAGATGATAGACAAGAGAAAATTGGTTATAAGATTAGAGAAGCTCAACTTCAAAAAGTTCCTTATATGCTAATCTTAGGAGAAAAAGAAGTAGAAGCAAATGCAGTAGGTGTTAGAAAAAGAAAAGAGGGTGATATTGGTCAAATGCCACTAGAAGACTTTATTGATAAAATTATTAATGAAATTGATGAAAAATCTAGAGATTAATTATAAAAATAGTATAGAAGAAATAAGAGGCATATGATATACTAACTACAAACATTTCAAGGAGGAAAAATATAAATTGGCTACTAAAGAAGATATAAAAGAGAAGTTGAGTTCAATTGGTCTAAATTTAGACAATTTACCAGAGTTTTTATTAAATGAAGAACCAATAGTATTTAATTCATCAAGATTAAATAATGATAAAGAATTAAAAGTATATAAATATGTTTCAATTAAAGATATTGAAATTTATGTTACTAATGCACATAGAGATGATCCTATAAAAGATAGATATAATAAATCTTTACCACTTGCTGAATATATTAAGCAAAGTGAAGAAGATTCAGAGAAAGCTGCTCAAATATTACATGTATTTGAAAAAATTTCGGATGTTAATATAAGAAGAATAGAAAATGAGCAAAGAAAAATGGAAATTAGAATACCATTTTTAGTTAATTATAATAAAAGTCATTTATGGCAAGTGTATTATTCACAAGAGACAAATAAATATTTTATGTTAGTTCCTTTAAAAGAGGACACTTTTGATGAGTTCTTTTTCCTATTAAAAAAGAGAATTGAACTTGAAGCATTAAATAGAGATGAAAAAATATATATTCCAATTTCATATGTTAATTATAGTGAAAAGTTTTTAACAGCAAGACAAATAAATGATATTGAAAATTATTTATGGGTGTTTACTAAAAATTGGTCACTAACTTATGAAGTATATGACATTAATGATAATATGTTTTTGCAAATTGTTGGGGAAACTCCAATATATGATAATTTAAAGAGTATGTATAAAATTATTCTAAAATCAAAAGAGGAAGCGGAAGAATTTTATAAATTATTAAAAGCATTATTTATTCTTCAAACGGAGCTTGGAAATAGATATAATTTTACAACTAAGGTAAATACACAAGATAGTCTTGATTTTTATTATGAAGATAAGAAAATTATTTATAGCGATTTACCAGAATTTATAAAAGAAAAATATATTTCTACTGAAGCTACTATAAAAAATTTTAATCAAGAAGCTTTTGTTTTAGAAGCTGAATTAAAAAAGTTAAAACTTGAGTGTAAAAAGAAAGATGCTGAATACTTCTTAAAACAAAAAGAGATTTCTACTTATTTAGAATGTAAAAAGACTTTTTTAGGAAAAGTTAAATATTTTTTCTCTAAGAAGAAAAAGAAAATAGTTGAAGTTCCTGAAATGGAGAATATTCAAACTGATGAGGAAGTAAAAAAAGAACCAAAACCAATTCAAGGATATTCTGACGATAAAAAATTTCATACAATTGATGATTTAATTACAGTGCAATCTTTATATGAAAAAAGCGAAAGATATGTAAAAGATTTAAAGCAAGATATTAAAGCATTAGAACTAAAAATTGTTAATACTAAAAAGAAAATTGAAAATGCAACAACATATATAAAACAAATAGATGAACATAAAAAGAGCCTGTTTGATTTTTGGAAATTTGCTAATAAAGATGAGTTATTAGAATTGGAAAATGGAGATACAATTTTAGAAAGTGAAAATTTAAAGATTAAAAAGAAATTCGATTATGAATATGATTTTGAAGATTTAGGAATTTTTTATGATAAATTGCAAAGAACGAAACTTTCTAAACAAGAAATGGATGATATTTTTATTTCTAGTACAAATGTATTACCTACTTTAAATATGCTTAAAAATGGAGATATGAATAAAGAAGTTATAGAAGATTTATTACGTAGCTTAAAAAGTGAGTATTTCACTTCTACAAGTTCTTTAAAAAATGATTTTGACATATTTGGTTCAATGAAAGCAGAGTCAACAAAAGTAAGGTACTTAAATAATAAATCACATAGAGAAAATGAAAAAGATAAATTTTCAATTTTGAATATTAATAAAAAAATTGATATATTTGATTTTACTGAGGAATTGCAGACTGCTGTTGCCTCTTTGAATGAGTCAATGCATAAGATTACTTCAAATTATGATATGCCAATTTATAAAGTTATTTCTATTAATGAAAAATTGCATAAAACTGATTATAGTTTATTCAATATAAATGCTGAAAGAGAATTAGAATTATATGATAATAAATTTGAGTCAGCTGTAAAATTATTGAAGTTGAATTTTAAAGAAGGATATCCATTAGTATATTTAACTAATTCAATTTATTATGACAATTTTAATAATACATTACCTAATGGTATGGATGTGTCATCAAGAGTTTTAATTGACTCAAATATGTTTGAATATGAACTTGTTCAAAAAAGTAAAATTAATACTAATAGATATTTTAATTCGTCAGATGAATTGTATCCTAAAATGGTTACTATTTATATTGAAGAATATGATGTTAATTTTAAGAAACAAGAGAATAAAGAGAGAAAAATTGAAATAAAAGAAAATATTGTTAAGGATTCAAATACAGAAAATAAAGATAAAATTCAAGAAAATGAGATAAATGAAGAAATTAGCTTAGAAAATAAGGAAAAATAAATTAAACAATAAATAAATTGTTTTAAAATGTATTTTAAAAGAAAAAACGAATTTGCTCTGCAATTCGTTTTTTGCTATAATATGGCGCGGTGGTGCATTATTCTAGTTGCATTGCCTATTATGAGGGTGGGGCTAAAAATCCACACAGGGTTTATTAGATAACGTTTCTAAGTTGATGCGCAAAATGCCAGTTTTGCGTGCTTCTGGGAAAATGAATTCAGGATAGAATATAATGGCATATATTTGTTTTCCTGCTTTCGCTATTACTCATATTTTACCTTTTGAGTAGTATATATCTATTTTTAAGTGTACTTATTTTCTGTACAATAAATCCGTCTTGAGTGATAATCTTGGGATTAGTTGCTATTTAAATAAATAATGGGGCCACATTTTTTTATTTAAAAACTATGAAATCATTATTGCAAAAAAGACTAATAATAGGGAACAATGTATTAAGGAAAACTTCTAGAATGTTTGCTTAAATTGATAAGCATGGAAATTTAAGGATTAAGGTACGGATTTTAGTGGCGATCTAGCTTTCCTTAAATTTTAAGGAATATTTCTTTTAAATGGAAACGGCTAAGTAGTAATACTTAGTAAGAAATAGAGAAATTCTGCTAGACCTTAAACCGTAAAATTTACTTAGATTTCTACCATCTTTAAAATATATAAAGGAAAAGATAAATGAAAAATAAGAGCGATAGAAAGAATAAAAATCCTAAAAGTGAAGCAATAAAATGGTTTTTTACAATATTTATTATAACTTTTATCCTTTCAATGCTTTTTTCGTATGTTTCGACTACAAGTATTAATGGATTAGGAGTTATACCAGCATTAATTGTTTTAATAGTTGTTATTTTGGTTGGAGTTTTATTTGATATTGTGGGTGTTGCTGTTACCTGTGCAACAGAAGAAGAATTTCATGCAATGGCTTCTAAAAAGGTAAAAGGAGCTAAAACTGCTATAAAATTAATTAGATCTGCACCAAAAGTTTCTAATATTTGTGCTGATGTAATTGGTGATATATGTCGGAGTTCTAAGTGGAGCAATTAGTGCTATTTTGACAGTAAAAATTACTCAAAGTATGGGACTTTCATATGATATTCAATTTATTATGAGTGCCTTAGTTGCTTCTTTTACAGTTGGAGGAAAGGCACTAGGTAAAAATTTTGCTAAAACACAATGTACAACTATTATAGCAGCAGTTTCAAAAGTTTTAAGTATTTTTGAAAAAAATTAGAATAAATAGAACATCTCTAATATTACTACATACAGTAATATTAGAGGTGTTTTTTATGCAAATTAAAAAATATAATAGAGAAAAAGTTGTCGAATATGCTAGAAAATGGGCATATAGTAGAAATAAAAAATATTATAATTTTGATTCAATAGGTGGCGATTGTACAAACTTTGCATCACAATGTATTTATGCAGGAAGTAAAAAAATGAATTATAGTAAAAATAACGGATGGTATTATAATTCTATAAATGATAGGTCTCCATCATGGACTGGTGTTCAGTTTTTATATAATTTTTTGATGAGTAATAATGGCGTTCGGACCTTTTGGAAGTATAGTGGAACAAAATAAGATTGAAATTGGAGATATAATTCAGTTATCTTTTGATGGAAACATTTATGCACATAATTTAGTTGTTATAAGTACTAATGATAATGACATTAGAGTTTCTGCACACACTTTTGATGTGTTTGATAAAAGTCTTTTTGCATATAGGTTTAATAAAGCACGATTTATTCATGTTGATGGTGTAAGAGTTTAATATAATGGACTTGATAGATTGATATATTTATGATAAAGTACTAAATATAAAATATGAAAGGAATTAAGTTTTTATATGGAAATAGGAAAAGATTATATTGGAGTAGGTGTTGGTGCATTTATTTTAGATGAAAATAATAAATTGTTATTACAAAAAAGGGCAGTACCTGCTGAAAAGGGTTATTGGTGCATTCCTGGTGGAAGACTTGAAATGTTTGAGAAACTAGAACATGCTGTTGTTAGAGAAGTTAAGGAAGAAACTGACTTAGATATTGAAGTATTAAAATTAATGGGAATATGTGACCATATTATTCAGGCAGAAAGTGCTCATTGGGTTTCAGCAAGTTATTTATGTAAAATATTAAATGGAAAAGCAAAGATAATGGAACCTGATAAAGCTTCAGAAATGGGATGGTTTAATTTAGACGATTTGCCAGATAATTTAACTATTACTACTAGAAAAGCTTTGGAGGATTATAAAAAAATAGTAAGATAAAAAAATTCTTTATTATTACTTTTGTAGTGATGATAAAGATTTTTTTATTTATTATTGACTAGATGCTTTATTATCTGAAATTTTTCCAATAATAAAATTATGTATATTATGTATATGTTATTTAGTGTATTTTACTATACTTTGAAAAAATAATGACGTATATTAAAACTAGATTAGTTAAA
>CANCZH010000015.1 GCA_947382445.1 uncultured Clostridium sp. | reverse complement strand
TTGTAATATTTAATTAGATAGAAAAGAATAAATAATATTAAAAAATTATTAATAAGAAATAAATAAATATAGAATTAAAGTTAATTATAAAAAATAAATAGAAAAAATATAATTATGAAGAAAAGAAATAATAATTAATTAATAATAAAATGTATTAACTAATAAATAATTTCATAAATATAAACAAATAAGAAATATTAGAAATAAATTGGTTAATTAATATAATTAAATAGAAAATAATCAAAAATATTTAATTAATGTTATATAAATAAAAGTAAAATAAATAATAATAAGATAAATAATAAGTAGGTAAATTAAATAAAAATAATTAATTATATAAAATAAAAATAAAAAATAATAAATTAATAAAAATAGAATGTAATAAAGTAAAAAAAGTATATAAAAAAATGAATAGAAAAGCTGAAGTAAAAAGTAATAAAAAATAGGATTAAAGACAAGTTAAAGATAGAAGATAGATGTTTGTATCTAAAAATAATTTTTGGAATATATAATTTTGGAAATTTGAATTATTGACTAATTAAAATTAGAAAATTTATTTTATATATTGAGCTAATAATTAATAGAAGTTATTTTAAGAGTAATAAGTTTTGGAAATTAATTTTCTGAGCTAATTAAGAAAGAATAAATTTATTAAATAAATATACATAAAAGAGTTTTAGAATTTAATAGTTAATTTAAATATTGATTTTCGAGTGTCGATGGCTGTAATATGGGAAATAAAAGATTTATAGCTAATATAGTTATTTTAATAAAATAAGATTTAAAATAAAAATTAGGAAAAAAGTCAAAGTTTTGACCAATAAAATATATTGACTAAATGACAATAATACAATTGAATGGAATTTATTATATGTTTATAAAAAAATAATTTAATAAAATAAAAGACAAAATTAAATAATAATTATAATAGATGGTCAATAAATTTTATTAATAATTAAAATGGAAATTAATAGTATGCCAGAGATAAAGATTATTATTTGAAAATTAAAATTTTGAATTGAAAATAGAGTATAAAATAAAAAATGTATATAAAAATTATAGAAATTATTTGTAATATTTGATTGGATAAAAAGAGAAAGTAATATTTTGATATTTATTAATGAAAAATAGTTAAATAAATTATAGAGAGTAAAATATATTAAATAAAAATTAATTTAAAAATTTATATATTTATTATTAGAATTAAATAGGAAATTAATAAGAAGTATTAAATATATTTAATAAATAAAATAAAATTAAAAAATAATATATAAAATTAGAAATTAAATAAAAAATAAAGTGTAATAAATAGAAAATTATATAAAATAAAAAATCAAAAAAGATAAATTAAAAAAATAATAAAAATTTTATTAAAGACAAATTGAAAATATGAAATATATGTTTGGAATTTTAGAGAGAATTTTTTAGATATATAATTTTGGAGTTTTGAATTATTGGCTAAATAAGATTAAAAAATTATTTTTTTTAGTGATATTATAATTAATAAAAATGATTTTAAGAGTAGTATGTTTTGAAAATTGATTTTTTAAGTAAATTAGAAAAAAAGTTTTTGCTAATTAAATGTACATAAAAAAGTTTTTAAATTTTATAGTTATTCAAAATACTAATTATTAAGTAGTAATGACTGTATCATAGGAAATAAGCAGTATAGAGCAGACAGGATTATTTCGGTTAAATGAGATTTTAAATAGATATTAAAAAAAATGTCAAAGTTTTGACTAGTAAAATATATTGGCTAAATAGCAAAAGTATACTTAAATATGGTTTATTATATACTTATTAACAAATAGTCTAATAAAATAAAAGACAAAATTATAAATTTTATAAAAACTAAAATATGGATATAAGAAATTTTAATTTTATTATAAATAAAATTTTATTTATAATAAGTTGAAAGTAAAAATATTTAAAAAATAAAAAATTTATTTTGAATTAGTAAAAAAGCACTAAAATATTTGATGAAAATATTTTAATTATTTGTAATAATTATAAAATGAAAAATATTGCAATATAAGAGAGTATAGAAAGAGTTGTGTAAATAAATCCTTCCTTTATAAATTTATTTTTTCAAGTTATCAATCGGAAGGAAATCCAATTTACACAACTTTTACGATACTCTCCTTATTTATTTAATATTTCTTCTTTATTTGCTGCTTTGTTTTCTTCTTCAGCTAATTGTTTTTCTTTTTCTTGCATTTTTAGATTATCTTTTGCCACTGTCATAAGTAGTTTTAATCTATTTGTCTGATTAGATTCACTTGCTCCAGGGTCATAATCTACTGGTGTTATGTTTGCATTAGGGAAAGTTTCTCTAATTGTTTTTATTACTCCTTTTCCTACTATATGGTTTGGTAGGCACGCAAACGGTTGAACGCAAACGATATTAGGAATATCATGTTCTATATATTCTACCATTTCTGCTGTTAAGAACCATCCTTCACCAGTTTGGTTTCCTATTGATAAAATATCTTTTACTTTATCTTCTAAGTGCCATATATTGCATGGTGGCAAGTAGTTTTTATTAGATTGTGCTAATGCTATTTTTACGTCTTTTTCGAATATATCTATTAATTTTATTGCTGCTTTAAAAACTTTTGCTTTCGTTTTGTCTATTTTTAATAGTTGATTAAATGTTATTTTATGTGTTGCAATAAATTTAATGAATCCCATAAAGTCTGGTAGGACTACTTCAGCCCCTTCTTGTTCTAGCACATTTGCTACGAAGTTATTTCCAAATGGATGATATTTTATTAGTACTTCACCAACAACACCTACTTTAGGTTTTTTAATAGATGTGTCTAATTCTATTTTTTCAAAATCATTTACTATGTCATAAATGCTTTGTTTGAATTGTTTACTGTTTGATTCTGTTACTAGTTTTTTGCATTTTTCCATCCATTCATTGTATAGTTTTTCAGTTTCACCTTTATTTACTTCATAAGCTCTATTTTTCATTAATACTTTTTGTAATAGATCACCATATATAACAACTTTTAATAGTCTTTCAGCTAAACCAAGTGTTATTTTGAATCCAGGATTTTTTTCCATTCCTACTACATTAAATGATATTACTGGCACTTGTTCAAAACCTGCATCACGAAGAGCTTTCCTTATGAATCCAATATAGTTTGTTGCTCTACATCCACCGCCTGTTTGAGACATTATTAAGGCAGTTTTATTTACGTCGTATTTGCCAGATTCTAATGCTTCTATCATTTGACCTGTTGTTAGTATTGATGGATAACACGCATCATTATTGACATATTTTAATCCAGTTTCTACTGTATGTGGTGTACATTCTCTTAGTAATTCTACATTATAACCACAAGCTTTCACAGCTGCTTCTATTAGTTCGAAGTGTATAGGAGCCATTTGTGGAATTAGTATTTTATAATCTTTTTTCATTTGTTTAGTAAATGTAATTTTATTTTGTTCGTAATTTCCACAATTTTGGCAAGATGTTTCTTGTTTCTTTTCTTTTATTTTCTTATTCATACTTGCTAAAAGTGAACGAATACGAATTCTTACTGCTCCTAAGTTGTTTACTTCATCTATTTTTATTAGTGTGTACATATTATCATAGCTTTTTAGTATTTCTTCAACTTGGTCTGTTGTTACGGCATCAACTCCACAACCAAATGAGTTTAATTGTATAAGTTCTAGGTTATCATGTTTTCCTGTGTATTCTGCTGCTGCATAAAGTCTTGCATGAAATACCCATTGGTCTACAACTCTTATTGGTCTTTTAGCTTCAGCTTTTTTGCTTACACTGTCTTCAGATAATACACATAATCCTAAACTTGTAATTAATGTGTCAATTCCATGGTTAATTTCAGGGTCTACATGATATGGTCTTCCTGCTAAAACAATTCCTCTTAAGTCATTCTTTTCCATGTATTCCATGATTTTTGTACCTTTTTTATCTACGTCGTTTTTATAGTTTTGATATTCTTGTTCAGCTTTGTTTGCAGCTTCTAACAATTCTTTTTTAGTAAAGTTATATTCTTTAAATTCTTCTTTTTCAAGCATTACTTCTGCTAAGTGTTTGCTATCAAAAGGTAAGAATGTATTTATGAATTTTATATCATCTGATTTTAATTCTTCTACGTTGTTTTTTAATACTTCAGGGTAAGAAATAACAATTGGGCAGTTATAATGATTGTCTGCTTTTTGATATTCTTTTCTTGAATATGGTATACAAGGATAGAATATTGTTTTAATACCTTGCTCTATTAAGCTCATTATATGTCCATGTGAAAGTTTTGCTGGATAACATACTGATTCAGATGGCATTGATTCCATTCCTTTTTCATATGTTTTTCTAGTACTTTTTTCAGATAGAATTACTCTAAACCCTAAGTTAGTTAAGAAAGTGAACCAAAATGGGTAATCTTCATACATGTTTAAAACTCTTGGTATACCAATTGTTCCACGTGTTGCTTCTTCTTCAGATAAAGGTGTATATCCAAATAATCTTTCAAATTTATATTTGTACATATTTGGTAGGTCTTTTGTTTCTGTAATTCCGCCACTTCCTTTTTCACAGCGATTTCCAGAGATGAAAGACTTGCCATTATTAAATTTATTTATTGTTAATAAACAATTATTTTCACATCTTCCACAACGAACTTGTGTTGTTTTTATATCTAATTTATCTAATTCATCTGTTTTTAATAAACTAGATGTATATTCCATATCAAGGTTTGCACCATATTGTTCTTTTGCAAGCAATGCTACACCATATGCTCCCATTAATCCTGATATATTTGGTCTTATTACATTTTTACCAACTATTTTTTCAAAGCTACGTAAAACAGCATCATTATAGAATGTTCCACCTTGAACTACGATGTTATCTCCTAATGTACTCATATCGCGTACTTTCATAACTTTTTGAATAGCATTTTTTACTACTGAATATGAAAGGCCTGCTGATATATCTCCAACGCTGTATCCTTCTTTTTGAGCTTGTTTTATTTTTGAATTCATAAAAACTGTACATCTAGAACCAAGGTCTACTGGGCCTTTTGATTCTATTGCTGCTTGTACGAATTCCTGAATTGATAATCCTAAGCTTTTTGCAAATGTTTCTATAAATGAACCACATCCAGATGAACAAGCTTCGTTTAGCATGATATTGTCTATTACGTCACCTTTCATTTTTATGTATTTCATATCTTGTCCACCAATGTCTATAATACTTGTAACATTTGGCATAAATTGTTTTGCTGCTGTATAATGTGCAATTGTTTCTATTTCATTTAAATCAACATTTAGTGCAGTTTGAATTAATTTTTCACCATATCCAGTTACTCCCGCAAAACGTATTGTAGCATTTTGAGGTAATTTCTCGTACATTTTTTTAAGCATTTTAATAACACTTTTTAATGGGTTTCCTTCATTGCTACCATAATCTGAATATAATAGGTGATTTTCATTATCTATTAATACAAGTTTTGTTGTTGTTGAACCTGCATCTATACCCACGAAACAGTCACCTTTATAACTTTCTAAATCTACTGTTTCAACTTTTGCTTTATCATGTCTTTCTTTAAATTCCTTATATTCATTTTCATTATTAAATAAGGGTTCAATAGGTTTTGTTGTTGTATCTCTTGAATCCTTCAAATTTTGAATTTTTTCTTGTAATTCTTTATTTGTGAATACTTCTGAATTTAAGGAATCTAATGCAGCTCCTTTTGCAACTAAAAGGTGTGCTTCATCAGGTATTAATATTTCATCATCTTTTAATTCAAGTGTTTCTATGAAACGGTTTCTAAGTTCAGGTAAGTAACTTAATGGACCTCCTAAGAAAGCAACTTTTCCTCTAATTGGTCTACCACAAGCTAGTCCACTTATAGTTTGATTAACAACTGCTTGAAAAATAGATGCTGCTATATCTTCTTTTCTAGAACCTTCATTTAATAAAGGTTGAATGTCTGTTTTTGCAAATACACCACATCTAGAAGCAATTGGATATATTACTTTATGACCTTTTGAAAGTTCATTCAATCCAGCTGTATCTGTATTTAATAATGATGCCATTTGATCTAAAAATGCTCCTGTACCTCCTGCACATGTACCATTCATTCTTTGTTCAATAAATTTATCAAAATATATTATTTTAGCATCTTCTCCGCCAAGTTCAATTACAACATCAGTTTCTGGTAAGTATTTTTCAACAGCTCTTTTGCAAGAAATAACTTCTTGTATGAAAGGCAATCCTAAGAACTTTGCTGCTGACATTGCTCCTGAACCTGTTAAAGCCATTGTAAATTTTGCATTTGGATAATCCTCAGATAATTTATTTAGTACATTACATATAGTATTTTTCGTATCTGAAAAATGTCTTGTATAATTTGTATATATTGTTTCTATTTTTTCATTCATTACTACTATTTTTACTGTTGTAGATCCTACATCTAAACCTACGTGTAATAATTCTGACATATGAATTCTCCTCTCCAAATAATCCAATGGTATCTTATAACGAAAGAGCTTATTTGTCAATGTACAAATCTTTCCAAAATGTTAGAAATAATTGATATGTGGCATATTTTTTATTTTAAAAAATAGAATGTCTTAAAGGAGGATTTTATATGAAAAAAATTGTATATTGTCTAGTAATCTTAGTTTTTATTTTAGTTATTATTTATGCTGTTTTTAAAAACACGAATAATGTTGAAGTTGAAACAGATATTACAGAATATGTTCCACAAGAAGAAATAAGTAATGCACAAAATAGAACAACATTGCTTACTTTATATTTTTTAGATCCATCTACAAATGGAATTGTGCCAGAGGTTAGACAGATTGATGTGAAAGAAATTATGGAGGAACCATATGAAAAAATTATGAATTTATTATTAGAGGGACCTCAAACTGGAAATATGGGTAAAACTATTCCTGATGGTACAAAAGTAAATAAAATTTCTTTAGAAAATGAGAATTTAATAATTGATTTAAGTAAAGAGTTTATTGGTGAACGTGATGTTAAATCAGAAGAACAAATTAAAATTATGGATTCAATAGTTAGTACCTTCTTAGAATTAAAAGAAATTTCTTCAGTTAGTTTTTTAATAGATGGTGAGAAAATTTAGAATTAAGAGAGTAACTAGATGGTGGTGGCAAAAACTTAGATAAAAATTTTGATGTGACGCGCAGTTTGGAAGCGAATTAGAGGATGTAAAACAGAATTTTTAATTCTGTTTTTAACAGCCTCTATGAGACTGACAGCAAGGAACACAAAAGTTTTATCTAAGTTTTTGTTATTTATTACTCGCATAAATAATATTATTTATTTTTTTGTCTTTTTGCTATTTTTATTATTTTTAGAATATCCGTAAATGTATTATATTTACAAAGAAAATCTTCAGCTTCATATAAAGAACAAATTGTATTTTCTATAAATTTATTTTTACATTTTTTATTTTTTTCCATAATATCACCTTTTGCATGTTTTAATATTTTATTATATAATATGCAAAAAATAAATTTAAGGTGATTGATTATATGGATGTTACTATAAATGATGACGAAAGAGTTGATGACTTAGAGTATAAAGGATTAAAAATTATTCAAAAAAATGATGGTTTTTGTTTTGGAATGGATAGTGTTATTTTATCAGATTTTGCGAAGATTTCGGGAAAAAATAATATTATTGCTGACTTAGGAACTGGAACTCGGAATAATTAGTATATTAATTGCAGCTAAAAATGATAATATTGAAAAAATTTATGGATTTGAAATTCAAGAAGAGATGTCAGAAATGGCAAAAAGAAGTGTATTAATGAATAGTCTAAATGACAAGATAGATATTGAAAATGAAGATATTGTTGGACTTTCAAAGAGAAAATGGAATAAGAAGTTTGATTTTGTAGTTTCTAATCCGCCATATAAAAAAGTAAATACAGGTGTAGTTAATCAGAATGATAAAAAGTTGATTTCAAGACATGAAGTTAAATGCAAATTAGAAAATCTTATATATGAAGCTTCAAAAATCTTAAAGGATAATGGTACTTTTTATATGGTACATAGACCAGAAAGATTAATTGATATTTGTTATTTAATGAGAGAAAATAAGATAGAACCTAAGGAAATTAGATTTGTTTATCCACATGCTTGCGATGAAGCTAATTTAATTTTAGTAAAAGGTGTAAAATGTGGAAAAGTATATTTAAAAGTGCTAGAACCTTTAATTGTTTATGATGAAAATAATGAATATACTGATGAAATTTATAAAATATATAATAAAAATAGAACTTAAAAGGAGAAATTTACTAATATGTATGGAAAATTATTTATTGTAGCAACTCCAATTGGAAATCTTGATGATATAACATATAGAGCTGTTAAAGTATTAAATGAAGCTGATTTAATTGCTGCTGAAGACACTAGACATACTTTGAAATTATTAAATCATTTGAATATTTCTAAACCATTAATTAGTTATTATAAAGAAACTGAAAAAGTAAAATCTAAATTAATTATTGATAGAATCAAAGAAGGAAAGAATGTTGCAGTTGTTTCTGATGCTGGTACACCAGGAATTTCGGATCCTGGTGAAGAAGTAATAAAAATGGCAATAGCGGAAAATATTGATATTGTTCCAATTCCAGGTGCATGTGCAGCAATTAATTCTTTAATTTGTTCTGGATTTGATACACATGAATTTGTTTTTGTTGGCTTTTTATCTGCTAAGAGAAAAGAAAAAAAAGATAAACTAGAATTGTTACGAAATGAAACTAGAACATTGATATTTTATGAAGCTCCACACAAAATAATTGATACACTTGAATGTATGAAAGAAATTTTAGGTGATAGAGAAATTTCAATTGCTAGAGAATTAACTAAAATTCATGAAGAATTTATAAGAGGCAATATTTCTAATGTTTTAGAAAAAATTGAAGAAAGAGGAGAAATGGTTATTATTGTTCAAGGTGCTAGCAAATCTGAGATGGATATAGAAAAGGAGAATAGAAATAGTTTAACACTTGAAGAGCATTATTCATTATATGAAAGACAAGGATTAGATAAAAAAGAGATAATAAAAAGAATTGCTAAAGATAGGGGCGTTAATAAAAATGAAATATATAAAAAATTTATATGAAAAAATTCCCAACTTTTTGGGAATTTTTTTTTGTTCATTCGCGTGTTTGTTAAATCATTTGTTGATGCTATTTATTTCTTTTAAACATTTTGTGCAAACTAGTTTACCATTATATTTGATAGATGGCTTAACTGCCCCGCAGAATACACATCTATTTTCATATTTGTTTAAAATAATACTTGAACCTTCAATAGATATTTCTATTGGGTCTCTTTGATCAATATCAAGAGCTTTTCTCATTTCCTTTGGTATAACAACTCTACCTAGTTCATCAACACGTCTAACAATTCCAGTTGAAAGTTTCATCCAAATCACCTCCATAATAGAAAATATTGTTTTACCAACTCCATAATCATAATAACATAAAATTTGGAAAAAAACAACATTTTTAGAATATTTTTGTTTTTTTTGAATAATTTGAATGTAGGTGATGAGATATGTTAAATAAAATCTGGCCCGTAATGGTTATTATATCAGTGATTTTTGGATTTTTTAATGGAAGAATTGATGAAGTTAATAATTCTATTTTTGTTAGTTTTGAAGATACAATTAATATGGGAATGAGTTTTCTAGGTGTAATGTGTTTTTGGAGTGGTATGATAAATATTTTAAAAAATACTAAGATATTAGGTAAGATTCAAAAAGTTTTAAAACCTTTTATTGAAAAGTTTTTTGGTACAGAACGAGAAGAATCTAAAGAATTAATATCTTTAAACATGGTTTCTAATATGATGGGAATAGGAAATGCAGCTACACCAATAGGTATAGAAGCAATGAAAAAAATGGAAAAGAATAATCCTAAAAAAGGTATGTCTTATGGAATGAATATGTTTGTTTTGATGAATACACTTTCAATTCAGATTATTCCAACAACTATTATTAGTGTTAGAGCCTCTTTGGGTTCAGAAAAGTCAGGAAGTATTATTATTCCTGTATGGATTGTAAGTATAGTGACTTTTTTTGCCATTATGATTATTGGTTCAAAAATATTTAAGAAGGAAAATGATCATGAGTATATTTGAAAATTTGATTATACCATTTTTAATTTTGTTTATATTATGTGAATGTTTATTTGAAAAGAAGAAAGCTTTTGATATATTTTCAGAAGGAGTTAATGAAGGATTAAAAACAGTTTTGAATTTATTTCCTGTTCTACTTGCTTTGTTTTTATCTGTGAATATGTTAAGGGCATCAGGAGTTATTAATTTTTTGTCTGACATTTTAGGTGATGTTTTAGAATTTATTTGTATACCTAAAGAATTAACTAGTTTGATTTTTCTAAAGCCTATTTCAGGAAGCTCAAGTTTAGTAATTGCAACAGATATAATGAAAGCACATGGAGTTGATTCTATTTTAGGACTAATTTCATCTACAATACTTGGCGCTACTGAAACTACTCTATATACAATAGCAATTTATACTGGTGCAATAAAAAAGAAAATTTCTAAAAAATTGATTTTAGTTGCAATTTTAGGAAATTTTCTTGGTATGTTTTTATCTACAATAATATGTAAGTTTATATTTTAATTAATTTACTTGGATAATCTCTATTTGCTATTCCAATAGGAATTTGAGTTGTATCTATGTTTTTGGACATTAGTTCATCATTTACTGTTTTTAAGGCTAGTTCAGGAAAATTATTTTCTTTACTTAAATGACCTAATAAAACTTGTTTTAAACAACCTTTTGTATACAATTCGGATATTGTTTTTCCAGCAGTTTCATTTGAAAGATGGCCAATTTGGCTTAATATTCTTTGTTTTAATGGAAAAGGATATTTACTATATTTTAGTATATCTGGATCATAATTTGATTCTAATAATATAAAAGAAGAATCTTTTAAGGTTGATATTATATTATTATCCATATGACCTATATCTGTTGCTATACTTATTTTTTTATCATTATGTATTATATTAAATCCACAAGGGTCAGCAGCATCATGTGGAATTGAGAATGGTAATATTTCTAAATCATTCAATTTAAATGATTTATTTGATATAAAGATTCTTTTATTTTCATCAGCTATTTTAATGCTTTGTTTTGGCATCGCATTTAATGTTTTTTCATTACAATAAACAGGAATATTATATTTTTTTGAAATACTACCAACGTTTTGGACATGATCTGAGTGTTCATGTGTTACTAATATTGCATCAATATCTGTAAATTCAACACTAAAAGACGCAAGAGCATCTTCAATTTTTTTCTGACTTACTCCTGCATCTATTAATATTTTTGTTTCATTTGTTTCTAATAATAAACAATTACCAGTACTACCACTATATAAACTACAAAAATTAAACATCTTTTACTCCATTATTCTTCTGTGTATTCTACTCTTTCTATGTGAGCACCTAGTTTTCTAAATTTTTCTTCTATATTTTCATAACCTCTATCTATATGATGAAGATTAAATACTTCAGTTGTTCCACTAGCACTTATACCTGCCATTATTAGAGCAGCTCCTGCACGTAAATCTGTTGCAGAAACTGGTGCACCATATAAATATTCTACTCCTTCGAATACAGCTGTTTTACCAGATATAGTGATTTTTGCACCCATTTTATTTAATTCTCCGAGTATATTGAAAACGTGAATCCCAAATACTTTCATTTATAATACTTGTTCCAGAAGACATTGCTAAACATACTCCCATTTGTGATTGCAAATCTGTTGGAAACCCTGGATAAGGAAGAGTTTTTATATTGGCTTTTGAAGTCCTTTTTGACCACCAAACTCTAACATGGTCGCCATTTGCATCAACATTTCCACCCATTTCAACTATTTTAGCGATTACAGGCTCTAAATGTTTTGTAATACAATTCTTTACAGTTATATCACCTTTTGAAGCAATTGCTGCTAACATAAATGTTCCAGCTTCAATTTGATCAGGAACAATTGAGTATATTGCATTTCCTTTTAATTCTTTTACACCATTTATTTTAATTACATCAGTTCCAGCACCCCTTATATCTGCTCCCATAGTATTTAAAAAGTTTGCTAAATCAACTATATGAGGTTCTTTGGCAGCATTATCTATTGTTGTTGTTCCTTCTGCTAAAACACTAGCTAAAATTATATTTATTGTAGCTCCAACTGATACAATATCCATATATATTGAATTTGCTTTTAACTTATCACATTTTGCAGTAATGTTTCCACTTGAAACAGTTACAGTTGCACCTAATGCTTCAAAACCTTTTATATGTTGATCAATAGGTCTTGGACCAAGATTACATCCACCTGGAAGTCCAACTTCAGCATGACCACAACGACCAAGTAATGCGCCTATTAAATAATATGATGCTCTAAATTTTCTTGTAATATCTAGTGGTGCAGTAGAGCTTTTTATATATCTAGCATCAATTTGAACTGTATGACGATTTATCCATGTTACTTTTACTCCTAAGCATTCTAGTATTTCACAATATGATTTTACATCACTTATATTAGGCAAATTTTCTATTGTGCAAATACCATTTACTAGTATTGTAGCAGGGATTATAGCAACTGCTGCATTTTTTGCTCCACTAATTTTTACATCTCCACGCAATGGTGTAGGCCCAGTTATAACTAATTTTTCCAAACTAATACCCCCAAAAATTTATATCAAAAAATATTAAATTACTAATTCTAGTCAAAATATAACATAAAAATGTATAGATGACAAGGAAATTTGAAAAATTACATTATTAGAATATAGAAAGATTATTAATGAAGTCTACTATTTTAAATTTGAAAGTATATGACTTAGATTTTGATGATATAGTAGAATATGTTTCTTCACTTACGGAATCTTCTAAAATATAGTTAGATTCATTAGGTAATTCACATGTATTAGAATCTATTAAACACATTGGTGGAAATAAAACACACCACCAGTTTTTACCGCTCAGAATCTCCAATTTTTACTCTAAGCCCATCATATATTCCAGACGGTAGCTCTATATTGTTATATTCTTTTTTTGGAAAAAAAGAATTAGATATTTCTAATGTAAATGGATAAGAAAAACCTTTTTCATTTATACTTTTTTGAATTACATTTTCTATTTCTGATTTATTTTCATTTAGAAATTTTATTAAATCTTCCTTAGAAGAAAAAGAAAATTGGTGCAAATATTCTATTAAATTATCTCTTACATATAGTTTTAATTCTTGATCTTCATTTGAGTCACTGTTTGCTATAATATGTAGCCTAAATATATTTTCTTCTAATTCTTGTGATACTGAGTATGAATATGAAAAAGAATAAAAAATAAAATATATTACAAAAAGAAAAATTATTATTAATATATTTTTTTTTGACATTTTATAAATTCCCCCTTTTATTTATCAATTAAATTATTGACAGTTTTGGGGAATATATACATGTCGAAATTAGGAGGACGATTTAGGTTGACTTATATATTTGCTAATGGTAGAATTTACCAAAAGTTATCTAGGAGGGATTTATAATGGTAGAGAATAAAGATACAGAGAAGGTTTGTAGCCTATATGTAAATAATATGCATTTGATTGTGATGCTAATACCATATATTGAAAAAGAACTAGAAAGAGGTAACAAAATTTTTACTATATTGGAAGATAATTTGGAAGAAGAAGTTGAAACACTTATTGATAAAGTTAATTTATCAGAAGAAAAGAAATATGGGTTAAAGAGTATTAATTGGAATAAGAATGATTTACTTTTTGGAGAAATTTCTAAAGTAGAAGATGGTGTTATTTTAGTTAATGGAAGTTATGATTTTATTAAAAATGTTAATTCATGTATTAATCCAAATGTTAAAAAGATAATTAATTGCTTTGAATTAGATACATTTGAAAATAATTCAAGAGAAATATTAGAGAACCATAGCAAAATTTTAAATACTTTGGGAGAGAAGAGAATTTCTGAAATGTTCCATACAAAAGTAAAGCCTAATATCATATTGACTAAATAACCAGAATAGTATAATATATGTTTGATTTGATTTGTAATATTTGTAGTAAAGGAAGGAGTCTATTTAAGGGAATGAATGAAAAATATGAAAAAGCGAAAGAACTTGTTGAAAGATACAATCAAGAACATTTATTAAAGTTCTACGATGAAAAAAATGATGAAGATAAAGAAAAATTATTAGATCAAATTCTTACTATTGATTTTGATTTAATGAATAAACTTTATGACAAAGTAATAGTTCCGCCAGATTTAGAAGATGTTACTATAGAGCCAATTGACTACGTAGATAAATCTAAATTAACAGCTACGGAAATAAAAGCTTATGAAGAAAAAGGTATAAATGCAATTAAGGAAAACAAATTTGCAGTAGTTACAATGGCTGGAGGTCAAGGAACTAGATTGGGTCATAGTGGACCTAAAGGAACTTTTGATATGGGCTTACCTTCACACAAATCTTTATTTGAATTATTATGTGATAACTTAAAAAGAGCAAATGATGAATATAAAGTTGCTATTCCTTGGTATGTTATGACTAGTAGAGAAAACAATCCTGCAACAGTTGAGTTTTTTGAGAAAAACAACTATTTCGGATATCCAAAGGAAAAAATAAAATTTTTTATTCAAGGTGAATTACCAATGCTTGATGAAGAAGGAAAAATTTTATTAGATGATAACAAAATGGTTAAAAAAGCAGCAGATGGACATGGTGGAACTCTAAAAGCAATGGGAAAAGAAAAGATTATTGAACAAATGAAGAATGATGGAATTGAATGGGTTTTTGTAAGTGGTGTTGATAATGTTTTAGTTAAATCTGTTGATCCATTGTTAATTGGTATGTCTATTGAAAATAAAGTTTTAGGAGCGGTTAAAACTATTGAGAAAACAGATCCAAAAGAAAATGTTGGAGTTTTTTGCAGAAAAAACAAAAAAGTTGGAGTTATAGAATATACTGAGATTTCTGACGAAATGGCAGAACAAAGAGATAAATATGGATCACTAGTATACGGTGATGCGAATGCAATATTCCATTTATATAACATTAAGGGATTAGAGAGAGTAAGTGATTTAAAATTACCTTATCATATTGCACATAAAAAAGCTAAAACAGATAAATATGGAAATAAGATAGATCCTAAGAAGCCAAATGCATATAAATTTGAATTATTTATATTTGATTCATATGAAATGCTTGATGATGTTGTAGTTTTAAGAGTAAAAAGAGAAGAAGAATTTGCTCCTATTAAAAATGCTGAGGGAGCAGATAGTCCAGAAACAGCAAGAAAACTATATACAGATTACTGGAATAAAGTTAAATATATGAAAGAATATGACAGATGGTGCAAAGATCCAATGATTGACTCTGATACAAAGAATGAGTTGCTAAAAATTAGAGGAAATGATGAAGAAATAAAGGACCGTTTTTATAAATCATTAGACTTTGGAACAGCAGGACTTAGAGGTGTTATTGGTGCAGGAACTAATAGAATGAATAAATATATTGTTTCTAAAGCTACACAAGGTTTAGCAAACTATATATTAAAACAAGGAACTGAAGATAAAGGTGTAGTAATTTCATATGATTCACGTAGAATGTCAAAAGAATTCAGTGAATATACAGCATTATGCTTAAATGCTAATGGAATTAAAACATATATTTTTGATGAGTTAAGACCAGTTCCAGAATTATCTTTTGCAGTTAGAGAATTAGGTGCTACTGCTGGAATAATGATTACAGCTAGCCATAATCCACCACAATATAATGGTTATAAAGTATATTGGGAAGATGGTGCCCAAATTGTTTCTCCTAGAGATAGAGAAATTATTGAAGAAGTAAATAAAGTTACAGATTATTCAATGGTTAAAACTATGACTAGAGAAGAAGCTGGAGCTAAGAGATTATATCATGTTATAGGAAAAGCTATTGATGATAATTATATTCGTAATTTAAAAGCTTTATCTATTCATCCAGAAGTTACACATGAAATGGGTAAAGATATTAAAATAGTTTATACACCTTTACATGGTGCTGGAAATAAATCAGTTCAAAGAGTTTTAAAAGAACTTGGATTTGAAAATGTTTATGTTGTTCCAGAACAAGAACTACCAGATGGAAATTTCCCAACAGTTGATTATCCAAATCCAGAAGAACCAAAAGCGTATACATTAGCTTTAAAATTAGCTAAAAAAGTTGATGCTGATATTATATTAGCAACAGATCCAGATTCTGATAGATTAGGAATACATGTAAAAGATACAAAAACTAATGAATATATTTTCTATACAGGAAATATGACAGCTTTATTAATAGCAGAATATATATTATCTCAAAGAAAAGAGAACAATACTTTACCAACTAATGGAGCTATAATTAGGACAATTGTTTCTTCTAAACTAACAGATGCAATTGCAAGATATTATAATATGGATTTAATTGAAACTTTAACAGGTTTTAAATACATAGGTGAACAAATTAGAAACTTTGAAGAAACTCACGAACATGAATATGTATTTGGATTTGAAGAGAGTTATGGATGTTTAGTTGGTACTCATGCAAGAGATAAAGATGGTATTGTTGCTGTTATGATGCTTGCAGAAGCAGCTGCTTTCTATAAAAAACAAGGTTTAACTTTGTGGGACCAAATGATTAATATTTATGAAAAATATGGATATTATAGAGAATCACAAGTTTCAATTGTATTAAAAGGTGCTGACGGTGCTGAAAAAATAAAAGAATTAATGGAAAACTTACGTAAAAATCCGGTTGTATCTTTTGGAAAATACGATGTTGAATCTATATCTGATTATAGTATAAGTGTTAAAAAGAATATGAAAACAGGTGCTGAAGAAGAAATTAAATTACCTAAGTCAAATGTTTTATATTATGAACTTGCTAATGATGAATGGTGCTGCGCAAGACCATCAGGAACTGAGCCAAAGGTTAAGTTCTATATGGGTGTTAAAGCTAAATCAATTGAAGAAGCTAATGCTAGATTAGAAGAGTTAAAATCAGAACTTTTAAAGGTAGTTGAATAATTAAATAATTTATAAGGGCTAGAAATGTTATATTCTAGCTCTTTTTTGTGTCGATTAAAAAAGTTAAGAAAAAATATATTAAGTAAAAAAGCTTGCTCTTTTTTGGAAATTGTAATAGAATGGGAACACTATTTAGGAGAAAATAGAAAAAATTATCACAAAAAGTAAATAACTTTTTTAAATATTTAATATTATATGACAATATTTTTAATTGAAATGGTATTAAATATTAGAAAAGTATGAGGTGGTAGGGATGTTTCAAAATTTAGCAGATAATATAGAACTTAATCAAAAAAGTGTTAAAGTAAATAATAATAAAATTGAAATTTTAAAAAGAATTTTTACAATTCAAAATATTATAATTTATATTCTTTCTTTTTTAGTTTCAACTGTTTCAATTAGAGATGGAATTACTCCATTTGCTATGGCATTTTTTGTAGCTGCTTGTAGTAGTACAATTCCAGCAGGTGCAATATTAGTTACAACTTCAATAGGAACTATTGTAAGTTTTGGAGCTAATTCTTTTTTAATGTATTTTTTAACAGTATTAATTTTTCTATTAACAATAGTATTTTTCAAACCATATATTCAAGAAGATAGGAACGAAATTAGTAAATTAGGAAAAAATTTAATTATTTCTGTTTCAGTAGTACAAGCTATAAAAATTTTAATGGGACCAGTTTTAATATATGATATTATCATGTCAATAGCATCAGTAATTTTTACATATGTATTTTATAAAGTTTTTGTAAATAGTATAGGAGTACTAGAAACTTTTGGATTTAAAACAGCTTTTACTATTGAAGAGATTATTGGTGCCACAGTCTTAGTTTCAATTGCAGCAGTTGCTGTTTCAACATATAGAGTTTTTGGAATGTCGATAGCAAATCTTTTAGCAATTTTCTTAATATTAGTGCTAGCGTGGAAAAATGGAGTATTAGTTGGTTCAACAATAGGAATTTCAATAGGATTAATTCTAGGAGTTGTAGGAATTGTTACACCTTTACAGGTTCTAGTATTTTCAGTTTCAGGAATGCTTTCTGGTGCTTTAAATAGATTAGGAAAATTTGGAGTTATTGCTGGATTTTTTATAGGAAATGCTGTTCTTTCTTATATTTCAACAGGAAATGTAGTGGAAGTTATTTTTTATAAAGAAATTTTAATTTCATCAATTGCATTATTATTTGTACCTAAATATATTGAAATTGATGTAGAAGATTTAATTGGAAAAAATAAATTTTTTAGTCCGGTTATTGACAATAGGTTAGCAGAGAGCAAAAATACAGAGACAAGACTAGGTTATTTGTCTGATACAGTTAAAGAAATTGCAAAAAGTTATGGAATAAAAGATGAAGAACTAGTTGCTGATGAAGCGGAAAATATAAATAAAAGCAAGGAAACATTTATAGAAGATTTATTAAATAATCTTGATAGTTTTCCAAATAATATTTTATATGAAGAATTAATAAATATTGAAAGTAATATTTTAGATGATATATATATGTTACTTATTGAAAAAGAAGAGATAAATGAAAAGGATATTATAGAAATTTTTGAAAAAAGAAATGAGATTTTAGATATTAATTCTAATGCGGCAATAAAAGATGATGTAAATCAAGTTGCTAGAATTATTAATAGAACATACAGAATAAATGAAATGAATTTTCAATGGAAACAACGTCTGCAAGAAAATAAAAAGTCAATTTCAAAACAATTAAAAGGTGTATCAAAAGCTATTTCAGAGATAGCAGCTGAGATGTCAAATAATAAAGAACAAACATATAAAAACAAAGAAACAGAAATAAAAGAATTATTGAAGCAAAAAGATATTTTTGTAAAAGAATTGCGTATAAGACAAAATAAGAGTAAAAAATATTTTATTGATTTGCTATTTGAAAAGGCTATACAAGATAAAGAAAAAATCAAATCTATTGAAGAGATTTTAACTAAAGTATGTAAAGAGAAAATTATTCTAAATAAAGATACAAGTCATTTAGAATCTAAATTGTATATGCAGAAATATATTTCAGAAGATAAATTTAATTTGCAAGTTGGACTAGCGTCTTTACCTAAAACAGGAAATGATGTTTCTGGAGACAGTAATATTCAAATAAGGCTTGAAGATAATAAATATATGATAGCTCTTAGTGATGGAATGGGTTCAGGAAAAGATGCAAGAAAGTCTAGCCAAATTGTTACTAAAATGCTAAAACAGACATTATCTGCTGGATTTGAAAAAGAAGATTCTTTAGAGTTAATAAATTCTACTGTTAAACTTTCATCAGAAGAAATTTATGCAACAATGGATGTAGCAGTACTTGATTTATATACAGGAATAATTGAATTCATAAAGAACGGTTCTTGCAGGACATATATTAAAAATAAGCAAAATATTGAAATTGTTGAAGCAAATTCATTACCAATTGGAATATTAAATGATGTTGATTTTACTGTATATGATAAGGATTTAAGAGATGGAGATATATTTGTTATGTGCAGTGATGGAATTATTGATTCTAATAAAGAACAAGCAGATGATAAATGGTTTATAAAAATGCTTAAAGAGATTACTACTACTAGTGTTAAAAAGATGGCAGATATTATTTTAAGAGAAGCAATTGATAATGGGTATGGAATACTTAAAGATGATATGACAGTTATTGTTATAAAAGTTTCTAAAATTTAAAAATAGCGAAAAGGTCTATATAAATTATTTACTTAAAATATTAATTTAAAACACAATCAAAATTAAATTTGGTTGTGTTTTTATCATGTTATTCTTGTATTTTAGTGGCAAAATGTGATATAGTAATGGTGTAATAATGTTTTTACGGAGGATGTAATGAGAAGAAATAGAGGTAGAAGATTTGATGAAGGACCAAAACTAAATATAAAAAAAGTTATAGCAACTATAATAGCATTAATAGTAATAGTAATGGTTATTGCATCAATAATACTTGCTTTAAATAAAAAAAATAAAGAACAATTACTTATGAATAATAATCCTGAATACTTTTCAGCATATGTAAATTCAAAATGGGGAGTAATTAATAATAAAGGAGAACAATTATCTAATATTTATTATGATGATATGATTATTGTTCCTGATCCTAAAAAAAATATTTTTATTGTCTCATATGATGTTAATTACAAAACTGGAACAGGTAAAACAAAAGCTATTAATGATAAAAATGAAACACTATTCGAAAATTACAATAATGTAAATGCAATTGTAAATTATAATTCTACTGATGAAGTTTGGTATAATTCAGATGTATTAACTTTTGAGAAAGATGGAAAATATGGTTTAATTGATTTCTCAGGAAATCAAGTTTTAGATTCTGAATATGATGAAATATACTCTTTAAAGGGAATTTTAAAAACATTAATTATTAAGAAAGATGGAAAGTATGGTTTATATAATACTTTATCAAAAACAATAGTTATAAACCCAACATATACGTCTATACAGCCATTTGGTACAACATATACTGATGGATATATTGTTGAAGATGAAAATAAAATGTTTGGGCTTGTTGGTTCAGAAGGAAGAATAATTCTGGAAAATAAATACAATGAAATAATGAAAGTTAGTGGTCAAGATAAATATGTTGTAAAAGAAGGAATTAAAACAAAATTAATTTCTAAAGATGGTACAACTTTATTAGAATCAGGATTTGATGAGATAATATCAATTAATGGTGAAAACTTAATTATTAAGAATGCAGGAAAATATGGAGTGATAACACAAAATGGAACAACTATTATAGATGCTGGTTATGATATTATAAAACCATGTTTTGGAGATTATTATATTGTAAGTACAAGCAACAAATATGGTATTATAAATACGTTAAAAGAGACAGTAATAGATATAAAATACGAAGATATTAGTTACAGAAATGATATTGCTTCATTAGTTTGTGAAAATTCAGATTATACAACAGATATATATACAAGGGATTTGAAGTATGTATTAACAGGTACTATTAATAAAGTTGATACAGAACTTGGATACATACGTATAAGAACTGATTCAGATTATAAATATTATAATTTTCAATATCAAGAAATTAGTAGTATAGATGCACTTAAAAATAATACATTATTTTTAGTTAAAGAAAATGGAAAATATGGATATGTAAATAAAGAAAATAAAAAAGTTGTAGATTGTATATATGACGATGCAAATGAACAGAATAAATATGGATTTTGTGCTGTTAAAAAAGACGGAAAATGGGGAGTATTACAATCAAATGGAGCGGTACTTTTAGAACCATCAGTTGACCTTGAAAACAATATATATATAGATTTTATAGGAACATGGCATTTAACTTCAAACATTGAGTTAAATACATATACAAAATAAAAACTAAAGTAAAATACAAAAGAGGAGAATTATCTTGGAATTATCATTTAAATATCAATATACATATTTCTTACATCCATATATTATAGAATCTGGAAAGTATGAGAAATATATTTTAAGATTATTGAAAGATAAAAAAAGTACATTAAGAATATTTGAAAAAGAGAAAGACTTAGATATTTATAATTATTTTAGTCCTAATATTAGAGAAAATCTTTTTCCAACTTTTGAGCTTAGAGATGAAAGACTAAAAGAATTTAAAGAATTAAATAATGAGAAAAAGGCTAAAGTTTTAGCAAAACATTCTTGTGTTTGTTTTGAATATTTATTAGGAGTTACTGTTTCTGGAAAAGTTGGAAGAGAAAATGGAATATTTTTTAATATTCCTAAAATAGATATAATTTGTTTTAATACAGGAATATGTTTTTTAAGCATTAAAACTACAATTGAAGAAAGTGAAAAGTTTTCTGATATTCTAAATTTCAACTATAAATTTAAAGAAATAAATTCTGAATTTGCTAGTTTGAAGCAATACGAAAATATAAATATTCAAACAGATATATTAAAGGATGTTACAGAAATAAAATCTATTATAAGAGAAATAACTGGTAGTCCAAAAAGTAATTTTAGTATTGAAAATAAGTTTTATACATTTGGATATACATGTATACCATATGAATGTTGGAATGATAAAAACAGCTTTAACAATTTTGAAAATGAATTTTTGAAATATGTAAATACTTTTCCAAGTAATTATATTACTGATTTAAATAAGGAAAGTGAAGAACAAAATTTAAGTACAATTTCAAAGTTAAAATATTCTCGTACAGGTATTACTAAATCTAATTGTAATTTACTTTGTTCAGCTGTTGATATGTATAATTATACAAAACTTCCTTATGAATATGAAACTGTTATTTATTATACTTACATTTTGAGATTATATCAAAAGATTTTTTTGAAACATATAAATGATGAATTTAGAAGTTATGATAAAATTATTCATATTAGAAGAAGATTTATTGATTTTACTAAGTCATTATGGGCTAAGGAAATTACTAATGATGATACTGGCAGTTTGTATTATAGAATTCTTGGTTCTGTTTTTGAATTGGAAGAGCAATTTGAGCAAATTAGAAAAAAGTATGAGATTATTTATAAGGATTTAGATATTGAAAAAAATAATAGAAATTATAGTATTATGGTGATGCTTTTAATTTTGTCACTTATATTAAATACTTTTACTATTATTGCATATATGTTTATGTAGGGGGATTAACTTGAAAATAGCATGTGGGACTGATATTATTGAAATAGATAGAATAAAAACTGCTATTGAACGTAATGGCGAAAAGTTTTTAAATACAATTTATACTGAAAAAGAAATTGAATATTGTGAATCTCACTTAAAGAACAAGTATCAGCATTATGCAGCTAGGTTTTCAGCAAAGGAAGCCATGTTTAAAGCATTAAGTAAGTTTTCTGATGAAGAAACAGTTAACTGGAAGCGGTTTTGAAGTTATTAATAATGAAAATGGAAGACCAGAAGTTAAATTTAATAATGATATGATAGAAAGTATAGATATTAGTATTTCTCATTGTAAGAAATTTGCAGTAGCTAATGTGGTGATATTATATAAATAGATAAAAAAAGAACGATTATGTTCTTTTTTTTATGCTTTTACATATAGTCTAATATGATAGTTATAGATAGAAAGAAGATAGGATTGCTTCTTATTGGAATTTGTTGTTTTTCAGCTATTTTATGTACAAATGTTAGACATGTGGAAGAGTCTGTTTTAACATCTAGTACACCAGTTACAAATAAAGTAATTATACTAGATGCTGGACATGGAAAACCTGACGAGGGAGCAATTCGGTGTGAATGGAATGACAGAAGAGGAAACTAATTTGAATATTACATTAAAGGTTCAGAAGTTATTAGAAGAGAGTGGTGCTACTGTACTTCTAACAAGATCTGATGAAAATGCAATATATGATTTAGACAAAGAAACATTAAGAGAAAAGAAAGTTTCTGATATAAAAAATAGGGCTAAAATTGGTAATGAGGGGCAAGCAGATATTTTTGTGTCAATTCACTTAAATAAGGGGGATAGTGAGAAATATAGTGGTTGGCAAACATTTTATAGAGCAGATGATGAAAATGGTCAAAAGCTTGCTGTATGCATTCAAGAAGCTATATCGGAGAGTGTTCAAGAAGATAATCATAGAAAAGCACATGATATTAGTAATGTTTATTTAATAGAAAATGTTGAAATACCTATATCAATAGTAGAGTGTGGCTTTTTATCTAATCCACAGGAGGGGCAAAAATTGTTAACAGATGATTATCAAAATAAGTTGGCTTGGGGAATTTATAATGGAATTTTAAAATATTTTAATTAAATTTCAAATTAGAACTTAAAATGGTTGATATTTTAAGAAAATAATAAAAAAGAAAAAGAATAAAATTATTTAGTGACGCGCAGTTTGGAAGCGAATTAGATGGAGTAAAATTCTAAAATTTAAAATTTTAGAATTTAAACTCCATCTATGAGACTGACAGTAAGGAACAAATAATTTTATTCTTTTTCTTTTAAATTGCATTAATATTTAATCAACCATTTCAAGTTCTAATTTGAAATTAAATTTTTAATTTTTTAATTTCTTTAACTTCTTTATAAAGTTCATCAATATGCTTTGTTCTATCAGCATATGAAATCTTATATTCTTCTAAAACATTTTTAAAATTATCCAATGTTTCACCCTGCTTTAAATATAAATCAGCTTCTTGACTATGATAATCTTTTTTCTTTTCAGAAGAAGTACCTACATATTTTTTATAAATTTTTTCTACTTTATTTAAACGAGCAATTTCATCCCTCAAAAAGTCAAGATATTCTATTCTTGCTGAAATTTCATATTCAGTATCTTCTTGGATAACTTTAAGTAATGCTTTAACTATTTTTTTATCTATTTTTCCAACTTTTGCATCCTTTATAATCAGTTGTATACCATCTTTTTTATCAACAGGTTCAGAATCTTGAATTAATATATTTAATGTATCAATTATACCAACATGAGTTTTATATTGACGTTTGGCAGTAATTGCCTCAAATTCATCTGCAACACGTATTATTTGAGCTTCATATGGAATATCTTTTTTTGTTAAACCTTGTGGATAACCAGTGCCATTCAAAGCTTCATGATGATAATATGCACCAGCAGCATAAGGACGTAACTTTAAATCTTTCATACACATGTTATAGCCAATAGTTGTATGTGTTTTCATTATTTCATATTCTTCATCAGTTAATCTACTGGGCTTTTGTAAAACTGATGGAGGAATAAACATTTTCCCTATATCATGAAGGTATGCACAAATAGTGCAATATATCGTAAACCCCTCACTCATATTTAAGTTTTCACATAAACGGCAAGTAATTGTTGCAACATTTTCAGAATGTTTTCTAGTATAAACATCAAGACTATCCAAACAAGCTAATTGGTAACGCATAGCATGGTCTAGATTATAAGATTTTAAAGAAGTACGGTTATAAAAATCAAATTCTTCTGATTTCATGCAGAAATTTCCTTCCTTTTAATTTACTTATGTTATTTTATCCTTTATAAATAAAATGGTCAAGCGAAAATGCTTGAATAAATTCAAGAATTATTATATTATAGAATAGCATATTAGAAAAAGAAGGAATAAAGAAATGTATTTAAAAAGAATGGAATTACAAGGATTTAAGTCATTTGCTGACAAAACAGTATTAGAGTTTTTTCCCGGAATAACAACAGTTATTGGACCAAATGGCTCTGGAAAAAGTAATATTTCAGATGCTATTAGATGGGTTTTAGGTGAACAAAGTATGAAGTCACTTAGAGGAACAAAAACAGAAGATATTATATTTGCAGGTACTCAAAACAGAAAATCTTTAGGATTTGCTGAAGTTTCTATGGTAATAGATAACACAGATCAGAAATTACCAATAGAATATAATGAAGTTACTGTTACTAGAAAAATATATAGAAATGGCGAATCTGGATATTACATAAATAAAGCTCCATGCAGATTAAAAGATATACTTGAATTATTTATGGATACAGGTATAGGAAAAGATGGATATTCTATAATTGGACAAGGAAAAATAGATGAAATTTTAAGTAATAAATCAGAAGAAAGAAGACATATTTTTGAGGAAGCAGCTGGTATTGTTAAATATAGAGTTAGAAAACAAGAATCCGAAAAAAAATTAGAGCAAACAAAGTTAAATTTACTTAGAATTAATGATATTATTACTGAAATAGAAGCAAATATAGAGCCTACTAGAATACAATCCGAAAAAGCAAAGGAATTTTTACGTTTAAGAGATGAACTTAAAAGTATTGAAATAGGTTTATTTATTCATAATATTAATGACTATAAAACTAAAATAGAAGAAATTGTAAATAATCAAGATATATTTAATACACAATTAATTAGAGAAAATGAAAGACTTACTAATATTCAAGAGCTAAAAGAAGAACTAAAAGAAGAATTAGATAATATAACTGTTCAAATAGAGAAAATGCAAAACTTAGGATTTGAAAATGACAAAAAGAAAGAACAATTAAATTCTAGTATTAATTTGAATTTAGAGAAAATATCTAATAATAAAGATAATTTTGAAAGACTAGAAAATGAAATTAAGGAGAATATTGAAAAACTTGGTATACTTGAAGAAGAGAAAATTCAAAAACAAGACAAAAAGACAAATTTACGTGATAACAAAGACAAATTTGCAAAAGAATTAGAAGAAAAAGAAGCAGAACTTAAAAAATTAACAGACAAAATGTCTGAAAAAGAATTAGAAATTGAAAGTAAGAAAAAAACAGTACAAGGAAATACAGATAAGAAATATGAGATATCAAATACAATTAGTACATTAATTGCTAATGTAGAAAATGCTGAAACAAGGAAAAAAGCCATCAAAGAAGAAATTACGTCAAACATTTCAGAACTAGATTCTTCTAGAATGACTAAATCAGAAATTTCTCAAAAATTTGCTGAAATAGAGGCAAAAAGAAATAAAATTAAAAATAGTTTAGAAAAAATTGAAAATACAAAAAAAGAAGCAACTGATAAACTTAAAAATTATGATTTAAAAATAAACCAATGTGAATCTGAAATGAGAATTAAAGATTCAAGACTTAAATTTTTAGTAGAGACAGAAAAAGAAAAAGAAGGATATATAAGAAGTGTTAAATCAATATTACAAGACTGTGAAAGGGATTCTAATTTAAAAAAAGGTGTACATGGAGTTATAGCTAATTTAATTTCTGTTCCAAAAGAATATGAAATAGCAATAGAAATGTCTTTAGGACAAGCAATGCAAAACATTGTTACAGATACAGAAGAAGATGCAAAAAAATTAGTTGAACATTTAAGAAAATTTAATTTAGGAAGAGCAAGTTTTTTACCTATAACATCTGTAAAAGGTAAAAAACTAGAACAAATCAAATCTAATCAGGGAGTTATAGGAATTGCATCAGACTTAGTAAAATTTGATAAGAAATATGAAGATGTTATTTTAAGTTTGCTTGGAAGGACTCTTGTTGTTGATAATATGGAAAATGCTATATCAATTGCAAGAAAAAATTCATATGGCTTTAAAATAGTTACACTTGATGGGGATATTCTTAACCCATCTGGTGCAATTAGTGGTGGTAGTATTAACCAAAAGACTGTTAATATACTAGGTAGATCAAGAGAAATTGAGGACTTAAAAAAGCAAATTTCTTCATTACAAAAACAAATAGAAAAATTAAAAACTGAAAAGGCTGATTATGAGAAATCTATTGAAAGTACTTTGAAAGAGGCACAAGAACTAGAAGAACAACTAAAAGAAGTTGAAATTGTATATGCAACAGAAAATCAGAAAGTAGTTTCAATTGAAGAAGCTGTTAATAAGATTGAGCTAAGGCTTAATAAATTAAGAGAAGAAGAAAAATCTATAAATGAACAATTGCAGATAAATACTGAAACACAAGAAGAATTAAAAACTAAAATACAAGTTCTTGATGAAGAAAATAATAAACTTAATGAGGAGATTAGAGAATTTGCAGAAGCAAATAAAGATACTCAAAAATATGCAGATGATTTAAACTTTGATATTACTAACCTAAAAATTTCAGTATCTTCTTTTGATGAAAGTGAAGCATCTATTGATGAATTAGTTGAAAGAATTAATTTAGATATAGAAAATATAAATAAATCTACTGAAAATAAAAATGAACAAAAAGCCAAAATTATTGAGGATAATGCAAAATTAGAAGAAATAAATTCTGAACTTGCTACAAAAATTGAAGAGTTAACAAAAGAAGTTTCAAATAGTGGAAATAAAGTTGAAGAATTAAAAAAAGAAAGAACTTCAAAGAATAATAAATTACTTGAAACAGAAGAAAATGTTTCAGGTCAAATAGAAAAGATAGATGACTTAAAAGAACAAATTAATAAAGGAGATATTAAAAAATCTAAATTTGAATTTGAGCTTGAGCAAATAGTTGCTAAGATGTGGGAAGAATATGAAATTACACCAAATGATCCAGGTGAATATGAAGAACCTAAGAATGTAGCAGAGGTACAGAAAAGAGTTAGCAAATTACGTTCTGATATGAAGAATTTAGGAAGTGTTAATATTGATTCAATTGAAGAATATAGAAAACTTAAAGAACGTTATGATTTTATCTCAGAACAACGTTTAGACTTAGAAACAGCAATATCAAAACTTAGAAAAGTTATTTCAGATATGACAGATACTATGAAAACGCAATTTGAAGAAAGATTTAAAATTATTAATAAAAACTTTTCAGAAGTTTTTACAGAGTTATTTGGCGGTGGAAAAGCAGAACTTAAATTAACTGACCAAGATAATATATTAGAATCAGGAATAGAAATAGAAGTTCAGCCACCAGGAAAAAAATTGCAGAATATGATGCTTCTATCAGGTGGGGAGAGAGCTTTTACAGCTATTGCATTATTATTTGCAATATTAAAAATTAACCCTGCACCTTTCTGTGTACTAGATGAAATTGAGGCAGCTTTAGATGATGTTAATGTTTATCGTTATGCTGAATATTTAAAGAAATTTTCATGTAATTCACAATTTTTAGTTATTACCCATAGAAAAGGTACTATGGAGGCTGCTAATACGGTTTATGGTATTACTATGGAGGAAAATGGTATATCAAAATTATTGTCTTTAGATTTAAAGAAATAGTATTAAATATAGAGCAAAATATTGATGCCCTAAGATTATTTATAAATTGTAAATAAAAAATAAAAAAATGG